>JAYEGQ010000058.1:0-19757 GCA_034659095.1 Thermotogota bacterium
AAGTCTTTAATCAAATTAGAAGAACAATTAGAAGTTCTAAAAGCATATCTGCAAAAACACACAAAGTGAATAAAAACGAAATTCCGGAGGCAAAAATGTTCAATAAACAATCGTACGATGGATATATAAAAACATTTTCACAGTTTATTTTTTTTAAAAATTCAAAAGAGACGGAAAAGGAGTTTCCCGGTGCAAAGAAATCACTGGATATTTTTAAATATCTACTAACGAATTATGAAAGAAAGGTCCAAAAAAAGGAGTTATGTGATATTTTTTGGCCGGAAATGAGTGAGCAAAAAGCGAAGCAGAATTTATCATCAAATTTATATTATTTAAGAAAAGGGTTGGATAAAATATTCGAAAAAAAGTCTTTTGGGAAGTTCTTCATCCGTTCAAATTCTCATGTATGCTGGTTAAACAAACCACCGGAGGTCGGATTTGATTTCGAGATTTTTGAGAATAGGATTGACCAGGCTGAAAAACAAAACAATCAAGAGATTAAAAAGAGTTTTCTGTTAGAAGCAATAGACATTTACACAGGAGATTATTTACCCTTTTGCAATTATAGTTGGGCCAAAGGAAAGAGAAAAGAGTACCAGGAAAAAGTGGTTCGTATCATTTTAGAGCTCATTGATATAGATAATTTTCAGTCTGAAGATAAGATAGAAGAACTATATGAAAAGGGTTTTAGTATAGCCCCTTTGAACGAAAAACTTGTGATGAGTAAATTGCAGCATTTAAATAAAAAAGACAAGACCTTAGAGTCGTTGAAAGTTTATCAGGAATTTAAAAACAGGTTGGAAAATGAATTCTCCATTGCTGTTCCCGCAAAGATCCAAGATATGATGTCCCATATTATTAAAAATAATCAAATCATCAGAGTACCGGTTGATTTTAAAAAACAGGACAATTTTTTGGGAATCGGAGAATTTCAAAAAATTATTGCCTATGAATTAAACGCCCGAAATCGAAAATCATTACTGCTTTCTGTTTATTTTAAAAATGGATTTGAGGAAATGATAAATATACAAAAATTTTCTCAAGAATTGTTCAGTAAGGTTAGAAAAGGGGATCGATTTTCATATATAAACAGGGTTTTATTAGTTCTTTTCTCAGAAACCGGAAAAATAGATCTTCCTTTGTTGATTGAGAGATTTTTCCCTTATTTTGAAAAGTATTGTAAAGAGTTTGGTGCAAAATACAAATGGCATGAGGTAAAGCACAAAAAAACAAAATTGATTACTTATGGAGAATGGAAATATAATGACAGAGGTGAAAGTTGAATGTTAGATGTGAAAGAATTGAGACAAAATACTCAACAGATAAAAAAAGCAATGGAATCCAGGAATGAAGATCCAAAACAAATTGATGAAATAATTGCCTTGGATGAGAAAAGAAGAGAATTTATACAAAAAGCTGATGAACTTAAGGCAAAAAGAAATCAATTGTCAAAGGCAGTTGCAAAGTTAAAATCAGCAGGTAAAAAAGAGGAAGCGGCTAAGAATATTGAAGAAAGTAAAGATATAGGGAACAAGATAAAGGAGTTTGATGATCTATTAAAAGAAACAGAAGGAAAACAAGAAGATTTAATTTCACAGTTGCCAAATATTCCATCAGAAAATGTTCCGGTTGGTAAAGACGAAAAGTCAAATAAAGAAATCATGAAATGGGGAGATCCTAGGACTTTTCATTTTGATCCTAAACCGCATTGGGAAATTGGACCGGAACTGGGAATGATGGATTTCGAACGAGCATCAAAAATGAGTGGTGCAAGATTTGTGGTTCTTTCCGATCGAATTGCCCGTTTAGAACGAGCGTTAATCAATTTTATGCTTGATTATCAAACTGAAAAAAACGACTATAGTGAAATTAACATACCATATCTTGTAAAAAGAGGAACGATGTTTGCAACAGGTCAGCTTCCTAAATTTGAAGAAGAGGCTTATAAGACAACACCCGATGACATGTTTTTAATTCCCACCGCAGAGGTTTTTTTAGCAGGGATGCACAAAGATGAGATTTTGGAGGAAAGCTCACTTCCTAAAAAATACTGTGCGTATTCAGCGTGTTTTAGGAGAGAAGCTGGAAACTATGGAAAAGACGTACGAGGAATGATCAGAGTTCATCAATTTGAGAAAGTTGAATTAGTAAAATATACAAAACCTGAAGATTCTTATGATGAGCTTGAGAAACTAACAAATGATGCGGAAAGTATCTTACGAGAATTGGAGCTTCCCTACAGAAAACTATTACTATGTACAGGTGATATGGGGTTTGGATCAGCTAAGACTTATGACCTTGAAGTTTGGCTACCCTCATATAGAAGTTACAAAGAAATATCATCCTGTTCTAATGACACAGATTTTCAGGCAAGACGGGGAAATATGCGATATCGAAACAAAGAAAATAAATTAGAATACTTACATACGTTAAATGGTTCAGGCCTTGCTGTTGGTCGAACACTTGTGGCAATTCTAGAGAATTATCAGAACAAAGATGGGACAGTTACTGTTCCTGAAGTGCTAAGGGGATACATGGGAGGGGCCGAAAGGATATTTGGTTAATTTGAACCTTTTTCTTTTTTGAGAGTCTAAATGATGTAACACTGAAAAGAAATAAACCCCTCAAGAAGAAAAATATATTACCCCCCCCACATTTAAAAGCGGACAATACCCCCGAGTCCGCTTTTGTGGTGGTTATATGCCTTTGAATAATCTCCTTAAATTAGTATTTTCATGTTTTTAAAGTAATGCATTCATTTGCATGACGACTATTATTAAAGTTTGCTAATAAAAAAATTGCAGGAAATTTATTGGAATTGAAAGGAAAAAAAAGATGAAAAAAGAGACCATGGATAATATTTTAAAAATATTACAAAAAGAAGTGGTTCCTGCTTTGGGGTGTACTGAACCTATAGCGGTAGCACTTGCAGCTGCAAAAGCAAAAGAAACTCTTGGTGAAGAAACAGGGAAGGTTCATGTTTTTGTGAGCCCCAACCTTTTTAAAAATGGTATGGGGGTTGGTATACCGGGTACTGGAATGGTGGGTTTACACATTGCAGCTGCATTGGGAGCTTGTGGGGGAGAATCAAAATTTGGCTTGGAAGTTTTAAAACATGTAACAACTGAACATATTAAGCGGGCAAAAGAAAAGCTTGGAAGAGAAGAAATCGAAATAGAAATAAAAAAGCACTCAAACCCCTTGTTTGTAGAATGCGTATGTTATAACAAAGATATGACGCATGAAACCAAGGTTGTCATCCAAGAGGAGCATTCAAACATTTCACTTATTGAACGAGATGACAAAATTTTATTCAAAAAAGAACCGGGTGATCTAAAAAATGGGAATGAAAAGTTTGACTCCAAACTTGATGTTGAAACGATTATAGAATTTTCAAAGAAAGTGGCCATAGAAAATCTTTTTTTTCTAAAGAAGGCCGTTCAATTAAACGCGGCTATTTCAGAAGAAGGGTTAATAGGTGATTATGGGATTCGAATAGGAAAAACAATGATGTTGAGAGCAAACAATCCTGATTTCGGTAATTGTTTATCTTCATATATTGTAGCAATGACGGCAGCCGCAGCTGATGCCAGGATGGCAGGTTGCGTGCTCCCGGCCATGAGTAACAGCGGAAGTGGGAATCAAGGGATTAACGCAACAATACCAATTTATTCATATGCTGATAAAATGCACATCCCAGAAGAAAAAATGCTGAGAGCTTTGGCTATGAGTCATCTTTTGGCGATACACATCAAAACATATTTGGGGAGGTTATCTGCGCTTTGTGGAGTAGTTGCCGCTTCAACTGGTGTATCAGCGGGATTGACATATTTAATGGGTGGCAGCAATGAAGAGATAATACTGTCCATGAAAAGCTTAATCGCAAATCTTACCGGTATGATTTGTGATGGCGCAAAACCAGGATGTGCCTTAAAAGTAGCATCAGGTGTCAATGCAGCTTATCTCGCGGCAAAACTTGCCGTTGAAGGGAATGGAGCATCGGAGAATGATGGCATTATCGAAATTGATATTGAAAACACCATCAAAAACCTTGCGAACATCGGTTCCAAAGCAATGAAAATAACCGATGAATACATATTAAATATTATGGTCTGTAAATAATCTCCTGAAGAGAATACAAAGGCTGACTTTAAATTAAGGAGTTCAACTCATCATTGATAAAAGTAAAAAAAGCGAATCCTAAAACAATTTTAAAGCAATATTACGGGTACGAACAATTCAGAGAGGGTCAAAAGGAAATTATTGAAACCCTTATGAATAAAAAGGATGTATTGGCCATTATGCCAACTGGGTCTGGAAAATCATTATGTTTTCAGATACCGGCGCTGTTATTCAAAGGAAAAAGCATTGTGATATCCCCCTTGATTTCGTTGATGAAAGATCAAGTTGATAATTTAAAATCAATGGATATCAATGCAACGTATATTAATAGCAGTATATCAAATGAAGAAATACTTGAAAGAACAAATAGCTTCATAAACGGTGATTGCAAAATCCTGTATATCGCTCCTGAAAGATTGAATACGATTTTTTTTCTTGCGGGTATATCAACCATTGAAATTGAACAGGTTACTGTTGATGAAGCGCACTGTGTATCTCAATGGGGACATGATTTTCGTCCAAGTTATAAATTGATAAAAGATTTTGTCGATAGCTTGAAGGGGAATCCTGTAATAGGTGCCTTTACTGCCACTGCAACGCAAGCTGTGAAAGAGGATATAAAAGAATTATTAGGGTTAGATCAACCAAAGATTTTCAATCTGGGTTTAAAACGGTCGAATATCTACATAGAAGTTAGTAAAGGGAAGAATAAACGGCAATTTGTAGAAGAAATAATCAACAAAAAAAATGGAGAATCGGGTATTATTTATTGTTCCACCAGAAAAACAGTAGATGAATTATACCAGCAATTAAAACGAAAGAAAACCAATATCGGAAAATACCATGCTGGTATGGAACCTGAGCGAAGAAAACAAATGCAAGAATCTTTTATTCTTGAAGATATAGAAATAATGATTGCCACTAACGCCTTTGGAATGGGAATTGACAAACCCAACATTCGTTACATCGTTCATTACAACATGCCTAAAACCTTGGAATCTTATTATCAAGAAATCGGAAGGGCAGGACGTGATGGAGAACCATCACAAGCGTATTTGTTGTATAGTGAGATAGATAAACGAATACAAAGGTTTTTGATAGAAAAATCAGAATTAAACGATGAAAGGCTTGCAATAGCAAATTCTAAATTACAAGATATGATTAATTTTTGTCACACTCATGAATGCTTATGGAAGACAATTTCAGTATATTTTGGCGAATTGGAGGTAAATGATTGTCAAAACTGTAGAAATTGTCTTGATGAAAATCTTATCGAAAAAGATATCACGATTGAGACCCAAAAAATTTTATCATGTGTTTACAGAATGCAACAATCTTATGGAGCTTCAACAGTAGCAAAGGTACTAAAAGGTTCCAAAAGCTCTAAGCTCAAACTCAAGGGCTTTGAAAGATTATCAACTTATGGAATTATGCAAGAATTTAGGGAAAAGGATATTAGAGACCTGATCAATTTTCTATCAGCAGAGGGGTATTTGGAGGTTAGTACCGGTGTATATCCAATACTTAAACTCAACAAGAAATCTTGGGCTGTGTTAAAAGGTGAAAAAGATGTTGTTAAAAAGACTTCTGTCATCAAGACAGAGAGAAAACAGAATCCCATATTGTATGACGCCTTAAAAGGACTCAGAAAAACAATAGCCATTGAAGAAAACGTACCGCCATATATTGTATTTCATGATTATACTTTAAAAGAAATGAGTTTGCTTAAACCGAATACACCTGAAAAACTCATAAAGATTAAAGGAGTAGGAGAAAAAAAGTTGAATAAATACGGTGAGCGTTTTATGGAACTGATTAAAAATCATGTATAACTGGAAAAGGATTTTATATGAGTGAAGAATTTATTAAACTGGGTCCAAAGATAGTAACAAAGGATCTTGAAAGAATATTTAATAACACAATTGCTGAATATTCATTTAAGGGTTTTTTTAATCTTCAACAAACCCAGAGAAGATTTCTTGGATTATTTCTTTGCACAAGAGGTTTTCCTACACTTTTTATCTATGTTTCCGAAACAGGTCCGTTTATTATAGGTCTATGCAGTACAAAAGATACTTCTAAAAAAGCCATTGCCCAAAAAAAGATTTCAATTCCTCAAGAATTTTTAGAAGAATATCGCGAGTTATTCAGAAGTTTGCATGTTCCACAACCAAATGAATCAAGTTTGAAAATGTTTTTAGGCACGTTTTCAAAACCTCTTCCCGTTCCTTCCTTTTCCGTGGTCGGTAAAAAGAGTGAAACGGTGGAACTACTCAATCGTGAAGGTGTTTATGGTAGGAATTTATTTTCTGCAGCCGGTTTATTTTCAGAAGAAAAGTTTATAAAAATTTTAATGGCTTACGAAATGTGGAAAGAAGAGGGATATCGTTTTGATTTTCAAGATGAGCAGGTTCTTTTTTCATTAAGAATGCCTGAAAATTCAAAAAGCACGGAAAATGAAGACAGAGCGATTGCAGCAATGATCAATCATATTGTTTCTAAAACTTATCCCAATATTTTTCTTGCTTCTGAAGGGGAGACTTTATTGGGTGTTCCAAATATTTTAACAACATTTTTTATTAAATTCGAAAGATTTTCTAAATTTCTATCCAATTTAAAACCATTTATCAATAGATTTCATAAATCATGTGGAGAAATTGACAGTATCCTCGAAGAGATTTTGGTTCCAAAAATGAACTTTTTAAAATGAGAGTTATACAAGATAAGGTGAAAGTAAATGGAAACGTTGTCTATTATTTCCGGAAAATTTAAAAATCAAAAGATTCAACTGGTTGAAGATAATCGGACAAAATATACTCCATCTAAGGTAAAAAACGCGATTTTTTCAATTCTCGAATCAAAACAACCCGTTAAAAACACGATTTTTTTGGATTTATGTGCTGGTAGCGGTCAGATGGGATTGGAGGCCTTAAGTCGAGGAGCTTCGTTTGTTACTTTTGTGGATATTTCGGATAAATCCATTAAAGCATTGAAAAAAAATGTGCAGCGATTAAATGTTTCAGATTATGTTAGAATTTACAAGAAAGATGTGTTAAGATTCTTAAAGAAACCACCTGAGACATATGATCTCATTTTCATTGATCCGCCATTTAATGAAGTGTTGTTCCATCGAATTGCTAAACAGCTTTTTAATACAACTGGAATTGTAAAGCCTGGAGGAAGGATTATTTTAGAATCCTTCAAGGGATATAAAAATGAAAAAATAGAACATTACAGTGTAGAAGATAATTATTCTTATTCATCGGTTAGAATAGAGATTTTGAAGAGAAAGGGGTAAGCAGATGAAGATAGTAGGCGTCGATCTGGGAGGAACAAATATAAAAGCTGCTCTGGTTGATGAGAGTGGTGAGATTACCAGACAAAAAACAACCAAAACACTTGTAAATGAAGGAACAGAAATGATTTGTAATAGAATTATCGGTTTAATTAAAGAAATTGCCCAGGACGAGCTTGTAAAAGTTGGAATAGGCTCTCCCGGTTCAATAGACAGAGAAAATGGCATAATAATATATGCAAACAATATTACAGCATTGAACGGTGTTGAACTGGTGAGAATAATTAAGGAAAGTACCGGCTATGATGCTTATCTTGAAAATGATGCGAAGGCAGCTGCTTTGGGTGAAAAGTGGTTTGGGTCTGCAAGACGCTTAGAAAACTTCATAGTACTTACTCTTGGAACCGGTGTAGGAGGCGGAGCATATACTGAAGGGCATCTCATTGTGGGTGGACATGGATATGGCGGTGAAATCGGTCATATGATTGTAGATCCCAGTGGCCCTGTTTGTAGTTGTGGCAGTAAAGGTTGTCTCGAAACTTTTTCGTCTGTCACAGGTATGCGTGAATGGGTCAAAATATTTCAAGAACGTTATCCCGATTCACTTGTGTTCAAATACTCGGGAAATGGACCGGTAGATGCAAAGGCAATTTTTGATGCTTTTAAAGAAGGAGACCGATTGGCAACCCTGGTAGTTAGAAAATTTAACTGGGGCCTGGGGATAGGTATCGGTTCCTTGGTTAATATATTTAATCCGGATTTGATTATTTTATCCGGTGGTATATCAAGAGCCAGCGATATATTTCTTGAAGAGGTCAAACAAGTTGCTCATGAGCATACCTATCCATCTTTATCTCATTCTTATGATATAATCATCAGCGATTTAAAGGAAAAGGGGGCTATCCTCGGAGCTGCCTCAGTTGCCTTAGAGAGAACCAAATAATTTAATTTAACTACGGAGGTGTGGTATGTCAGTAAACCTTAAGGGAAGAGACCTAATTAGTATCAAAGATTTAACACCGGAGGAATTCTTCCAGTTTATTGAAACGGCTATTTCATTGAAAACAGGCTTAAATATGGGCCAAAGACCGGAAATTTTAAAGAACAAAACGCTTGCTGAGATTTTTCAGAAACCTTCACTCAGAACAAGGGTATCCTTTGAATCATCTATGACCCATTTAGGTGGTCATGGTATTTATTTGGGTCCGGATGACATCAAATTAGGTCAGAGGGAAACAACGGAAGATATAGCTAAAGTACTTTCAGGAATGGTGGATGTGATTATGGCACGTGTGTTTGAAAACAAGACGGTTAAAGAGCTTGCAGAATATGCAACTGTGCCGGTAATAAACGGGCTATGTGATTACGAACACCCAACACAGGCTTTGGGAGATTTTTTGACAATTTATGAAAAATTCAGA
Organism: Thermotogota bacterium; assembly: GCA_034659095.1. Lineage (GTDB taxonomy): Bacteria > Thermotogota > Thermotogae > MWEM01 > MWEM01 > JASUTC01. The sequence continues at coordinate 8,839 of JAYEGQ010000058.1, forward strand.
CACTTTGAGGGTTTAAAAATTGCTTATATCGGTGACGGAAACAACGTATGTAATTCAACGTTATTCTCTGCAGCACTTATGGGGACACACATAACTGCTATTACAGCTCCTGGATTTGAACCAACTGAAGATGTCATCAGCGATGCAAAAAAAATTGTCAAGCGATATGATACGGGATCTGAAATAAAAGTTACAAATGATGTCAATGAAGGAATCATCGATGCTGATATAGTCTATACGGATGTATGGGCAAGCATGGGACAGGAAGCTGAAGCAGAAGAAAAGAAAAAGAAATTCTTGGCTTATCAAGTTGATATGGAGAAGTTTAATAAAGCGAAACCAACGGCTATTTTTATGCACTGTTTGCCTGCTCATTATGGTGAAGAATGTACACATGAAGTTGCTCATAGCCCCAGAAGTGTCATCTTCGATGAGGCGGCAAACAGAATGCATTCAATCAAGGCAATCTTAGCATTAGTAACACCGTAAAACCTTTTAGCTGGAAAATCGGGGGCAATGATTTCGTTGCCCCTTTTCTGTTTTTTTGGTTTCAACCCATTTAGAGGAGAAGATGGAAAAATGAAAAAAATTGCCTTTTTTTTCTATACTATTTATTATTTTATAGCAGCTGCGATGCTCCTTTTATACGGTTACATTCAATTGAAAAAAGCACTTAAAATTAAAGAAAAAGAAGGTGGAGAAGCAGCTCAAAGATATATACGAAAGAGATCTCCAGCCTTTTCCAGAAAATTATTCACCTGGTGTGGTATTCATCCTCAGATACAAAACATTGAAAAGATTCCTCTTGAAGAAAATTACATCATCTGTATGAATCATCATAGTTACCTCGATCCCATGTTGATTTTGGGTTATATTTCAGAACAGATATTTTTATTGGCAAAAGAGGAATTGAATGGTGCACCATTTTTCAAAGAGGCTATGCAGTTGTTTTGTATCACTATCGACCGCGATGACCCGAAAAATGCCGTTAAAGCATTAAGAAAGATTTTGGAGTACTTGAAAAATGGAGAATGTATTGGTCTTTTTCCCGAAGGAACGAGAACAAAAGATGGGTTAATTGCCCCTTTTGCCCCCGGAAGTCTTAAAATTGCCTATAAAAGTAAAAAACAGCTCATTCCCGTTGTTGTGGACGGAACGGGTAATGCCATGCCCAGAAAAAGTTGGATTGTTCATCCGGCTAAGGTACATGCGGTAATTCTAAATCCGATTCATCCTGAGGAATTTGAGACTTATGAATTGTATGAATCAGAAGTACATCTAAGGATGCAGATGACATTAGATAAAGTAAGAAAGAATTAAAAATTCATTTTTCTTTTATTTCAACTCTTTTTACCAGAATTCTGATTTAAGTTCCCTCTCCATTAGTTCTTCAATACATTTTAAGGGGTCATTATTCTCGTAAACCACCTGATATATCTTTTCCGCAATTGGCATTTCAGTTTGTTTTACATTTACATATTGCATTAATGCTTTGACTGTATAAACCCCTTCAGCTACCATATGCATGTTCGCCAAGATTTCTTTTATCTTCTTTCCCCTCCCGATTTCTTCGCCTACAAATCTGTTTCTACTGTGTTGACTTGTACAAGTCACGATCATATCTCCTATTCCGGAAAGTCCCATAAAGGTCTCTCTTTTCGCTCCGATTTCCTCTCCAAATCGTCTCATTTCCATTAAAGCCCTTGTAATCAATGCTGCTTTGGTATTGTCCCATGAGCCCAACCCATCAATAATGCCCGCTGCGATGGCATAGATGTTTTTAAGAGCAGCGGAAAGTTCAACACCCAAGATGTCCTGATTGGTATAGACTCTGAAATAATTGGTATTGAAAATAGTTTGTACGGTTTTTAATGTTTTATTATCCTTACTTGCCGCAACAATGCTGGTAGGTATTTCACGCATTACTTCTTCAGCGTGAGTGGGACCGGAAAGGGAGCAGTAGTTTATCTCATGCCCAAAAAAATCTTGGAATATTTGATGAATGAATTTACCCGTTTCGATTTCGATTCCTTTCGACAAGTTGATAATGGTTTTTCCGGATAGCTCTATTTCTTTTAATACCTTTCTTATGACCTGTGTAGGTACTGCAATCACAATGAAATCGGCTGATGATACGGCTTTTTTCAAATTATTAGTTACATATATATTTTTGGGAAGTTTTACATTTGGAAAATAATAAGGGTTTTCAGACCAACGCATACTTTCAATCACACGTTCATCTCTGGTCCACACAATGAGTTCATATCCTTTTTGTGCCAGTAGGTTTGATATAGAAGTTCCCCAACTTCCAAATCCAAGTACAGAAATTTTCATGAACTTTTCCCCCTTAAACTGTTTTATTTTAAGTATTACTAATGTTTTTACGAACTGTGTCTAGGTAATTTTTCATGGCTTTAAAGTCTCTTTTTTCAATAATTTCTGTTAGGGATGCCAGTTGTGAATGAATGTGTTCAATTTGTTTTACAGTATATGGATTGAAGAGAATTTCCGAAAGTAAATAGTCATCTTCACGCATAAGATTCTGAGCGATATGCATTTGCTTTTTAAATGTTGTTCCTGGAACTGTCTTTTCTTCTAAACACCCACCAAAAACCAGTGATGAGATGAAGGGTGTTGCCAGAGAATATGCCATGGTTTTGTCATGTTTTTCAAATGAGTACTCATAGATATTCAATTTCAGAGAGGAGAAAAAATCTTTGAAAAACTTTTTCCCAAACTCATCTGATTCCTTTATAATAACTGCATTTTCTGAAGTTAAATCGTTGATATTTGCAAATGTGGGACCAAACATTGGGTGAGTCGATACGAAAGGGTGTTGACTGTTTTTTTTATAATAATCCTCCAAACCGTATTTAACTGATGTAATGTCTGAAAGAATCGTTGAATCAGAGATAAAGGCTTCAATTTCTTGGAAGGCTTTGATCGTATTATTGAGACTTACACAATTGATAACAAGTTTTGGGTTGTAAACTTGTATCTCTTGAATTTCTTTAAATCGTTTTACATTAAACAAATGTTTCATTTGTTTTGAATCCCAATCAAAAATAGCAACTTGATGATCGTGGTTTAATTCCTCTGCAAACCATTTGCCCATTTTTCCGGCACCTAATATGAAAATTTTCATTCTGACTCCTTTCTGGTGAATTGGATAAATAACGAAATTTAGCTTTCGAAGTTTACTGTACAAATAAAATACTAATGGTCGTTATTCCAAAAGTCCTTGAGAATTCCTTTCATCTCCCGTTCATTTCTTACACTTATTGCATGTGACCAGTCTGCAGGAAATATTGAAGGATAAGGTTTATGAATAAAACGTTCATCAATGAGCATAACCACCCCTTTATCTTCGTGGGAACGAATAACTCGTCCCACTGCCTGCATAACTTTATTGGCACCGGGAATAATATAGGCATATTCCCAGCCTTTTCCAATTTTTTTTTGATAATAGTCTTTGATAACATCTCTGTCAAAACCAATTTGTGGTAATCCCACACCTACAATAACAGCACCGCTTAATCGGGTGCCGATCAAATCAATCCCCTCTCCAAAAATCCCCCCCATCAGCACAAATCCCACCAATGTTTTTTCAGGAGAGTGTTTGAAGGATTCCAAAAATGATTCGCGTTGTCTTTCACTCATATAGGGTGTTTGTTTACTAGTTTGAACTGTAGGATATTTTTTAACAAAGGCATTATAGATCAAATCCATATACTGATAAGATGGGAAAAAGACCATATAATTACCACGATACATTGTGATCGAATGGATATTCTGAACAATCGCTTTAACAGAGTATTGTCTTGCATTGTATTTGGTTGAAATCTTCGAATTTACGAGCATACATAGCTTTTGTTGATTAAAGGGGGATTTTAAAACCAGTGAATAATCATCTTTTGTGCCTCCAAAGAGTTGCTTATAATAATCTAAAGGAGATAATGTTGCAGAAAAAAGTATACAAGAGTCACCTTTTTCCAACATATCTCTGATATGATTGGACGGATCAACACAATATAAAGTCATTAATTCGCTTTTTGCATCAAAAATAGAAATATAATGGTCGTTATATCTTTCGACGGTACTGTTAAAGGTGTTTAATTCAAAAAAATAATTTGTCAATTGTTCCTTTAAAGAATCATAACCCGGTGTCATAAGATACGCGGCCATTTCCCTTAACAAATCTTCCAAGGGTTCTTTGAGATCCTGTGGAGAATCTTTTACAGACCATTTTTCTTCCGGTTCTTTATTAAGGAAGTAATAAGAAGCTTCTGTTTCCAATATTCTGGTGCATTTGGCAATTTTTGAATCAGTATTTTTTACAAAATCTTTTAATCCTCTTAGATTTTTTAAAGATAATTGTGAGGAGTACATATCTCTGGCCCTATCTGGAAGATTATGAGCTTCATCTACAAGGAATATATATTTTCCCTTTTCTTCAAAATACCTTCTGAAATATGCTCTTGGATCAAAGAGATAGTTATAATCACAGATGATACAATCTGTAAATTCTGACAAATCCAGAGCAAGTTCATAGGGACAAACTTGATGAAGTTGTGCATGTTCTTGAATTCTTTCAATATTGAAATGCCCATCTAAGGCAACAAAATCTTTTAAAGCGTTATTTATTCTGTCAAAATGACCCTCTGCAAATGGACAGTTGTAAGGATTACATTTAAACTCATTGTTAATGCACATTTTTTCTTTAGCGGTTATGATAATAGACTTAAGTTTCAACCCCTTTGATCTCAAGAGATTCAAGGTATTTTCAACAGCTTGTCTGGTAATTGTTTTGGATGTGAGATAAAAGATGGGTCCAGCAAGATCTTTTCCCAAAGCCTTTAATGCCGGGAACAGTGTTGCTAAAGTTTTTCCTGTTCCTGTTGGAGCTTGAGCGAAAAGTTTTTTTTTGTCTTTAATGGCGTGGTATACCATGACAGAAAATTTTCTTTGCCCATCTCTGAATTGTTCAAATGGAAAATGAAGGGCTTTGATAGATTGATTTCTTTCGCTAAGCCACTTTTCTTTTATTGATAGCCAATGACTGTATTCTTCTTTAAGTTCAAAGATAAACTGTGTAAGTTGTTCTTTTGAATTGCTGAAAGAAAGATGTTTAATTTTATCGTTGTCAATATTGTAATATGTAATTCTCAAGTTTATTTTTTTCAATTTTTCCTTTTTTAGAATCATGTAACCGTAGCACATACATTGCCTGAGATGATTTTGGTCCAAAAGTTCTGAGATATCTTCTAAAGAAACTCGAGTAGTTTTTATCTCATCTACGGTTACTTCATTATTATTTCTGTGAATACCATCAGCTCTTCCAAAAATGGATAATAATATGTCCTTTTCTTGAAAAGAGCAACTGAGATAGACTTCACTCTCAAATTGTCCTGGGAATTGTTCTTCGTATTGCTGCTGTATTTTTTTATGTGCTTTTACTCCAATCTTCCCTCTTTCTGAGAGATCCGGAGCATTGAATCTATTATCAAGATTACCGGATCTGTAGAGGAATCCTATCAGATCTCTTACAGAAATTGAATGTTCTTTAATCAATTCTTTTCACCATGAACGACTGTATCAATGTTGGAAGGCATAGAAAGATTCCTTATTGCTGAATCATCTCCATATAGTATAAATCCACCCCAAATCCAGGAAGGTGCTTCTCCCCATTGAGTTCTTAAAGATAGAATCAATTTTTGTTTCGAACGTTTCAAAGCTTCGGACTTTTTCATTCCGGCAACAAGATTCTCATAAAAAGAAGACATTAGACGCACTGTGAAAATATCAGGTACATTCCAAATGCTTACCATAACCGACGATACCCCCGAGGCAATTAACGCTGAGCATAACCCCATTACACCTTCTCCCGATGCCATTTGACCACGACCGGTTTTGCAAGCGGAAAGTACAACTATATCCGTATTAATTAGATTAAGAGAAAGAATATCCATACCGGTAAGCATACCATCTTCGAAAAAAAAGGGTATCAATTCCCCCTTTAAAATATTGTTAATGCCGCTTAAGGCGATACCGCATCGAGAAAAAGGATGAATATCTACTCGGTTTTCAAGGTAAAATCCATGAGTTGCAAAATGCAAGATTTTTGGAGAGTCTATTTTTTTTAGTTCACTGTCATTAACTGATTCATGAGTATATACCGAGGTTGAGTTGATATGATGTTTTTTTAAAACCTTGACAATCTTTTCTGCTTCAGACGCAGTTCCTGGCAATTGCGGAAAAAGGTTCAACTCATTTCTGAATAGGGTTTGTTTGATTCTATCCTTATTATTCTTAACTGAAGTCTTTAAATTTTTTTTAATTTCAAAAAGTGGATTTGCAAAAATCATTACGGTGTCCTTATTATTTTGATTGGACTGTTCATATATTAATTGTCTCCCGGAATTAATATATTGTACCCTGTAGTTTTCTATCAAATATTCTCCGTTTTTGCAAATTAAGGCTTCAAATGGGAGGTTGAAAAACTCACCGTCTGGAGAAAAACAAATTGAATCAAAATTTGAATTATTGATAATATCCTGAGTTCCAAAAAGCACATGCCAAAGTTTTCCAAGAGCATTTTCAGGTGTTAAATCATGAGCTTCGTTATAAGAATTTTTGATAACTCCTCGATTCGGGTTATCGTTTGCGGACTCTGTTTTTTTTATCAGTTTCTCTATTTCTGCAGCATTTTCAATAAAGAGAAATTCTGTTTTACTTTTTTGGAGGTAGAATATGATATATCCCTCTTTTTGTGGAGTTTTTTCTTGAGTAAAAAAATCAAAGAAGTGAAATTTATAGATGTCAACAAACAATGTTTTTTCAGGAATTTTGTTCTTTAACTGTTGCAAAGTTGCCTGTTTGGTTTTTAGTTCATGTGAATAAATGGGGACAACTATTGAAATTCTGTTCTCCAGTATTTCAGCTTCAGAAGTTAATTTGTTTAATCTTTTTTGATTTTCTTCTGGACTATCTGAAAAATAACCCTTTGTGGTTCTTAAAACAATTTCCTCTTTTATTTTCACAAGCTTTTCAAAAAGTCTTTTTAAGTCGGGATCTCTTTTTTTTAAAATTTGATGATATCGCTCAGCCCCTGCATCAAAAACCACAGCTTTTCTTTTGAGTAAAATTTCATAAATTTCTTGTATATATTTGCACTTTACCAACTTTTTAGGGGTACTTTCCTTTTGCAAAATGTAGAATAAGCTCAAAAGTTCGTTCAGTTCACCTTTAATTTTTTGTAGAAAATTCCAAGCATAATCCTTTGAAAAAGAAGTGGAAACCTGCAGTAGGATTTCATTTTGTAATTGGGTCGATTCACTGAGTGTTTTAAAAGCTTCATCCTTTTTGTTCTGATGAATTAATATTAGTCCTAATAAACCTAAAAGTTTTGTGTATTGTATATGTCTTCTACCAATCACTTCTTTTTGATAAAAGATGGCCTTTTTAATTGTTTCAAAGGCTTTTTCTACATTTTTATGAATGACTTGTATTTTTGCTATATGTGAAAAGATTTTAATTCTTGTTTCAGGAGTTGTGTTTTTTTCAAGACATCCCTTAAGTAATGCCAAGGCTTCTTGTGTTTTTCCGGTTTTTATTATGTAGACTGCATAATTGATCTTTATCTTTAAAGAAATAATGGGCATGGATGATTTTTCGGTTTGTTGTAACTGTAAGAATCCCTTTTCAGCCTTATCAAGTTTTTCCAAATTCATTTGCGCGGAAACAAGGTTGTTAAGGGTAATGATTGTTTTTGGATGGTTTATTCCATAATACTGTAATGTAAATTCAGATGATTTTTGAAGGTATTGTTCAGCTGCTTGATAATTCCCGGTTTCAAGATAAAGAACACCAAGATTATTTTCTATACTGTCTGTTAATTCTTTCGTGACGTTTAATTGAGAAATCTCCATTGCGGTTAAATACTTTTCCATTGCTAAAGAATATTTTCCCCAATATTGGTACATTAAACCTGCATTCCAAATGGTTGTAATATATTCCTGAATGTGTCCGCTGATTTTGCTTTCATAGGCTTTTAACGTCAGGATAAAAAGCTCCTCTGCTTCTCTTAAACGACCCAGTTCGGTATATAAAAGAGCCAAATTTGAATAGCATTCAATTGTATCGGGATGAGAATCTCCATAGAGTTGATATCTAATATCCAAGGCTTTTTTATAATTTTCCAATGCGAAATTGTATTGCCCCATGAAGTAGTATAATTCTCCAACGAGATTGATCAAGAATGCAATATAATCTTGTTTTCCATTCTGCCTTTTCCTTTCTTGGTCAAGCAGATGTAACAAGAATTCTTCGTTTTTGTTAAAATCAGCGAAAAACAGGTTGATTTCATTAATCGCTTTAATTATCGCTCTTTTTGAAGAATAATTAAGCTGTTTATTTAAAAGATTTTCCTGGATTACTCGTTTTGTAAATTCTTTAAAACCGTTCAAATCTTTGTTTTTTGCAAATTCTTTCATCTTTTTAATAATTTTTCCAACGTGAACATTTTCCATAATGCTCCCTTTTATTGGTTATGATCAGGTTCAATGGCCAGTATATAATGTCCTGGATGTAGCCCTTCGATTGAAATTTCATAATCATCTTCGTTTTTTATCTGTCGTGATAATTTTATGATTGGATCTCCCCAATTTAATGGTAAAAGCAAGAATATTGGAGACGAACCGGTATTATCAATTTTTTTACAGTTGATGGTTATCTTTTTATCCTTCGATTGGGCTTTTATTTCCAAAATATCTTTTCCTCCAATTTGGCCATAGAGCTTATTTTCAACTGTTTTTTCAAAATTGAGATTAGGATTTCCTCTCATTGCAAATGACTCGATCGGATATTTAAAAGTCCATTTTGTTTCTTTTGTCTTAGTGTCCTTTGTAATTAATTTTGTGATATTTGATAGACCCTGATATGTGGTATCCAAAAAAACATCTACCGTATTGTCAACAAAGGCTTGCCAGTCCTTCATCCAATTTAGGATCCGTTTTTTCACATCACTTTCTTCAGTCTGAGACGCTTTAAGGATTCTTAACAACATTTTTTGTTCTGCACTGGGACTTTCTTCTAACCATTGATAAAAAGAAATTGAAAAATCCAATGCTTTTGTTACTTTTTCAAGACAGGTATCACACTTAACAAGGTGCTCTTCAATTTTGAGGATCTCTTCAGTTTTCAAAGCAGAAAGATGAAGATTTTCATCATCCTCAGATAACTCTATCTCGGTTGGTACTTGAAGATATTCTGAATCAATATATTGTTCTATTTCTTCCCCGGTTAAATGTTTGTTCATGTTAACACCTCGCAGTTTTTTTCTAACCAAAAGTTAATACTCCGTTATTTTTAATATGTCGCATGAAGTATTAATCTTCAAGAACTTTTTTTCTGACCCTTTTAAAAATTCGGTGATTCCAGTCACGTATATTTTTTAGAGGGTCTTTCCCGAAAAAAACTTTCAATGGTAATTCTCCCAATCTGTTGGATAGATGGTTTTCGAGATGTATTCTTGATCGATGATCTTTAGTTGGAATGATTTCGCTTAAATGCCGGTTTAGTTGCGTTTCCAAAGGTTTGAAAAGCTCGGCCAATTCCTTTTCCTCATGGAAGGAGCAGTTTGTAAACTCTTGTATCATTTTTTGATAAAGCTCTGATATGGTTAAATCTTCCAATTTTGTAATATCAGGTCTATTGTTTGTCGTTTTGATAAACAATACCACTAATACTTGCCAAGGGTATCCACCCTCGTTTATAATTTGTTCTAGCAAGTATCGTTCAAAAGTAGATTTCTCTTGAAGTTGATCGGGAGAGGGATCAGATGAGACAGCCCAAAATACTCTGCCCCTTTCTTCTTCATCATGTTCGTTAAATTCCGAGACGAGAGTTTCAGATTCTGCAGTTTGATCTTTTATCAGATGATCAGCAATGGAGATTAAATAACTAAAAAGTGCTCCTTTGAAAGGGGAAAAATTAGCTATATAGCGTTCAAATCTTTGGAAAGTCTCCATCAACAAATCATGACATTTGATGTTGAAATATTCCGTCCCTTTTTTCCCATAAAGATTTTTTGCTATATATGACTTAACCGGAAGGTTATAAATTCTGTAGAATTCTTTCATACCTGATTCTTTATGTCCGTTTATCAATTTTAACAATAAAATGTCAAGACTAATATTGAACAGCCAAGAACGGTAAAGCTCTATCGCATTTTTTTCTTTATCATATGGCAAACTGTTTATTCTCGACCAAGAAACTTTATAGGTTGTGTTAATATTTCTGTGAATGGTTTTTTCAAGCTTCTTTTTGTCGTTGCTTTTTTTTAAAAGGTCCATTTTAAAACGGAGCTTTATTCTGGCTTTAAGTCTTGTGGAAAGAAAATGCCTTTGTTCTTCGCTTAGCTTTAAATAATCGTTATGCATTTTTTTTACATCATCAAGTAATTGTTCGTGGGCCATCTTAACCTCCGATGGATGAAATTAGAATCATTTTTACTATTTTAACATATGAAAGCATTTCAGCTTTTCGATTATTGAAAGATGAGCCGGATTTCATTTGGAGCAAGTTCTTTGTAATCTCCGCACTCAAGATAAGGATCTAACTCAAGTGAACCAATAGCGACTCTTTTTAGATCAATCACTTTCGCCTGGACAAATTGGAACATCTTTTTCACCTGATGAAATTTGCCCTCGGTTATACCAATACTTAGTGTTGTTATTTCATTCTTTTCTTCTAAAACTCGAAGGTGCGTGACCGGTTTGGTTATAAAATCATCTGAAATAGTCATGCCTTCAAGAAAGGATTGAATAGATTCAGTCTTGAAATGAATCACATTAGCTATGTAGGTTTTTGTAATGTCTTTTGACGGTGAGATGATGGAATGTATCAAATCTCCTTGGGTA
>JAYEGQ010000058.1:19767-20949 GCA_034659095.1 Thermotogota bacterium
TCGGATTAATTCCAAAACGGATGGATAACCGGCTTCATTTTCATTTGAAGAGATATAATCTTTTGGTTTATTAAGCATAATGGTGCTTATCGGCTTGGAAGTTATTTGTTTTGAATAAAGGGTAATAGGTGAAGTTAACGATACTTTATGTGAAGGGTCCTTGCAAACCTTTCCATTTACAGATACAACACCTTTTTGTATCAGTCTTTTAATTTCACTTCTAGTGCCATACCCTGAGTTGGAAAGGTGTTTATCGAGTCTCATCGCCAATTTATGCTCCCCCTGGGGTAATAGATTTCTGAGCAAATTAACCGAATTCTTTCCAACATAAAGTCTTCAGTAGAATGAATCAGATAACCGGTAGAAAATTTGTTCATATCAATAATTCTTGGGTCCTTGACAAAAATGACAGATTGATCAATTATTGCGGAGCTTAAGTGTGTACGGAAGACTTCGAAATCCTTTAAAGTAAATCTTTTTTTTAATTGGATAATTGAGGCTATCAATAATTCTCTTCTCAACTCTTCCTCATCTTGTAGTCGTTGATGCCATACCCAATCAAGTTTTTTTAAGAGATTTGGATAATAAGAAATACGACCGGATTCTTCTATAATAGCCAATTCTAATTCTTTTAGCGTTTGCTCATTACCAATATAAGATTCAAGCAAGATGGCAGGAAAAATCATACGATATTTTAAATTTTGAATGAGAGAATCATTTAATCCGAATTTTGCACTTAAAACTGGGAAAATTCCACCTGTGGTTAGGCCGTTGGCTATCCATTCGATGACTTGTGAGGCTTTAAAAGGGTTTATTGAAAAAAAAGGGGCTATTACCTCATCAAAATGTCCGTTTATCAAATTGATTTCTTTGGAAAGCAATTGAGAATAGCCAATTACGCATGCATTAGCATTTGCTTTCTTTGCCCTTTGTGCCAATAATAAACCAAATTCAAACAAGAGCTTAGGATCGGTAACACTTCCCAAAGAAAAGGAAGAGACATTTTCTAAAAAATAGGGTGAATCAGGGTAATAGATTATATAACCGGTATCGGTTATTATTGTGTTTTCTGAGAAACTAATTGAGCAAATCAGAAAAAATATGATCGAGAATGTGGTAAACACCTTCTTCATTGTTGGTTTTTTCAAGGCAAAGATCTGCAGCTTGTTTGAGTTTTTCGGT
>JAYEGQ010000059.1:0-20872 GCA_034659095.1 Thermotogota bacterium
ACATCCCCTTCATCGATGCCATTGCTAATAACAACTCAACCCGATTGGTTGTCAACACTTTAAACAAAAAAAGCAACGATTCCAGCGAAGTAGTCATTCAAGGAATCTCGAACGACATCGCCTGTGAATTCCCTGCAATCGTAGACAGCCAAGGTATTCACCCGGAAGAAATCAATCCCAAACTCACCGATAGAATCGTAAAATGGTACCTCATGCCCAGAATCCTGAGAATGGAATGGGCTCTGGAGGCGTTTATCAAAAAGGATAAATCCTTAATCGTAGAATTTTTAATGAGAGACAGACGGACTACATCTTATGAACAGGCAAAAGCGGTTGTTGAGGAAATATTTGAAAATAATGCATAATGATAGGTATTTTAGAAAACCTGAATGATTCAACATTGTATTTAATGGACTTTTTAGAAATAAATAGGGCTTGCTGAAAAACGAATCGAGTAGGGTAATGTCCGGGTATCCTCGGACATTACCCTACTCGATTTTTGTCAACATATTTTATTTTACATCAGTAAATCTATTTTATTACTCGATATTCTGTCCGAACACTTGCATCTGGTCTCCTCTTATTTCGATAATTCGTGGGGTTATGAATATCGTAACGCTTCTGTTATCGTTGTTTTCTATCTCCCATGTGAATAGCTTTCCTATGATTGGGAGGTCTCCAAAGAATGGGAGTTTTTCTTGTGAGTAGTTCTTGCTTTCTCCCTGTAGGCCTCCCATTACTATGGTGTCCTGATTATTAACAGTGACAATAGATGAGACGTTTCTGGTGTTTGTGTTTGGAAGACCATCGGATGAAAAGCCAGCCAGCGAGGATATTTCCACGCTGATTTCCAGGGTGATGGTATCATCCTGGTTGACTGTTGGTCTTATGTTTAATAGATTTCCGATTGGTACGTTTAATATTTGTTCAACTACGTTCCCAGAGGCATCTGTGGTTGGGATTCTGTATTTGTAGTTTTCTCCGATGTTGATGCTGGCTTGTTCTCCACTTAGGGTGGTGATATAGGGTTTGATGACAGAGTTGTCATCGGAGTTTTCCTGGGATCCAGTGGTGGATATACCTACACTGAGTTTGTTCGTGAGTAGGTCCAGCAGGTTGGAATAGTCTGTAAAGCTTAGGATGCTACCATCGAAAGAAAAACCGTTATTATCCAATGAAAAGCTTCCATTCTGGCTGTTGGCAGAGAATGAAACACCATATGATTGGTTTAGATTATCTAGAATCTTATTATCGATGACCATGGCTTTGATTTCAACCATTTTTCTGGGTTGGACGGTGTTTAAAATCAAAGGCTTGAGTTCTTTCATCCGGGAGTCAGAAACACCCGTGAAGATGACTAAGCCGTTTGTTTCATCTGTATAAACTTCGCCACCAAATGCTCCGCTGATAAGTGAAGATACTTCAGTAAATCCGTGGCTGATGTTCAGAGTTCTCTTTTTTGACATGCCAGTTTCGTGCTCGCTACCGGGAGGTGTAATAACGTAGATAGGTTTTGCCAAACCTTCTACAACTTCAACTTTGAAATCGTAAAGTCTTTCGGTTATTTTCAGCCATTGCTGCCAAGTTAATTCTTCCATTTCTAACCTTGATGTAATTGAGGAGGATTCTTCCGGTAAGAAGAGCTTAGGTTCAAAGACCATTCCTTTGGCAATTTCTTTTGTCAATTCCAAAACATCTTTGCCTTGTGCCTTAATGTTGAAATGTACCCCATCATCAGCAAATTGGACTGTGGGTATGATCTCCCCTTTACCTTCTTCTATAAGTTGATTCATCATTGCTACAGCCTGTGCTACACTTTCCTTAGGTCCTGTAACAGTGTATTCCCTTTTTTCTTCATCTGCTTTGATGTCTTTTATTTCCGGAATTTCCTGTCTTAACCGTTCGATAATTTCGGAACTGCTGTAGGCATTTTCTTTCACCGGACCAAACCAGACTTGTTCAACAACAATATTTTCAGCGTATTCGTTGATCAGCTGTGTGGCTTTTTCAACTTCGTTGGCGCTTCCGATTAGTAAGAAGATTTCTGCAGTAGAAAAATATTGGATCTCAACACCAGGATGATAGGCGTTGACAATCTCCGTCAGCTCTTGAGGAGGCACTTTGCCGGTATCGGCTATGTATGGATAGGTTATTCTTTTCACAACTTTTTCAAAATCATCGTCAGTCTCACCAATCAAGCCAAAGCTGTTGAGAATGAGTTTAATATTCTGTATCTTTTCTTTTTGTCCCTTTATCAGGATTTTGGAGTTTTCAAAATCCAAAAGTTGCATGTCTTCTCCTACGGTGTAGTACAAGTTTAAAACGCTTTGTATCGTTTGGAAAGTGATTCCCGGTGCTAAGGGCAGTACAAGGCTTTCTTCCATAAAATCAGTACTCATGGTGTTGATGAGTTCCTTTGCCTTTTCGATTTCCTCATCATTACCGGTGATGAAATAGCCGCCGGCTTCAAAGGGTTCTATGGTGACCCCTGGAACTTTTATGTTTACCAGATGAGACACTTCTTCCGGTGAGAGTGATGGGATGGTGATGTAGACCAGTTCTGTATTGTCAAAGGTCCCGTCGTCTTCATCCGGCCTTCTGGCATCCATTTTTTTCAACTCTTCAATGAACTCCTTCACAGCCTTCTCAGGACCGTATATTTTGTACAGTTCTCTGGAATGTATATATAGGATTTCTATTCCTTTGTTTTTGTATAGTTGTTCGTAGACCAGGTTTACATCACTGTCTGCCAGTCGTTCAAAGTCCACGTATTGGGAGTATTCTTCATATTCTGTGGTATTGGTCAGGTTTTGTATCTCTTCAACTGCCTTTGTGATCTCTTCCGAGTCTTCCCCTTTTACAAATAGTGAATTAAGGGAGGGGTAGGAAACAACTTCCAATTTCGGGAATTTGGCTTCAACAATCCCCTTGATATCGTTAAATAGTTGCGGATCTTCAAAAAATCTGGTGTTCATGTTGATGATGTTATATGAGTCGGAATCGCCCAGCATCACACTTTCTACCTCTTTGATATAGCCTTCCAAAAGGTCGAGTTCATGTGTTTTACCTTTGACAAACATCAGAGGTGAAAAACTGTAATCGATTTCAATTGTGGGGAATTTATTTTGTAGTGAATTCGGGCTTTCAGGATTTTTCAATCCGCTAATGATATTGTCTGGTAACTCTTCTGAAAGATTTAGAATTCTGATCTCCGAACTCAATGGTGGTACGAGCCATCCCCAATCATCAGCGATTTTTTGGGAAGTTTGAATTTCATAATTGGATCCGAATATGGAGACACTGTCGGGATTACCATCTTTTGCTCCAAAACCTTTCACATCGTCATAGGTCCACTCGAAGGTGGGCTTGTTCACCAATGTGTTGATGTTTACCCCTGCCGAGTCTATGATGGCCTTTGGAAAGAGTCTTCTCAAGGCAATGGCAAACATTGTGCCACAGCCGTCTTTTACTTTTATTTCTACGATCTTCTCGTTGCCTCTTGCTTTGCGGTTTTTGATGTAATCGTTTAGATAGGAGGTGATCTTTTTTGTGGCGTTCACAGGACCAATAATTTGAATTTGATCAATCAAGGGGAGGATTTCGTAAACGAGTTCTTCATAAGCCGGTAGCATTTCCTGTTTAGGAATGCCAACGGTGGTTCTGAAATTAAGGTAGAATTCCATGAATTCTCTGGTTTCTTGTTCGGTCAGGGGGCTGTAGGATATTTTTTGGGTATATTCTGATTGATCACTGCTGCTTTCTCCTCCTGAAGTTTCTCCATCTCCCGAAAAACTGACCCCTTCTAAAAATCGAATGAAGAAACCGAATCGTTCGTGTCTGTTATTATCTCCGTACAACAATAACCCTACGGGAACGTATTCTTCATCGTCATCTCCACCTTTTGCCAAAGTGATGATGTCGTCGTTCAGAGTGCCGGCAGATTCACGGGTATAGGTTTCAAAATTGCTTTGGATATAGTTTTTAAAGCCCTCAACGCTGAATCTCCGTTGGGAGCTTGTCTCTCCTGTTGTAATCAGATTTGCAAATTGCTCGTAAAGGGTAGATTTTTTGTTAATCCTGAAATTGTAAGCCGCCCAATAGGATGTCTCCTGTTGGGGGGAAAGACTGGTTTCGGCCAGAATCTCTTCAATTTTGCTTGAGAGTAGTTCTTTTCGAACCACATACACGGTGTTGTTGGGTAAAAAGGCATAGGCAATCTTGGGGTTGTTCATGACAATTTGAAGGAAGAAGTCCTCCGCCCGCAGGTTTTCCGAAAGCATGACAAATTCCACCGGCTGTATGCCTTTGAGTGAGGCTTCATCAATGACCAGATTAATGTCCATATATTCTCTGAGGACGGATAACAGGGCCATGATGGAAGGTCTGTCTCCGGTTCGGGTGGAGTCGGTATAATTGGAAAATTCTTTTATGATTTCGGTATTTCTTTTGAAAGTAACTCTCAATGTATTGGCCACAATTTCGACTTCGGGTTCTCTGGGCAGTAGCATGTCAAACCGATAGCTGATCTGTCCCTTTCCCGATGAGGCCTTGAACCCGATGATAGGTGAATAGCCGATAAATCGGTTGATGGTATTTTGATCAGACATTTCACCGGGCGTGTTTACCACAATATACCTGCCGTAATCCAGTCGTTGTATGTCATATTCTTCCGGTTCGTCATCGTAAATGAAAACGAAGTTTATCTCAGAGTCCCCCGGAAGGTATGTGTAATTCACAAGTTTTGCGGAAAAAGATGTACTTGCGAGAAGGATAAACAAAGTCAATATCAGAAGTGCCCCCAGTTTTTTCACAAGAATAACCCCCTTGATGGTTCTTTATTGTTTAATTTCTGTTTTCAATTCAGCTATTTCAATATACGGTCTGGCCAATATTCTGTACAGACGTGGTGTTGCCTTTTCCTCTTGTTCCCGTTCATCAGGGTAGCGATATAATAAAATACCCATGGGTGTAATTTCTATCACCTGCAAAGGATAAGGTACATTGGGAACAACAGAATTGATATTGAGTTCATATACCTTGTTTGGTTCTGCTGATGTTTTTATCCAAGCGGTTTTTACTCCATCTTCTGTTAAAAAATACGACATGTATGTACCGTCTCTGAACTCAATAATACTGGTAGAATTAATGAGTATGTTTTTTACCCGTTCTTCGTCTTGAAAATTAAAGATATATGGTTTAAATGCCTCGGGTTCATAATAGGTTTTCACTTCTGTTTCCTCTGAAAAGGACTCTATGACTTTTTTTAGATATTTCTCATCAAGTGTAATCTCTTCAACGGAAACGGAAGAGACTGTTGAAGGGGTCTTGTTTGCGGTTGTTGTTGCTGGCCTTACCGTGGTTCCCGTAGTCTTTTTACCTCCGAATATTTCAATTCCCAGAGCAGGCAGTGTAACGAATATCAAAAGCAAGGCAAATGCAGCTAACACCGAAAGTAACAAAACGATCTGAATAATCTTCTTTTTTTTTGGGTTCGTTTTTGTTTTGGGCATAAATCAACCCTCCAATATCTTATCATTTATTTGAATCAGTTCTATCTCCAACTCTTTGATATACATATCAGGTGTATCGCTTTCGCCAATCAGGAGTGGTAATTCTGCCTGGCTTTGTGCATCGAGTTTGTTGATTTTTAGCGTTTTGGCATTTGAAATGTAATTTAAAATATTTGAGAATTGTTCGGGGTTTACTGCACCGGTAAAAATGATTTTTGAACCGTTTTTCCGATAGTTAAGGACGATCATTTTCATCATTTTTTCCAGTTCTTCCATTTCATATGCTTTTTCGCTAACTTGTTTATTGTAGTCTCTCAAATTTCCAGAGGCTTCAAGAAATATCTTGTAATTCGTATTGTACGTCATAGCCGTTTGTTCAAGGTCCTTTATTTGCCGATCCATTTTTAAATACGTCAACAAATTAAACAAGACAAATGCGGTAATTAATATTACCAATGCTATGATTATCCCCCAGATTCTGTTGACTCCAATTTTATTCATCAGCATCACTCTCAATATTTTGCCGTTTTGGCCGTAATTTCTTCCTGTAGGATGTTGACCAGCATGAAATCAATGGTGACTTGATTCGTTGTTAACGATAATCCGTTAGTTTCGTAGGCTTTTTTCAATTCTTCGGAAAATTGATGGTTATCGAAGTTTTTACTATTTACATTATAATACTTGAGGAAAAAATCTTTTCCCCTTGTTATATTCATAGCTTCAAGAAAAATCTTTTCGTTTGCCTTATAACGGTCAAATTGAATACCCAGTTCATTGATAAAATCCGATGTCAAACCTGCATAAACCAGGTCTTTTTTGATTCTTTCGATTTCAGCTTTGATGGTGTTTGTTTGGCTGACTACCTTTGTATTCTCACTTTTAATCCGACTGGTTATGACTTCTATATCATCGTCCCCGATATAGGTACGGGCATATTGATATTTTCCTTTAATTTCAGCCAAGTTAGTTTGTTTGATAGTTTCTATGGTAAGCCGCAAAGCAAGAACAGGCAACAATAAAATGGCTATGAGCACCAACACCGTTGTGAGTTTAAGCTTTGGCTTTTTCTTTTTGTATAAATTTATATCTACCAAGTTCCCTCACCCCCCTGTAGCCGAGTCCCATAATAGTCCTTAGATCCTCTGTATCATCAGGATAATCCTTTTTTAATGGCATTTGAATAACATTAGCTCCTCTTAAAATTCCCTCTTCTCTTATGTGGTATGCTAGATCCAGTGTCAATCTGCCGTTGATAGAAGCAACAATAACTACTTCTATTCTGGTGAGTGGGTTGTCGATATTAAGATGATTAATCGTCCCTCTGATCGCTTTCTCGGCTTCAAATGTGTATTTTTCGTAATATTCCGAAAATATTTGTTGAATAGACTCTGTATATTCAAGTGCTCCAATCTCTGATCCCTTTAACAACGCACTTAAAACCTTTTGTGGATTGATATCTCTTTTTTGACATTCTTCAATAACATCCTCTAAAGAGATGGATATTTCAGTGATGTCAATAAGCTTATTAGCCATAAATGTGAAAAGAACTGAATAATTCATATCCTGGCAGATTAAAAAGGTTAATTTCGATTGTCCAGGTATATCTGTTTTCAAAGTTTTTTCATCAAATATTTCAAGATACTTTAGTTGATCGGGTATAACCATATCCGGTTCAGGTGCACCTGAAACTCCTCTATAAAAACTAATCATTTTATCCATAAACTCTTGTTTAGTTGCAAATATTGGAACCTTACTGGTTCCTTTATCTGTTTTGATATAATTGTCGGCCTTGGTGATATCGATAATCAATTTATTAGGGGGGATGTGAAAGTCTTCTGAAATTTTAAATTTAACTGCATTTCTAAGTTGCTCATCTGAAAGTTTTGGCATCTCAGCTGTTGCAAAAATCATTTCTTGATACGGGTAATTGTATATCACAAAATCCTCTATATCGGGTTTAAGCATTTCAATTGTTTGCTTTACGGCGTTGATTTGTTTTTCAGAAAAAAAATCATCTTCAATATAACTTCGAGTAAAAGTTTTTAAAATTCTCGCTTGCTTTCGAGCAAGTTTAATCAACAATCCCCTAGTATAAAATTTTCCGGATTCTAATACAAACAGCCTTCTGTTAAATAATTGCATTTTGCACCCCAATCCACTATTATTATTCTCTTTCCATACTAACAATTCCCGTGATTGGCCTAACGGTTAGTGTATACAAATCATTTCCCTTGGCTAAAACAACAGAACCTCCCTTTTTTAGTTGACCATATACAGTAAATTTTAATTCCAAATCACCCCTAAACACAAATCCATCAATTTCATCACCCTCAAGGTATCTTATTTCTTTTTCTTTCAAATCACACAAACTCATTGATGAAATTTTTCCTATTTGAGTTCTTATTCTTGTTAAAAATATATCTTCAATATTTTGAGTTGAACTTTTAAAAAGTTGTACTCCAAAGTTTATTGGTATGAGTAACAGTGAAAAAATCAGTAAGGTGAATATAAGTTCGACAAAAGTCGTACCCTTTTTTTTAGAAGCCACCGGTTATATTTTGCTGGCCCTGGAATATTGAGCTGTACATGGCATAAGCAATAAACCCCATGAATAAACCTACCAGTACAATCATTGAGGGCTCTATAATGGAGGTCACCTGTTTGACCAGTGTACGGACTTTATCCTCAAAGAAATCTGCCACTTGCTCAAGAATATCATCCAATTTACCGGTTCTTTCACCAGTTCCTACCATGGCTATAACAAGTCCGGGAAATATTCCTGATTGGGAAAAAGCATTCTCAAGAGTCATTCCCTCTTTTATGTTATCAGACATCTCTTCAACCTTATTAGCAAACCTTGGATCGTTAGAGGCATTACTTGCCAATCTCAACGCCTTAATAATATCAACTCCTGAAGCTATCATAACCGATAGTGTCCGGCAATATCTCTCAAGAGCACTGTTAATTCTGATCTGTTTTACACCCGGTACAATACCCAGTATATATGAAATAGTAGCCTTGCCCGCATTGCTCATAAAGAAAAAGAAAAGACTTACTGCTGCGCCAATTAATACAACACTTACCAAGATCCAATTTTCAGTTAAGTAGATGTTCAAGTCCATGAGTTTGGCCATAATACCGCTTGGAGCTCCTCCAAAACTCTCTGCGAGTTTTGGTAAAATAAAGAACATGACCACAATAACCATTATGATCCCAAATACAAGTATGAACATGGGATAAGTGGTAGCTGATTTAACTTCATCCTTCAGTTTCTTTTGAGATTCATAAAATTGTGCGACTTTATCTAATGTGTTTTCCAAGGAACCGCTATTTTCACCTGCATCCACAAGATTGACAAAAATATCGTCGAAACCCCTTTCATTTCTTAGTGCCTCTGCAAAGCTCATTCCAGATTCAATATTTACTAACAAAGAAGAAATAATTTTTCGAAATCTTGAAGAAAAAACCTCCTGGTCTGCCAACACTTCCAAAGCTGCTGCAAGGTTAACCCCTGAATTTAACATGATGGCAAGCTGTCGGGAAAAGGTCATTAGATCATCCAGTCTCAATGGGAAAAAAGAAAAAGTTCCGCTTTTAGTTTTTACCGTATCAATGGATAAAACAACCAATCCTTGTTTGCTTAAAGAATTGACTGCACCTGATTCACTTGTTGAATTGATCACGCCATTTACACGAGATCCGCTCATATCAGTAGCTTTGTAAGTATATGTCGCCATTTTTCACTCCTATTCAGAAACAACTTTTATACCTCTTTCTTCTAACTCCTGTATCCCCCTGGGATCGTTGATTTTGATCAACGCCCTTGCGGCAAAATCAAGGACCATCTGTTCCTGTGTCTGACCGCTTGCAGGGTTCGTTGCCCTTAACACCGTTCTGTCATCCAAAAGATTGATAAGCGGATAAACCGCTCGAACATCTTTTATTTCACCCAAAGCATAGGCTGCCATAGCTCTAATCATGGGATTTTCATCCTTTAAACTCGTTAGAATATAAACAACTGCTTTTGAATCCCTAAGTTCTCCTAAAGAAACCAGGGCTTGTGTTCTAACGTTTATATCACTATCACGTAACATGGAGATGAGAAAATCTGTATTATCAGTGGATTTGATTTTGCCTAATGCATTTGCTACCAAAGCACGTATGGATGGGTCTGTATCCGAAACAAATTTATAGAATGTTTGTAATGATCTCTCACTGCCTATGAGTAACAACGTTTTCAATATATCTAATCTCAATTGCTTGTCGTAAGTTGTTTGAAGTGAAATCTGAAGAGGCTCGATCGCCCTGTCACCTATGTGTGAAAGCATCTCTTTTGCTTCTTCTCTGTTTTCAGGTATTGATAAAAGTTTTGAAAGATAGGAGGCAACTTCAACCATTCCATCAGGTGATTGGATATCGATCATGATTCTGGCAATTCTTGTTCCTTCGTTAAAATTATTCAGAATTGCAGCAAGCTTGAGTTTTAATATTAATTCCTCAACAGCAAAGTCACCTATATTAACCAACGCTCCGTCTATTCTTGGATCATTTTCCTTCCCCAGCATCCAACAAATCTCTTTTGCAGCTCGATCACTTTGAATCTGTCCTAATGCCCAGACTGCTGTCATACGAAGTTCGTAATTATCATGCTTTAAGTAAGCCAACAATAAATCCTCGGATCCGGGGAGCCCAATGTTACCAATGGCTTCCAATGCCAGTATTTTCTCCTGTACATTTCCATTTTTCAAAACTTCTTTCCATTGTTCGAATGTAATTCCCTGATATTCCAAACCAAATATTACTGCTGTGATTAACAAAACCATCAAGATACACAATATAGTTCTCTTCATATCACATGCCCCCCCGGGTTTTTCGAGCAAAATTGCTCTGCTATTTATTGAATTCAGTATTAATAAAGACAAATATCAAAACAATGGTCCTTATCATATTATACATTAAATCTTATATTTAATATATCACCATCTTCAACAATGTGTTCTTTACCCACTACTTTTAGAAGCCCGGTTTCCTTTAAGGCCTTTTCTGAGCCCTTTTCCATTAGATCTTTGTAATGCATGACTTCAGCTCGGATGAATCCCCTTTCCAGGTCTGAGTGAATCTTTCCAGCTGCAGATTTTGCATTGGCTCCTTCTTTAATGGTCCAGGCTTTAACCTCATCTTCACCTACTGTAAAGAATGAAATCAGGCCCACGTATTCGTAAACAACCTGCGTCAGGACATCCAACCCACTTTGGGTAATGCCCATTTCTTCCATAAATACGCTTCTCTCGTCAAGTTCCAGCTCTGTTAGCTCCTGTTCAAATTTACCACAAATTTCGGTTAAAACAAAATCAAAATCTTTGCAGATTTGTTTTGTTTTCGTGATTTCAGGGGTCTCTTTTTTATATGCATCCTCATCTGAATCCAAAACGATAATGGAGGGTTTTAAACTGAAAAGGGACAGCGAGGAAATGAGTTTTTTCTCTTCAGGTGAATAATCCGAGCCTTGCGGCCAATTTTCTTTTTCCAAAATCTCATACAATCTGTTTAAAATCTCCAGTTCTTTTTTTTCATCCTTCTCCAGTTTCTTTTTTGAATTTTCCAGGTTGTTCTTTCGACTTTCGACCAATTCCAAATCCCTTAGGATGATTTCTGTTTTGATCTCTTCGAATTGTTCCAAAGGTTTTTTGGGAACTCCGGTAAAGTTTCCTATAGTCCATAATATTGCATCACATTTTTGAATCATACCAAAGACCCTGTTACGTTCTTTCGCCCCGGCTTCTATATCCAGTCCATTGGTGTCTGTAAATTCAAGGGTAGCGTATGTTGTCTTTTTGGGATTGTACATTTCGCTTAATTTTTTTACCCGGGGATCTTTCACCTCTACAATTTTTGTCTCTCCAGGTTTTGAATTTGTTTCCGTACTACCGGTTAACAAATTGAAAATGGTTGTTTTTCCCACAAAGGGTGTTCCTATGATTCCAATTTTCATTTATTCATTCTCCAATCTTTCTTTTTCAGTTGTGGCAATATAACTGGCAACCTGGCTGGGAATAGTACCTGGACCGAATCCAATATCATAGCCCAGTTCCAACGCCAGTTCATGGCTGATTCTGGGACCGCCCACTGCTGCGATGAGTTGGTGTCGCAGCCCTTCCGCTTCCATGAGATCCATTAGTTTTGAGAGATTTTTTACGTGTATATTCTTCTGGGTAACGATCTGAGAAACCAATATTGCATCTGCTTTAACTTCTTTGCATTTTTTGATCAGATCCTCACATAACACCTGGCTTCCCATGTTGTAGACTTCAAAGTTCTTGTAACGTTCCAATCCGTAATCACCGTGATAGCCTTTCATGTTTAAGATGGCATCCAGTCCAACAGTGTGGGCGTCACTTTCAATGGTAGCTCCAACAACAACAAGCTTTCTGCCGATTTGTTCTTCAATGTATTCATCTACTTGTACCCGGTCCATATGATCGAATTTGGCTTCCACCACTTGAATGTCATCGGTGTTGATTCCGGTGGTGGTATGTCCGTAAACCACGAAAAAGCTAAAATCTCCACCCAAATCCTGCATGGAAACCACTTCTGCTTTTTCAAAGCCCATCTTCTTCACCAATCTCTTGGCTGCTTCTTTTGCCAAAGCACCTGCTTTTAATGGTAATGTGAAGGAAAGTTGCATGGCTCCGTCATTGGTCGTATCTCCGTATGGATAGATCATCATCAGCGAACACCTCCCTCAAACACCTGAGAATCAATATTCAATAGTCTTCTAAAAACCCCTTCGAAGGGGTTGTAGTATTTTGGAGATTTTTTAACCACGCCATCTAAGCCTTTCCCACCCGTTTGCGTTCGTTTGATGTCGGCAAAGTTTGCCTCTTCAATGGATTGCATCAGTCCCACTTCCCGCGTGTGCTCCAACAATTCAATGGCTTGTTCAAGAACTTTGTGAGCTCGTTGGGAAATAAATGAATCATCATCAATACTGAATTCTTTGCCTAAGCTGAAGGCGTTGTTGAAGATGTAATCTGCATTTTTGACCGCCAAATACCTGTCTTGCATAAAGGGTGTGTGAATAGCCTCTGTGAGCATTCCTAATAGCTGTATGTCCTGTCCTGTAAGCACGGAGACGAAGTTGAACATGGTGTTCATGGCATAGCCTTTGAAGATATCCCCGGTCATGTGTTTGGTTGGTGGCATATATTTCAACGTAGCCTCCGGGAACAATTCACGGGTTAAAAGGGCATGAGCAATTTCATACGAGAGACCGTCTTTGATATCCGGGTTGATCTCAAAAGCATGACCCAGTCCCATATATTTAGGCTCCATACCGGCTTTTAATGCAAAGGCCTCGTTGATTAATTGTGAAGCTGTAACAGCATAGGCCTTTTCAATGGCATCGGAAGTTGTTAAGTAGTTATCCTCCCCTGTGTTGATGGTGATATGAGACGCAGCACAGATTAACCTTGAAAAGTACTGGTCGATGATGGTTCGTTTCATGTTGATATCTCTGAATAGTATCCCATACATGGAATCGTTCAAAAGAAAATCAAGGCCTTCCCAGGCTCCCATCATGGCAATTTCCGGCATACAAAGTCCGGATGCGTAATTCACCAATCGTATGTATCGATTCTGCTCTTTACCTACAACATCAAGGGCTTTGCGCATAATTCTGAAATTTTCTTGCGTCGCATAAGTTCCACCAAAACCCTCGGTAGTAGCTCCCTCGGGAACATAATCCAATAAACTTTGTGCCGTTGAACGGATAACGGCAATGATATCCGCCCCTTGTCGGGCTGCGGTCTGGGCTTGTACCACATCTTCATGAATGTTTCCCGTGGCAACAATAACGTATTTATAAGGTCTTGGAGGATCAGACCAAGTCTTGTAGAGTAATTGGTCTCTTTCATCCTTTATCTTTGTTATATGATCCATAGCAGCCTGCGTTAGCTTTTGCGACAAGGCGTTGATTTTGTCATAGTCTCCCATGGGAATTTCCGTCAAATCAAGATTTTCTTCGGCAACCATTTTGGCAATTTCTTCCGGCTCTTTATCGTGATAAACACAGGCATTCAGAACATACAAAGAGGCTCCCATCTCCAATACACCCTTTTTCATGAGATGTTTGACGATGATGTTCACATAGGGTGTATCATCGATATCTGCACCGGTAATTCCAAAAAATCGTAATACCGTTCTCTCGATACTGGTAGTGGTGTTTTCACGAATCAAGCCCATCAAATCTTCTACAATCTCTTTGGAGATCTCTTTTGCCTGATGTACCGGTTCACTTTTCAGTCTCAATTTCAGTTTTTCCAATTCTATTCCCCCGTTACATTAAAATAATTTGTTAACTTCGTTCACATCGTACTCTATATCTAACAGCTGATATGCATTTTCAGTCACTTGCCTGCCTCTGGATCCCCTGGTTAAAAAACCTTTTTGAATCAGATAAGGTTCGTACACTTCACTAATGGTGTCCGGTTCCACACCCACAGCAGCTGCAATAGCCTTGACTCCTGCCGGACCTCCACGGTAATGCTTGATAATCGTTTTTAAAATTTTTCTGTCCATGGAATCCAGCCCATAATCGTCTATCTCAAGGGTTTTCAACGCCTGCAGGGCATCTGATTCTTCAATTTTCTCATGACGGTTAACCGTGGCAAAATCTCTGATTCTTTTTAATAATCTGTTGGCCACTCTGGGTGTTCCCCTGGAACGCATGGCAGCCATTTTCGTAGCCTTTTCATCAATTCCAATTTCCAAAATGCTTGCGGAGCGCTTGATAATATTTTCTAGTTCTTCTGTTTCGTAGTAGTTGAGTTCTAATTGAATACCAAAACGGTTTCTCAACGGTGATGTCAAAAGACCACTTCGTGTAGTAGCCCCTATCAGGGTGAAACGGTTTAAATCGATTCGAATGGATCGGGCACTGGGACCTTTACCAATCATGATATCCAAAGAAAAATCTTCCATGGCTGAATAGAGAACCTCTTCAATCACCCGGCTAAGCCGGTGGATTTCATCGATAAACAGTACGTCTCCACGTTCCAAATTCGTCAATATTGCCGCCAGATCCCCCTGTTTTTCTATAACAGGCCCACTGGTGGTGTGAATTTGAAACCCCATCTCATTGGCAATCACGTTGGCAAGCGTCGTCTTCCCCAATCCCGGAGGCCCCGCTAACAGAACATGATCCAAAGGCTCATGTCTGATCTTTGCCGCTTCAATGGTAATGGCTAAACGCTCTTTGATCTTACTCTGCCCAATATATTCAGAAAGGGTTTTAGGCCGCAACGCGTAAAAACTGCTGTCCTCTTCCTTTTCCTCCGTTGCTATGATTCTCGATTCATCAGGATTTTCCAATATGTCCTTTTCCATTTCTATTTTATCACCTCATGTGTGGTTCGCTACGGTGGAACTTTTTAAAAAACAGGGTTTGGAAATTAAGGAGAAATCCTCAACTTCAACAGTCGCCAATTTCCGTTCATGTCTTTTCGGTACTCTTCAATCATATCACCAAAAAGTGTCTCAAGAGCCTCTTTCTGATTAAACCCAGTCTCCAAATAAAGACTCTTTCCCTTTAACAGCCCCAAATTCTCTGCGATAGCCTGATAAAATGCCAACCCGTCATTTTCTGCGAATAATGCATGGTGCGGTTCATGATTGATGACGCTTGCGTCCATGTGGTGCATATCTTGCTTGGATATATAAGGTGGATTGGCAACGATGACATCGATTTCTTTCAAATACTGTCTCAATGGTTCTAAAAGATCACCTTTCAAAAAAGTTATTCGCTCTTTCACAGAATGCTTTTCAGCATTTTTAACGGCAACATCCAAGCATGCC
The DNA here is from genome assembly GCA_034659095.1 of Thermotogota bacterium. Taxonomy (GTDB): domain Bacteria; phylum Thermotogota; class Thermotogae; order MWEM01; family MWEM01; genus JASUTC01. The sequence continues at coordinate 15,363 of JAYEGQ010000059.1, forward strand.
TGTTGGGTGTCCGTTGCAATGAGTTTTACATCTGGCATGAGTTTTGCCAATGTGATGGCGATTACGCCGCTTCCCGTTCCAATATCCGTGATGGTTAGATTAGTTTTGTCACGATTGTCTTTAACCACCCATTCAACCAGTTCTTCAGTCTCTTGACGTGGGATCAACACGTCTTTGTTTACGAGGAATTCGTAGGAAAAGAAACGTTCCACACCGGTGATATATGCCACTGGTTCTCCTTCGACAACCCGATTCAATAATTGCTTAAAAGTTGAAAGCCGCTTTGATTGCATGTCTTTTTTCCAGTTGATGTATAAATGGGTCTTATCCATATCCAACGTCATTTCCATGAGTTTTTCCGTTGTGTTTCTGGGGTTATCCAGCCCTTTTTTCTCCAGATAGCCATGTGTCCAGTTTATCACCTTGCCAACTGTCCAGTTGTCTTCTATTTTTCTCACTCCAAATCTTTGCTTTTTCACAGTCTGTTCCATTTACTATTTTACCACAAAAAGTCGATTCTGTCAGGCCTTTTTTGTGTCAAAGGCGGCATATTTTCAGTTTTTTATCTTCCAGTAGAAAGATCACATCGGCATTTTGTGAAACAAATCTTCTGTCATGACTAACGAAGAAAAGATGCTGTTTATAACACTATTCACTTGTCTCCAAATTGAATTTGTTGTACATCTTCTTGCCTACAGTTTTTTCGGTGGAATCATTGTATTATTGGATATGTCGTTTTCAGTTACCTTTTAAAACAGTTGCCAGCCTTTTTGTCTCTTCTAAATTAAACAGTTCAATACAAACCGGGAAATCAGGACTTAACTTTTTATCCTTGAGGAATTTTTTAAAGTCGTCGATGGTTTTTTGATCTGGATAACAATGAGATTTCATGTCATTGGTTCCATGAAAATGGATTTCGGTAATTTGTTTTGAAAATCTTTTATAAAAAGAATTGACAGAGCGTTTATCAAGTAAAAGATGACCGTAATCCATGGTAATAAAAACCTTAGACACTTCTTCCTTCAAATAATCACAAAATTCAAAGAATATATCATTCTCAGGATTTTCAACGGAGATATTTCCCGAATTTTCTTCAGAAACACTAAAATAGAAATCAGCAAAGGTTTTGAAGTTGTTAAACGGGTGAAGGGTCATGTTGAGATAATCATGGTCTTTAAAGAATTCGTAAGCCTCTTTTACGTTTTCAAGTTTATCAGTGGGTAAATGAAGGGTCAATTTAGTTCTATCTTGAATCTCATCTATTTCTTTGGTCAATATCTTCTCAGTTTTCTTATTCCATGTATACACAAGCAGTTCACAGAATTGAAAGTTTTCTCCCAAATACTCAATATTTTCCAAATATGAACCGTTAATTTGCCAAGAAGTTGCTCCGATAAACATCGCTATCACGTCTCCAGTCTTTTGAAATTATATTCTTGATCAAATTAGAGGTGTTTCCGAGTTGAACCGTATTGTGTTAGCCTTTTTTGTACATCCCCCATATGAACTGTTCTCTAAAAGAAATCAAAAACAGCTCTCTACTTCTGTTAACAATTATACCATCCTTTAGTAGTATCTCCATGATTATTGAGATTTCAATAATACCAATTCCCATATCAATGTCAGTTTGGAATCATGGGCAAAGATTATCAGTAGAGCGAACTTCTACAGGGAATGTTTAATAGTAGTTCCTTTAAATAACCTTATCCTGTGGAATCCCGAACTTCCAATACCGGTTTAATGAGAATCCCTTTTGGGGTTCTTTTTTCTGAGTGCATGGTTTCTATGAGGGAGTTAACAACTGTTTGAGCAAATCGTTCCACGTTTTGATCTATAGAACTGAGAGAAGGATCAAGGTATTGACTTTGGGGCAAATTGTCTATCCCGAGAACACCCACTTCCTCCGGGATCTTTTTTTTAGCTTCTTTTATCCCTTTATAGGCTGCTGTTATCTTCTCATCTCCAGAAACAAAGAATGCATCCGATTGAAATTTTTGAAGATGAATTTTTGTGTAATCATAAGCATCTTGAAGGTTGTTGACAGCGTATTCGATGTGAAATTTGATGTCATGGGTTGCACAAATCTTTTTAAAACCATCAACACGACTTTTGTTAACGTAAAATTCCTGATTCCCCAGGAAAAAAGAGATGCATTTATACCCTCTTTCAATTAAATGCCGGGCACCGATTTCACCCACGTGAAAATTATCCAAATCAACATAGCAGGTATCTTTATAATCAAAATCCTTACCCAGGATTACAAAAGGAATATTATTTTCCCTCAAATACTTGATACGAATATCTCCTTTTAAATTGTCAAATAACACCGCACCATCTGCAATACCACCTTTCAAGAGGATAAATCCGTCGGTATCATCGTCAATAACCCCTTGAGCTGAGGAAGGAGAAAGAATGACCTTGTATCCCCGTACCTTAAAATCCGTGATGATGTTCAGAATAATCAAACTATGCCAAGCATTCCAATAACTGCCGCCGTGTCTGTCTATAAACAAGATGACTGTCTTTGTTTGCTGGTTTTTCAAGGCCTTGGCCATTAAATTAACACTGAAATTGGTCTCTTCTATTGCATCCAATATCTTTCTTTTCGTAGCAGGTTTTACTTCAGGAGAATTGTTTATCACCCTTGAAACAGTTTTGATAGAAAAGCCTGTTTTTTTTGCAATGTCCGACATGGTAACTTTTTTCATTTTGAACACCTCTTTTGTCAACGTTGACAATTTATCATAGCACAATTTAGTCAAAAATGAAATGATTCAATTTCCTTAAATTTTGGAAGATAAACGCTAATAATCGATAATATTCCCTGTTAATTCAAGTTCACGGGATTTGAAAAAAAACATTTAAAAGCATAGAATCTGTTTGAAGGTAATTTTTTTGATTCGTTATGACAACGTTGTCATAATAATTCGATAGATTCAGGCATTTCTGACTTTCAGAAACTAACCAAATTAATGGAGGGATATTTTATGAAGAAAACCTTGTTTTTTGTCGTTTTGGTATTAGTCGCAGCATGTCTTTTTGGTGAAACACTGGTTGTCACATCCAGACTCTGGTCTGCTCCTTCAGAGAAAGAGTTTATTATTAACGAAATTATCAAACCTTTCGAGGAAGCCAACAACTGTACAGTAAAATTCAGCACGTTGGATGATGAAAAACTTCTGGATCAGGCTGAGCTTCAACAGAAAACCGGTAATATCACCACCGATGTTATCGTTTCCTATTGTTCAAATATGCCGGATTGGGTAGAGAACGACTATGTAATGGATTTAACAGAAATTGCTGCAAAATGGGATGACAGAACATTTGCTAAGGGTTATGATGAAATGACTGTTTTCAATGGCAAACGTTATTTCCTCCCTGTAGGTGCTGATGTTTATCTGTTCATTGCAAACAAAAAGGCCATGCAATACCTTCCTGAAGGTGTGGATGTTCAAAATTTGACCTGGGAAGAAGTTGTTGACTGGGCAAATGCCATTGCCATTATGGAAGGCGAAGGAAAATATGCTGTAACAGGCGTTCCAATGAAATCTTTGATTTATCAGTTCGGTGGGGTATGTCTTTCTTATGGAGCAGACTGGCCGAATTTGAACAATCCCGGGGCCATGGCTGCATTCTATCTCATGAGCAAGATGGCTGATGCCTACACACCAACGATTTTAACTTACGATGATGTGAGACCTCCAATGAAAACCGGTGAAGCATGGATGGCAACGGCTCATTGTGCAAGAGTTGGAGAAATTTATGAAAACGATCCAACAAATTACGTGGTTGCACCGGCACCTGCGGGTCCTGCAGGCATCGGATCCATTGCCGGAACCAGCGGATACGGAATCGTTAAGGGTACGAAACACGAAGAATTGGCTGTCAAATTTGTTGAATACATGACAAGACCTGAAATTATGCTCAAATCCTCCAAGGGTACCGGCGGATTTATTCCACCGGTTGACGAGGCCATTAATTTACTTGAAGCCGGCAAGGATGAACAGGACATGATCATTGAAATGGCCATCAAGGTTATGCAGGAAGGTGTTCTTTCCTACATCGCACCAACATGGAAAGATTGGGGACAAGTCAAATTGGTTTACGATGATATTTTCAAAGAAATGATATTAAATCTGAAGACTTTCGATCCTGATTATCTCGAAATCATGCAATTAAGAGTTGACGCATTGAAGAAATAAACTATTGAATAGGGGCACATCACTTCGGTGTGCCCTTTTTGTCTATATCTGAATGAAGGAGCTGCAAATTCATGACTTTAAACCAATCTGTCACTTTAGAGCCTCATAAAAGCGGTTTCCCATGGAAAAAAACAATCCCCTATTTTTTAATTACCCCCACAGTCATCTATTATGTTATTTTTTGGATCAGACCAGTTTTAACATCTATCATTCAAAGTTTTACTCCGGAAATTGGATCAGGTTTTACAGTTGAAAACTATTCCAAAATTTTTAACGATCCAGTCTTTTGGCAAGCTGTGGTGAACACCGGTGTTTTTGTTATCATATCCGTTACTCTTGAGTTTGTCGTTGCTTTCGGTTTGGCCTTAATCATCAATAAAAAGTTCAAAGGCTCGAGTTTATTACTTGCTATCGCTCTGATTCCTATGGCCTTGCCACCTGTTGCTGTAGGTGCCATGTGGTCCAGTGGTTTTGCCACTTACGGTTGGTTTAACAGTCTCCTCATGTCAATGGGCCTAATCGAGGAAGGTGAAAAGATTCTCTTTTTGGCAGGTAATGACTTCCAGTCTTTGATGCTTATCATCATCATCGATGCTTGGCAGGTTATCCCCTTTATGATGACCATTTTACTTGCTGGTCTTCAAGGGATTCCCAAGGAATCCATCGAAGCCGGTTACGTTTTTGGAGGAACTAGATTTAAGGTATTAAGAAAGATCACCATGCCTATGCTGAAACCCAGTATTCAAACGGCTTTGATTTTAAGGATCATCTCAGCTATCCAGGTTTGGTTGATTATCGTCCTCATCTTTGGGTTTAGAAGAATCCCCGTTTTACTGGAGGAGGTCGTATTCTTCCAGGAACAGGTTCAAAATGAATACAAACTGGCTCTTGCATATTCCGTTATCGTTGCGTTAGTGGTATCGGTCGTTGCGGTTCTATATTTAAAGGTATCAGGAGCTTTCGAAGGGGATGAGGAACAATGAGTCATAAGGATCTCAAAGCAAAGCAAACTAAAAAGCTCATCGGCAGAACCATCTTTTATATGTTCATTGTCTTTATCATCATTGTGATTTTACTCCCCATCTATTTTCTTTTGTCAATTTCATTCATGTCGGACCAGGAGGCCTATGACTGGCCTATTCCTTTGGGTTTGTCATTCCAAGGTGAATTTAAGATTGAACCAGTGTTGGGGACATCCGAATATTTGATCAGTGTTTATTCCCATTCACAGGAGGAATATGTTTCGGTATTTCAAGGATCGAAAATAGATCAAATGAGCGAATTTTTAAGGAACAAAACGAATTGCAA
>JAYEGQ010000060.1:0-4162 GCA_034659095.1 Thermotogota bacterium
CAGAACCGTGCTTGCGCTACTCACGCACACGGCTCTTCGAAGCCGTATTCACCAAGATTTCTTTCTTCATCCTGGCTATCTTTACCGGTTTCGTTTTCATTCAATAATCACCTCAGCGTGTGTAGAATGTTTCTCCGGCAAAGGCACTGCCTCGTCATCGCCTTCCCTGTCCAGGCATTACCCTGTTTCTTAGGTACTATGCAATGATCCGACTCCCTAACCCTCTTTTGGCTCCCTCACTTTGTATCGCTTGTCGGCCATACTCCCTCTGAGTGAAGACGGGTTAGGGTCTCCTGAGTTGCCGTTACATCGTTTGTCATCCAAGCTCAGCCATAGGCTCAGACGCTCCAGTCTCTATGACCCCGGGGAAATCTCAACCCCCTTACCATTTCGGTGATTGAGATGCTGCATTCGTCTCGGTTCAAAGCTTCTGCTTTCCCATTTAGGATTTCGGGGCTCGACAGATTCAGTTTCCGTCACCCTCACCTGCTCGCCTGTGTACGCTTAAAGCTTCCTGTTACCGCTCTTGCCTCCAACACTCGGTTACGGACTGGTGGTTAGCCTTTGCCCGACGGGATTTACACCCGCTTTATGTAACGACCTTGCTCAGCCGCACGAACCGTCCCCATTGCTTTGGCCCATTGCTTTTGGGAGAGTCTCCCCAGAAAAGATCGACTTCTGAACCAACCAAAAGCCAAGGGTTTGACTCAGCATGATATAATAACACAGGTGGAAATCACGCTATCATTAAATCATTATAAACCCCCGCCAAAACGAGGTGAAACGTGGCAAACATAGACATCCCCATAAAAAGACTCATACAGCTAACACTGAACGACTGGGTAAAACTTATCGTTCCAAGTACAAAAAGCATCGAAATAACAGAAATGGACAAAGAAAAAGTACCAAAGATCAAATCCTCCATGGACAAACTCATATGGATTGACGACGGAAAAGACAAAAAGATCATCAACATCGAACCTCAAGGCTATAAAGACACATCTTTCTCAGCCAGAATGCTAAGATATCGGGCTGACATCTGGGAATACACCTTAAGAAAAGGCTTGGGAAATCCGTCTATCATACAGGCGGCTATTTATTTCTTTAAACAAGACATACAAAAACCCATGGAACTAAAAGATACAGACAATCACAACAGCAAGATTCAATATCAATACGACATCATCAAAATCTGGAAATTGAAAAAATCAACCATCATTAAAAACAAACTCATCGGCCTATATCCATTATTACTCTTAATGGAAAAAGACCCGGAAGAAACACCCGAAGAGATCATAGAACTCACCATCAACACCATTAACACTGTTGAAGACGAACCCCTGAAAAGCGACTTATTATCTGTCATGTCCGTGATCTCATCCAAAGAGTTTTCAAAAGAAATGCTAAAAAAGTATGTCAGGAGGGAAATGCTTATGAAATCAGCACTCTACCAAGAATGGATTGCAGAGGAAAGGGAAGAAGCGGCTATAAAAAGATTAAAACAAGACATAACCGAAATACTCATAGAAAAATTCGATTACGTCACCAAAGAAATCAAAGAAAAACTCAACACCATCAATGATGAAGAAATCCTGGATTCACTCTTCAGAAAAGCCGTAAGAATAGACTCCATCGAAAGCTTTGAAACGCTTTTAGAAAAAGTACAAAAAGGATATTGAACGCTTTGATAGGAAAGATTTGACAATAATGAAGAAGATTATAGAATTTCCAACAGCACAAAAACTAATAAAACAACTAAAAGCATCAGGAAAAACCGTTGGTATCTGTCATGGAGCCTTCGATCTGGTTCATCCGGGACATATCAACCATTTTGAATCAGCTTCAAAAATGTGTGATCTCCTGATGGTCTCACTTACTTCAGATTACTATGTGAAAAGAAGAAAAGGGGAAAACAGACCCATATACTCACAAGAGGAAAGAGCTTATATGATTGCTTCGCTTGAATATGTGGATTACGTCACCATCAGCGATTTTGAGACCGGAAAAGAGACCATTCGATATTTAAAACCAAATTACTACATTAAAGGACCGGATTATAAAAACAAAAGCACAAAAGGGATTCTCTCAGAAAGACAAGCCATCAAAAGTGTTGACGGACAAATGCTTTACACAAATGATGAAAAATATTCCACCAGCAAACTGATAGACAAAATAAAACTGATCAACAGAGATTCCTTACTACTCATCCTTGACAGAGACGGTACACTCATTGAAGAAAAAAACTACCTTGGAAAAAATGAAAATTACCTTGAAGAAATCAAATCCAAGCGTGAAGTCATCGATATTATCCATTATCTCTCAAAATTCTTTTCCATGACGAACATCGTTTTTACTAATCAATCAGGTGTTGCAAGGGGATATTTCAATGAAAAAATTGTCCAGAAAATCAACAATACAATCAACACAGAACTGGAAAAAGAGGGTATTGAGATCAATGCTTGGAAATATGCCCCATGTGTAGATAAAGCCTATGCAGAAAAAAAAGGGATTGAGAATTTCAACCCTAAATACATCAAAGACAAAACCAAAAGAAAACCATCACCACGATTGGTTTATGAGTCCTTAAGCGAAATAAACAAGAATTTAGAAAATTACAACAAAGTTTTGGTCCTAGGAGACAAAGAAGATGATGAAAAACTCTCAAGAAATTTAAAAGCTCTTTTCATAGATGTTTCTGAAAAAACATACGAAGAAATAAAAAAAGAGATTGATAACTCCTTAAAACTGAAATGATTTAAACATCAATTATATCTTTAATAGCGGAAACTACCTGAATAAGCTTTTCTCTTTTGATAGCTCCAAAACGCTTCATAACGATACCTTTGGACAAAGAATAGTTTTTATCAGACTTTATACTTGAACTATATTTCAAATTACCTTCTACTAAATCCTCATTTTCTAACATGACTTTATTTTCTGAATAATTCAAATTGGAAGTAATAGCAACTACGACTAAATCCAGTGAGGCAAAATTATATTCATCCTTTGAAACCACTAATACAGGCCTTATTTTGAGACAGACAAATCAGAAAATGGAATTGGAATTAAGAGAATATCCCCTTGTTTATAAGTCATTCCAAGCCTCATCATCGATATCATTATTCCAAAATTCCAAACTGGATTCACTCGCTCGCATCATCTCATATAGCAAATCATCCTCTTCTAAACTTCTCAATTGTTCCTTTGAAAAAGATTCAAGCTGCTCAGTTCGATATTTCTTAAGCAAATGATCATCAATATCAATTTTAATTGTTTTCACAATCCCCCCTCCCATTTTGATCCATTTAGCTAAAACGACTTTACTTCAAATACCGATCCATAAAAAAATCTAAAACATGATGTAAAATGATCTGATGCGCCAATTCAACAATCCCATACTCAAACGAATTGATAAAACAATTAAAGTCGCCCAGTTTTTTCTAAAGTTTCTCGTCGAAAAACTAGAGTGTTTCACAATAATACAGTACTTTTTGTTAGCAGCAGAAACAGCATTCAGACTATTTTTGATCTTCCGGAACTTCTAATGGCAAACAAAAGATCTCATGCGTTTGCATAAGCCTCAAACCGTTCCTATCATCTCTAGTCTCAATAATGGCTTTACGCTCCCTGATATAATAACACAGGTCACAAACATAAAATCCCCTCCTCTTAATATCCCTTTACCACACAATATGCTATAATCAACCAACCCAAACCCCATCAAGGGAGGACAAGAAATGAAACAAGTACCACCTGCAATCAAACAAATCATCATCAACATGATCCACAACTACGAACAAAACGACGTCATCAACAAATATACCGGCATCAGCTTTGAAACCATTGAAAAGATCCGAAGAGAAATCAAACCCAAACAAACCAAAAAAGACAGCATCTTCAAAAAAATCTACCAAAACAAAACCAAGTTCCTGGAATTTAAGAAACAAATTCCTCGGAGTTTCTTCGAAACTCCAACCCTTTTCTATTAAACAACCCTGGGTAAAGAACTTAACAGAAGACAACCTGGAATACCACCCATCCTTATTTCCCGAAATCATTGAAACAGACAGAGAAAGCGACATCGTCTATAAAGTAAGCGATATCAACAACGACAACGAAATATACGTCTTTTTAATGTTGGAAAACCAAACCCAAGTTGATT
>JAYEGQ010000061.1:0-4141 GCA_034659095.1 Thermotogota bacterium
AAGCCGTCTTTATCCCTAAAAAGGTTGCTGATAGGTTAAAAGAATATATCAAGGAGGAAGAAATCAGTCCTGAGCAGAGAATCTTCCCAATAACTTACCAGGGAGCCAGGATGGCAATACAAAAAGCAGGTAAGCTCGTAGGTATCCATTTAAGAGCTCATGATCTCAGAAGACACGCTGCAACCTATGCGTCACGGGCAGGCACACCAATTGAGATTGTGAGCAAGGTAATCCTCAGACACTCTAATCTATCAACAACTCAGAGATATCTGGGAAGAGTCAGTGATACTGAAGCTATGAGATGGATTGAGAATTTGTATGGGTAGTAAAAAATAAGATCAGGGTGGAGCATACCGCTTCACCCTGTTTAGGATATTATCTGTTTAGATATGTTTTTGAAACCTAAAAATTTGAGGCTATTAAATTGTTGTCGTCAATAGCAGATATCGCCCGACGTCGAACCTATTTTGGGTTCTGGGCAACCCCTTGTTGTGGAAAGTCACGAAGGCAAAAAGAGGGGAATGAAATCGACATTCTGCGATTTTTAAATGAACGCCTCCGGTCAACCATGATAGCCGTTAAGTGTAATTACGGTATGATATTGTTATCAGTTAAAATATGAAAATTGGATGAGTTGGGAATATAGCAGTTAGCAACGATCTGGATAATTTACTAAACGAAATTTCCGGTAGGTTTCTCAATCAAAGGTAAACCGATTCTGGAAAGATAATGGCTGAAGCGATTTGAAAGGTCCTCGCGAAACAAAAAGCCAAGGGAGGCAACATAGTGTTGGTCATTTAATATTATGTGACAAAACACGTCCCGCGATATCGTGAAATAGTGTTTGAAATCAATAGCCAAATCGGGAACTCCAAAATTCAGATCCTTTTTTAAAAAATGATATCGTAAGTTTCTATTCTGTTTACTTATCTTCCAATTGGCGCTATTAATCCTCTCCATCTTCAGACCAACCTTCTCAAGATGTATGCCTTCCTTCAGCTGCTGAGCCAGATATGCTGGCGCAAACAGAATTGCCGGAAGAAACTTGTCTTGTTTATCTTGAGTCATTTTCCTATTGGTAAAATCCTGCTCAAGATCACACTCTTGGGATAAAACCACTGCATAAGGGTATTCAATTTCCGTAATTTCCAACTCCGCATCGCTTTCACCATTTACAGGCACTGCAGAAAAAGGTGCCACAACATTTCTGTAGATATCTCCTTGTCTAGCCCTAATAACGGGTGAATTTTTGAGATACATGGACATCTCTGGAATTATTTCTTAGTTACTCGATAGGTTGTTTTCCTAACCGAGGATTTTCTATAATGTGGTGTGTCAAGTGGAAGATCTAAAGAATGTGATATCTCTCCAGAGGGCTTAGAGAGAGACTCTTTTACAGATTGGTATGAACTTGTATCTAATGGCAAAGACTGAGTGGGAACCACCTCCTGAACTTTTTCCGGTTCACTCTTGGCCATCGAAGTTTCCGAACATATGAAATAATCACCTTGTGGACAATAATCCTGTTTGTATGTCATTTTCAACCTTCCTCATTCATAATTTTCCTAAGTCCATCACCTATACTTTGCTCAAAGAGTTCACAAATTAGATCATTGAATCGAGTAAATTTCCCTAGCACCTCTTGGGGTTCAAGCTCTTCCTCAGAGATGCAATCATAATCAAGTATGAACTCCTTCTTTGCAATGGTGTTTGGAAATTCGCTATTGAAGATACCAAATTGAAAAACTATTTTGTGGTCATCCCCCGTGAAATGTAACTGATGCATAGAGCGGGCAAAGGAATTTCGCATATCAGGAAAAGCATTCAGCGTAGAATATAGGTTTTCATTTAACAGATTTTGCCATTCAAAAGGGTTCCCATCCAAACTGATTTCATTAACATATCTTAGTCCTATTCTGGTAATGATGCCGGGTCTATAATTTTCAACAAAGTGCTTATATACATCTGATAATCTGTCAAAGAATTCTAAAAACTCTACATATCTGAACGCGACTAAAGAAAAATATTTAGAACTCAAATCAATTTCAATTGTTTGGTCTTTGTTCTTAAGTTTCCATATAACAGGTAATTTTTCTACCGAAAAAGAACCACCTTGCTTCGGCATTTCAATTCCGACCCCTCGAAGTTCATCTATGCGAGGATATTCATTTCTGATCAGCTCTTGAAATGAAGATGGCCGTTCCTCATCGAGAATTAGAATTGGTAAGTGGTCTACTCTGGCTATGACTTTATTTAAAAAATTTCTTGAGTATGGCATGTGTTTTCCCTTTATAGTGTTCTTTGTTAAAGAATATAGCATGTATTCGGAAATTTCAATAATTAAACAACTGAAGATATTTAAACCAAACACTTCTTGCCATAGTGCTGAGTCTGTTGAGGTCGAAATCAGGTGTAGATTGAAAATTTAAGTATTCAATATAATACACAAGCTAAAAACACAAGATATTGTTTTTTACGTGATAGTTTAACTGGTTTAGGCAGTTTTGGCATACCTTGCCAACAGTGCTACTCAAGAATCCACCGATTGCAGTGCAGATAGTCTTTGTATATTACAAATATTATATCATTTCAATTTATTACGTGAATAGCAGATATCTTTAACGTCCAAAACAGTCGCGTTTTTTGCCGACCGTAGTAATGGTTTATTCACAATATCAATATGTTCCTATGGCCCGACCCTCAGAGTAGAGATTTTTTAATCAATAGTTCCAATCTGCATGACTTACTGGTAGTTTGCTTAACTCTGTTTTTAATTGCGTCCAGTTTGGCAAGTATTTGTCCATGTAATAGAGAAATCTTTCATTGTGAAGCCTTTCCATTAAGTGGACCATTTCATGCACGATGATGTATTCTAAACAATAATCGGGCTTCTTTGCCAGTTCAAGGTTTATCCAAATTCTTTTCTTTTCAATGTTGCATGAACCCCACTTGGTTTTCATTTGCTTTACTCGCCACTCGTTCACTTTAATATTCAATACTTTTTCCCACTTCTCAATGATTGCAGGAACTTGTTTTTTCAGTTCAACCCGATACCATTCAGTCATTATTTCATGTCGTTTTTCAACCTGTGTTTCAGGTCTTACATAAAGGTCAATGTAAGTTTTGTTTTTCAAAATAACCTTGGGCGGTGCATCCGCTTCAATGATATTCAGCAAATACCTTTTGCCTTGAAAATAATGGCTTTCTCTGTTCTTGTATTCTCTTGGCGTAATTCTTTCCTGTCCTTCAAATTTTCTTTGGTGTCGTTTTATCCAGCCTAATTTTGAAATGGCAAAAAGACGAACAGCATCTCCATTTACTGTTAATGGTACAGCAATGCGAACCCTGCCTGTTGGAGGGTAAACAGCCAGATGTATGTTCTTAATATTTTTGCGAACCACATCAATTTTAATATTGCTGATTGTAATTTGTTCCATTAGTAATCTCTCTGATTTCTTACCAGATTCAGGATATATTCAGCATCCGGTTCTTTTACTTTAAATTTGTCCAGAACCTCTGTTATGGTATATTTAACAGCCTTTGATTTCTGTATATTATCTCTCCATCCGTCTTTCTTTGTTGTCATAATTTTATGGTCTAATTCATTTACGATTGATTCATTTTCGCCAAGGTTATCATACAACGCCCTTTTAGCGTTTGTATTTAATGAAAAAGGATACTCAGAAGATGTGTCTGGTCTCTTCACTTTTTTTGAAAGGGCAATGATTTTCTGCAAATACTTTTCATATTCTGAAGTGGCTTCTTTTCGCAGCTTAATGAGTTCATCTAAAAGCACACTCATTTTTTCATAATACATCGGGTTGGTCGGACTTTCTTCAATGATTAATTTACGCAGATTGTTTTCTATGGCTTCTGCTATTGCATCTTTATTGTCATGGATATTTTTGGGCAAATCCTTGATGGCGTCTTTTCCTTTTTCAACCAGCAATTCCACCAGACTCATATCGTCAAAATTTGCAAGCATACGGCTTTCTTCTGCACCTATGTAGCTGTCTGTAGAATGTCAGAATAAATGAATAAGAAACACGGGTCAATTTTCAGATTACCTTGACAAATAGAGAAAGATTATCGGATTGAATGAGCCTCTTTACAGAGGCTTTTTTATTATGAGAAAAGGGCG
>JAYEGQ010000062.1:0-20603 GCA_034659095.1 Thermotogota bacterium
GTGATTAATTTTTACACCTGTTTTTTCTTCTATAAACGTCATGTATTTCAAAAAGTTGATATGCCGGGTATTGGGCCATCCCTTCAGACTTTCATAAATCGGCTTGGCCACAAAGAAATCGTATGATGATGAGGGAATCTCTTTAATCCTGCCATTCACATCGTATGCCGTACAAATCTTGATCTCATCCATTCCGTTCAGAACATCTGCCTTGGTAATGACAAATTCAGTCAAACCCGATCTTATTTTTGCATATCTCAACGCCGGTAAATCCAGCCAACCAACCTTTCTGGGCCTCCCGGTTGTGGCACCGTATTCGTTCCCCTTTTCCCTTAACTCTTCCACTTTTCTTTCATCTGTTTCTTCAGTTGGATAGGGACCTTCGCCCACACGGGTTGTATAGGCTTTTAATACACCCATTACAGAATCCAATTCAAAGGTTGAAAAACCAACGGCTGAAACACCATGGGCCATACACGCACCCGAAGTTACAAAGGGATAAGTTCCAAAGTCCAAATCCAACAACACCCCTTGAGCTCCTTCAAATAAAACCGATGTGTTTCTGAACACATCTGCCATATCCACGGCACTGGCTATATTCACATTCATCTGCTCTAATTTTTTCCTTAAAAGAACAAGGTATTCGAATACATCCTTATAATCCTGTTCAAGTTTTTCATCATACATCTTCATTTTCAATTTATAGGAGTTTTTCAACCTTTCCATCAACATTTCTTCATCCAACAGATGATAAAACTTGATGCCTTCTCTGGAAACTTTGTCGGTATATGCGGGACCAACTCCCTTTTTCGTTGTTCCAATGGGATTATCCCGCCAACTTTCAATGATGGCATCTTCTTGTTTATGCCAGGGCAAAACCAAAAACACTTCTCTGTCTATATGAATCCTTGAGGAAAAACCGGGATAATCTTGCTCGATAATTTCAATTTCTTTGATCATCTGTTCCAGATCAATCACCATACCGGCTCCCAGAAAGGCCTTTGAATCAGTGTCGGGTGAAATGGATGGCAGAATGTGATTCACATATTTTTTTCCATCCACATAAATCGTATGACCGGCATTTGCTCCTCCGGAAAATCGAACGATCCATTCATAATCCTTGGCAAAGTAATTAACCACTTTGCCTTTGCCTTCATCTCCCCATTGAGCACCAACAATCGCAAGTCTTTTCATCGAATAACCTCCAAAATTATCTTAAAGTTGACGTTAAAAGGCGCCACCGCCGCCTCCACCAGAGCCACCTCCGGCTCCTCCGGCTCCTCCGGAAAATCCTCCGCCACTTCCTGACGAGGTCTTAGCTACGGTCTGCAATGCCACATTCCTCACAGATCCGATGTTATAACCCAGCCCATATCCATAGGCTCCGTACATCAGACTATGATTGGATTGCCTTTCCCACTGTTCCCTGGGCACTAACTTTTTCAACGCCTTTTCAACTTTATCCGCAATACCAAAGGCTGTAGCGTAAACCAGAAATTCTTCCCATACAATCACTGAATCCGGTGGGTATTCAGACATGAGTGAAAATTCTTCCAAGAATTTTTTCAGATTGATCCATTTTCTGTAATAAGTCAAACCTTCTTTCGTCCATTTTCCAAAGACATCCTTTGGAAGGAATAGAATAATAGCAGCGGTCAATAAATAAACACCTGAGAGAATAGCCGCCAACATCTGAAGGTCAGCGGTGGGAGGGGTGATCATGAAGGGAGTAATCACAATACCGCCTATTCCCAATAAAATTCCAAGAAAGAGGGCAAAGACATAACCCGTTGTCTTAAAATAACCCCTTGCTCGAACATTATCTTTGACAATACTCTGATAAGCACTATATTTTGAGTTAAAGGCTTTAGCCTTGCTTTCGCTTTTCTTCAAAGTCTTCTTCAAATCTTTAAAATCAAGTTTTTTGTCAATAGAATATCCTTTTAGAAAATTAAAGAAATACGCTTCACTTTCGGATAGATCTGTTCCCGTTTGTTCCTTTTTAAAGATAAGTAAATCCGCCACTTTCTTTTTATCTGTCTGTTCAAAGGTGATGTAGTCCTTCCGGTATAAATCCAACATTACGGCTGAAATACCGTCATTATCAACATTACCAACAAGATTCACCACAGCTGAATTGACAAAGTCGGGTGAATCCTTTGTAGGCAATTCCCTCTCATAGATCCCCTGATATTGTATCTCCGGTTCTTTTCCAAAGAATCTGAAAACGAGAATGACTAAGGCTAAAATGACAAAATAAACAACGATGGGTACGACAATTCTCAAGCTTCTTTGCCTGTTGTACAGATTTTCTTCCTTGGCTATGGCCTTTAAGTCCAATGAACTATTCGAAACTGAAAATTTCATATCCGCCTGCGGGTCAAAGACCATTCTGGTTTCAGCAAAGGCATAAGGCGGTAAATGCCTGATGGACATCTCGATGGTGTTCCCGTTTTGGTTAACCTTTGCCTTCGGATGGGTGTAAATCTCCGTAGGTGACATGGAACTTGGAAGGTTAAACACGGCTGTCAGATTGTCAACCGGAGCATCCCAATCCGGTCCCCAGAATTGTCTGAATATTTGAGTACAATCTTTCCCGTCTTCCACAACGTATTTGGCAACATAACTCACATGAAGGGTGTATTTCTTCCCCTCAGGATCCAGCTCCTGATTGGATCTGCAGGGAACAATCCATACCCGTGCTTCAAATTCATTCTCTGTGTTTTTTAAATATTGAACATAAGCATCCTTATCCTCTTCCACCCAAATCCTTACATTACTGATCTTCACATACCTGTCCTGAGGAACATAACGATATAATCCCCTGAATGGCTTTCTCATGTCGTATTTAATCACTTCATGAACCTCAACCTCACCTGTGTCCTTAATAGTTTGTTCGATTCTTGCAGACTCTATGGAATACTTGGATGAAGTAAACCACTCGCCATAATGTCCGGTAACAAACTGAACAACAATAAACAACACGAAAGCAACAACGCATGCAATAATGACCCTTACAACGTTTTTCATCAGAAAACCTCCAATTACTCGTTTAATAATTGAAAAAAAAGCGACTTTTCTTCATTTTTGACAATACAATTTAAGAGAGAAAATCTGCTCCGTCGATAATTTTTTAAAATAACCCTTTCACACCGATTATAACAGTATCATAGGAATTAACAAAATTTTGTTTTCACCATGAGCATTTGATGGTGTTTTGAGCAATTTCAGCGAAATTTGTTCGTCATACGAATCGTTTTTATTATACGGCTGATAATGTAATAATCTATATCATCACACTTTTCCAACGGTTTTTTGGTTACCCTAATAAGTATTATAGTCTATTATATTATAGTAAATACTTAAAATCCATCTGAAAAAAATAAATTTCAATCTTTCAGCGTCTATATACCCACATAAGGTATACTAAAAGGGGGAATCACATTGGAAGGCAGTTTTCAAGCGACAGCAACAGTTAGTTTTATAGCCGCTTTTACAGGTGGAATACTAAGTTTCTTTTCACCCTGTATCTTTCCCGTATTACCGGGATACATTGGTTTTATCATGGGTGATACCAAATCTCAATGGACAAAGATTATCAAATCGTTGGGATTTATTCTTGGATTAAGTATAATCTTCATTGGTTTAGGAGCATTATCCGGCCTCATTGGATCAACATTATCCCGATTCCAATTTTGGATTTCTCTAATTGGAGGGGCATTTATCATTATACTCGCTTTATCTTATTTGAATTGGATTAAATTACCATCCTTCACTATCTTCAACAATTCCAACAATCACCGAAAAGCTACTGGTTTTTGGAGTGCAGTTTTGTTGGGAATATTGATCTCTTTTGTTTGGGTTCCTTGCGTGAGTCCTGTATTAGGCTCCATCTTGGTGATTGCTGCAAACTCAACGGATGTACTCAAAGGAACAGCATTACTAACGGTTTATTCTTTGGGTATGGGTATTCCTTTGTTCCTTTTGGCCATGTTTGTTGGGGTTGTTTACAAATACATGCCCCGCATCATGCAATATGAAAGTCTATTGAAAAAAATTGGAGGAATTTTACTTCTCATCGTGGGAATACTCATGATGACAGGTCAACTCAATAACTTGCAAGCGTAAACGATACAACAGTTTCAAGATCTTTCATGTGGGGTTTTATAAACAGTATTAACCTCTTTTTATGGTAAAATAAGATAAAGAAAATACCTCAAAGGAAATGATAATTATGAAAAGATGTTTATTTGAAACAATAATGCAATACTTTGTGAATGGTGTGAATGACGATAACGATGCTTTTTCATGTTTTTTAGCCAAAAAAAATTTCACAAAGCTGTTTTTTTTCATGTTTTTTTCCATTTTTGCCCTTTTTTTTGTATTAATTCTTTCGGAAATTAACAACGAATACACAGATATCATATGGTCCCGTTCACTTTTGTTGGTTTTTACCACAATTTGGGTTATCTTACTCAGGGTCAAAAAAAAGTCATTAAACCATAAGTCACAATGGCTCTTTTTCATCCCGACAGTTGTCTATCTATTGTTTGTCAGTTATCTCTTAGGTAATTATTCATATCGCTCGTTTTTTTTCTCATCATACACAGCGGTCATCTTTATTTTGGCCATAATTTACACAGCTAAATGGCAAACAACAGCATTATTGTTCCTGGGAAGTATTGTTTACATGCGTTTTTTAACATCTTTTGGAAAAACCGGACCATCCAGTTACACCTCTTCCAATCTTTTAGCAGTGAGTGTCATTCTCGTCATCGCCTGGGTTTTTTCCAGGATCATTTATTTTATTTATAAAAACGAGTATAAATCCCAGCGGGAGATAAAAAATTTCAAAAAGACAATTCAAGAGAAGAAAGAAGAAAATGACCGACTTAAAGAGGAACTTCAGAATATCAAATATGAATTCACTGAAAAGCTAAATGAGCGAACCGAAGAATTAAATGAGGCAAAATTGGAAGCGGAAGAATTAGATCGTACCAAGTCTTTATTTTTGGCAAATATAAGCCATGAATTAAGAACCCCACTTTCAGGTATCATAGGAACTTTAGAAATTATTACTGAGGGGAAAATTACTCAGGAAGAAAGAATATCTATGGTACAAATAGCATTGGAATCCTCTGCTGAATTAAAACGCATTATAGACGAATTAATGGAGATCAGCCGATTAAGATCCGGACATTTTGAAGTCTCTGAAATCTCTTTTAACCCAAAACGTTTGTTTTTGCAATCAATAGATTTATTTAAAATATCCGCCAAAGAGAAGGGTATTGAATTTAAAACCAATTTTGAAGGACTTCCAAAAAAGATTATCAGTGATCCTAATCGTATTAAACAAATTGTAGATAATTTGTTGGGAAACGCTGTTAAGTTCACAAATGAGGGATTTGTTCATTCTTCCTTTAAATTGAAAAAAAATGAACAAAACGTTCATTCATTGGTCATTGTGATTGAAGATACCGGCATTGGAATGGACGAAAACACGCAAAAAAAGCTATTTGATTACTTTTATCAAGAAGACAGCTCCCTTCAAAAAAAATACTCTGGAATTGGATTGGGATTGACATTGGTTAAACATTACATCCAGCAGTTTGAAGGGATCATCAACCTTAAAAGCAATAAACAAAAAGGGACGCGTTTTGAAGTGATCATCCCGATCAAGGGAATTGAAGAAACACAAAAGACTTTCGTTGATTTGGAAACTAAAAGATTGTTAATCAGTACAATAAAAACGGTTTTAATCGTAGAAGATAATCGAATAAACCGTTTTATTTTGAGAAAAATATTGCAAGAATATCATTTAAAGGTATTTGAAGCTGAAAACGGAGAAAAGGCAATCGAAATATTTAAAGAACATCAGACTGACTTAATCTTTATGGATATTCAAATGCCCATTATGGACGGGTATCAAGCCATGAAAGAAATTCACAAGTTAGACAGGGGTAAGGAAATTCCCATTATTGCCCTTACCGGTTACGCATCTGCAGAAGATAAAAAACGGATTTTGGACATGGGTTTTGATGATTATTTAGCCAAACCTTTCGAAAAAGAAGGTATAATCAATTGCATACAAAAAACAGAGAAGGGAGAATACGATGAAAAAAAGAGTGGAAAATATAACGGATAACATTAAGGAGCTTTGTTCCATGCCAAGTCCCACCGGTTTTACACAAGTTATTGAAGACCATTTAAAGGAAATGTTCAAAGAAATGGGTTATGCGGTTTATCAAACAAAAAAGGCAGCATCAGAGTAACCCTTGGCGGTGAAAAAAATCCATTGTTGTTATCAGCACATATTGACACATTGGGAGCCATGGTCAAAGCAGTCAAAGACAACGGAAGAATTCGAATCACAAAATTGGGTGGATTTCCTGAAAACAACATCGAAGGAGAAAATTGTATCATTCATACAAGAGAAGGAAGAACTTACAGCGGAACCATACAATTAAACCATTCATCCGTCCACGTGTATGATGATGTGAATACAATCAAACGTGATAATACTACGGTTGAAGTTGTGATAGATAAGTTGGTTAAAACAGCTGATGATACAGAAACATTGGGTATCATGTCCGGTGATTTTATTTCCTTTGATCCTAGAACAGTGGTTACCGAATCCGGTTTCATCAAAAGCAGACACCTGGATGATAAGGCAAGCGTCGCTATTCTGATTGAATTGGCAAAAGCAGTTAAAGAAGAAAAACTCAAACTGTCCAGGCGCGTTGAATTGCTCTTCACCAACTACGAAGAAGTGGGACACGGAGCTTCCACTGGTATTCCAAATGATATCGACGAGATGATTGCCGTGGACATGGGCGCTGTGGGAGACGACTTAAAAACAGACGAAACATGCGTGTCCATCTGTGCGAAAGATTCCAACGGACCTTATGATTATTTATTAACCACAAAACTCATTAAAATCGCCAAAGAAAAGAACCTAAACTTTGCCGTTGATAGCTATCCCCGATACGGCTCCGATGCCGGGGCAGCCCTGAGATCCGGAATGGACGCAGCCTTTGCCCTCATCGGACCGGGAGTATCCGCCTCACATGGTTATGAGAGAACGCATAAAGCGGGATTGGAGAATACATATAAGCTGCTTTTGGAGCTCATCTAAAGTAGGGGAGCACCGGAGTATGGTCAAAAAAGACATTGACCTTGGGAGTGTTTTCCCTCTGGGAAAAACTCCATGCTTCATTATAAGAAATGTTATCAGAGAAACAAAATAAAAGAGTCGTAAATTTTGAAAAAACTCTTTATATTTGTGTTTCCAAAAAACACAAAATCATAATTAATATTAAGCAAAATCAAGAAAAATCAAGAAAATTAAAGCATAAAACTTTTAATCGCTCATAATCCCTGAAAATCAAGTTTGGTCAGGAGAAAGTTATTTGTTATGATAGTGCCGTTAACGATAACGGTAAGGATAAATGAAAATTAACGATGAGGTGTGTTGGTTGAAAAGGATTACGTTGAAGGATATCGCCAAAAAGGTTGGTGTCTCACAAATGACTGTTTCACGGGTCTTGAACAATCGACCGGATGTGAATCCTCAGACCAGAGACAGGATTCAGGAACTGGTAAAGGAAATGGCATATGTTCCCAATACCAGCGCCAGGGCCTTAAAGGGAGCAAAAACAAACCGAATTGGTATTGTGGTTTCAGATATCAGAAATCCATTTTATTCGGAATTGGTTGGTGATCTTGAAGATATCGCCGGAGAATACGGGTTATCAATCATCGTAACGGATACCAATAAAAAGCTTGAAACAGAAGTATCGGCGATCAGACTGATGGAGCTTAACTCTGTGGATTACATGATCCTTGCACCGGAAGGGTATAAGACCGAACATCTTGATTTATTGCACGAAAGGGGTTTTGAATTCCTATCTTTTGGTGTGCATTTTGAAGATAAAAATTATCCTGAAGTGTACACCGATGATTATGAGGGTGGAAAAAGTGTTGGTTCTTATTTTGCAGAGCTTGGCGTAAAACATCCTTTGTTGATTATGGGAAATCCAAGGAAATTAATTACGATCGACAGAGAAAGTGGTTTTATGTCAGGTTTTGAAGAATCAGGAGGCGATACTTCAACTGTGCTGATCGAACATTTACCGGTTAGTGTAGAACTGAATGAAAAGTATTTTCTTAAAAAAAGAGACAATATCACTTTTGACAGTGTTTTTTGCTACAACGATTTAATGGCAATGGGTGCAATATCCGCTTTCAGAAAAATGGAAATCATACCCGGAAAAGACATCCCCATCATCGGATATGATGATGTATTCTACGCAAAGGTTTTGGGATTAACCACAGTAAGAATTCCCATCAAAGAGATGATCAGGAAATCAGTTGAAATCATTAACGAGGGAAAGAACGAAAAGGTTCAGTTTAAAACACAGTTGATTATTAGAGAAACCGCATAAGAAAGCGGCAAAATAAACGGAGGTGTCATGAATGAATTTAAGAAGATTTTTGCTTATCGGATTACTGGTTTTCTTGGTAACCGCATCATTTGCAGCAGAATTGGTTATCAACTCAAACGCCGGTGACCCAGAACCAAAGAGAGTCACTCAGATGGTTGTTCAGATGTTTGAAGAGGAATACCCGGATATCGATGTCACACTGAACATTTTCTCGCACGAAGATTTTAAAACACTGTTGAGAACATGGTTGGGTGCAAAGGAAGGGCCGGATGTAGTGACATGGTTTGCTGGAGAAAGAATGAGATACTTTGCAGAAAAAGATCTGATCGTTCCTCTAACAGAAGTATTTGATGAGATGACTTTTGAAGAGTATTTCCCGAAGGCATTCAGAAGTTCCTGTTCTTTCAGTGATGAAGTTTACATGGTACCGGAATCCTGGTACTGGTGGGCAGTTTATTACAAGAAATCCATGTTTGAAGATTATGGTGTAGACACACCAAAGACATGGGATGAATTCTTAGAAGTTTGTGAATTCTTTAAAGAAGAAGGCATCACACCGATTACCATCGGAACAAAGTACCTTTGGACATCAGCAGCGTGGTTTGACTATTTCAACATGAGAGTCAATGGCCTGCATCATTACATTCCACTTTTGGATGGTAAAAAAGCTTATAATTCAGAAGAAATAAAAGATGCTATGGAGTATTGGCAAGTTCTTATTGACAACGAATACTTCCTTTACGAACATAGTTCACTCAGTTGGCAGGAAGCCTTGAACAGACTGATTACAGATGATGCAGCAATGTATCTGATGGGTCAGTTCCTGAAAGATTCCACACCTGAGGCTATGAGAGAAGACATGGACTTCTTCAGATTCCCGATCATCAATCCTGATTTCAAAGTTTACGAAGAAACACCAATTGACGGTTGGATGATTCCAAAGAACGGAAAGAACAAAGATACAGCAGTTAAATGGATGAAATTTATCGCAAGCGAAGAAGTTCAGACAAAGATTTCAAAGGAACTTGGAAGACTGGCAGCCAACAAAAGCGTTCCTGCACCGGATGCACACGCACAAAAGGGTCTCGACATGATTCTTGCTTCCGATGGCGTTATGGGATTCTACGACAGAGACACCAATCCAGAGATGGCCAACATTGGTATGAACGGTTTTGTTGAATTCATGATGTTCCCAGATAACTTGGACGACATTTTGGATAGACTCGAAAATGAAAGACAGAGGATTTTTGAATAAGTAACAGTTGTTTTAGTAGTTATTTGACATCGAATATGTTAAAGAGGGACGCACTTCATGTGCGTCCTTTATAAATAAACCGTTTCGGTGAAGAGGTGACTTAATTGAGAGTATCAAAAAAAAGATGGTGGGTACCATGGGCATTTTTGGCATTACCTCTTTTTATGTACGTTTTATGGGTTCTGGCTCCCATTGTGCAAACTTTCATAATGAGTTTTACAAAATGGGATGGCATGTCTGCAACAAAAGAGTTTGTAGCCTTTGATAATTTTATCAGATTATTCCAGAATAAAGTGTTCTGGACTTCCCTTAGAAACAACCTGTACTGGCTGATATTATTTGTGGGAATTCCGGTCCCATTCGGGCTTTTGATTGCCATGCTCTTTGATATGAAACTACCCGGAAATAAAATTTACAAGACGTTGTTTTATTTGTCCATGACCCTGTCATTTGTCGTTATCGCTCAGATTTGGTCCTGGATATTTGAACCCAGAAGAGGTGCCTTGAGTACATTTTTTGAAAGTATGGGGATTGAAAATCTGGCACAAATACAACAAGGTCTATCCGTTTTTCTGCTGTTCATTGCCCTGCCGGTTGCACTGGGATTTTTGATCGGTTGGTTGTTCAACAGAAAGCTTGAATACAGAACTTCCAAAAAAAGATGGGGTGTGACACTGACCACGTTGGCTGTTACCTTAATCGCTTCATTTATCGTGTACAGAATCACCGGATTTGAACTGGAGACTTCCAGAATGGCTGAAAGGGGATTTCCCTGGTTAAGTGACCCGGATTTTGTCACATTTTCCCTGATTTTTGCCGCAATCTGGAGACAGATTCCCTATGTCATGGTGTTGTACTTGGCTGGGTTAAAGAATGTCCCACCTGAACTTGTGGAGGCTTCCATTGTAGACGGAGCAAACTGGGGTCAACGATTTTTTAACATCATATTGCCCATGTTAAAACCCGCAACCATCGTTGCCATAAGCATCAGTGTGATTGACTCGTTAAGAGCATTTGACATCGTATACGCCATGACCCAAGGTGGACCGTTTAACTCTTCCAGTGTTTTGGCCAATTATATGTATATTGAGTCCTTTAACAATTACAGAATGGGCTACGGTTCTTCAATAGCCGTTATACAGTTCATCATCACACTCGGATTTATCATCGTCTACCTCAACAACGTCGTCAAAACGGAAGGATGATAGTATGAATAAAAAGAAAAAGTCAGTTGTTTTCGCCTTTTACATCATTTCCACACTAATCGTTATCATATGGCTGATCCCATTTGTGATTGCCGCATTCACCTCCGTTAAATCCATGGATGAAATCATGACCAGTGAGTATTGGTGGAAAGCACCTGAAAAAGTCGAATTTGAGAATTTTAAAGAAGTCTGGACAACCGGTAATATGAAAACATATTTCAAAAACACTTTTATTGTTACGGTTCCTTCTGTTCTAGGGGCCCTGTTACTGTCAACATTATCGGCGTTTGCTTTGGTTTATTATGAGTTCAAGTTTTCAAAGACCATTTTACTAGTATTTGTCAGTGGCATGTTAATTCCGTTCCAGATGCTGCTAATACCCGTTTTCAGATTATCCAACGCCTTGAACATCTATGATACCTATCAGGGTGTTATTCTATTCCATATCGCTTTCCAACTGGGATTTTGTACATTTTTCCTGAGAAATTTCATGAAATCCATACCGGTGAGTTTATTTGAATCGGCAAAGATAGATGGTGCAAAGGATATTGTTGTATATGCCAAAATTGCTTTGCCTTTAACACTCCCGGCAATAGCGGCCTTGGGGATTTTGGAATTCACATGGATATGGAATGACTACCTCTGGTCGTTGATTCTGTTGAGTTCTGATGAGTTCAAAACAATTACCCTGGGATTGGTCAATCTGAAGGGTCAATATCATGCCTCTTGGAATTTGATCGCAGCGGCATCGTTGATAACAGCAGCTGTTCCCTTGGTAGTTTTCCTCATATTCCAAAAGTATTTTATCCAAGGGTTAACGGTAGGTGCTGTAAAAGGTTAAAAATCGGGCACAAGTTACAGTGATCGAAAACTGAAACTATCTTCAAAGAGATTGCTTGAATTATCCGAGATCTTGAAGAGAAAGCTTAGCATGTTTAAATTTTCCCAAAAGGGTATAATAACTATGAAAGATGAAATAACCGGATTCGGTGAAATAACTGCAATAGAAGAATAAGAAGAGAAAAGAAGTTAGAATACAGGAGGGGATGTAATGATAGGAGTGGATTATTATCCCGAGCATTGGGATACTGATTTGAAATCACTGCCTCAAATGGCAAACGATTTGATCATCATGAAAGAAAATGGGATCGAACTGATAAGGGTAGGAGAATTTGCCTGGCATGTCATGGAACCTTTCGAAGGAGAATATGATTTTTCTCTTTTGGACAAATTATTCCAACTAACCCATGAACTTAACATCAAGATTATCATCGGCACTCCTTCTGCGACTCCTCCAGCATGGCTCATCAAAAAGCATCCGGAGATCTTGCAGAAAGATGATAAAGGGCTTGTAAGGAATTTTGGCAGCCGTAGACATTACTGTTATAACAGCCATATTTACAAAGTCTATGTGGATAAAATTATCCATAAACTGGCTGAGCGATACGGTAAAAAAGACAATTTATACGCCTGGCAGATTGATAATGAATTCGGATGCGAAGATACAACTTATTGCTATTGTGAGAAATGCGACACAGCCTTTCAAAAGTATCTTGAAAACAAATATGACGTCATCGAAGATTTAAACAGGGATTGGGGGACAGTTTTCTGGTCCCAGCAATACGATGACTTTTCTCAAATCACAACGCCTAAACGTACCAATGCCTTAAGAAATCCTCATCAATTATTGGATTTTTATCGCTTTTCAACGGATTCAATCATGGATTTTGCACAGATGCAAATTGATATCATCAAACGCTATTCAAGCAAACCCATCACCCATAATCTGATGATGAATTTCACAGAAATCGATTATAAGAAAATTGAAAGTCAATACGACTTTCTCTCCTTCGATAACTATCATTTTGGAAAGAGTTTCAAACCTTGGTTTGCCGGAATGAATTTTGATTTGATGTGGTCCCTACAGCGAGCCCCCTTTACCATTATGGAACAACAACCCGGCAGGGTAAATTGGCAAGTACGCAACGTTTATTACAATCACAGCTGGATGGAAAAGATTTCCAGACAAGCCTTGTCTCAAGGGGCTGACAATATCGTCTTTTTCAGATATCGTGCCCTGCCCTTTGGAGCCGAGCAATATCACAACGGTATCCTGAATTACGATGGGAATCCGGAAAGAAGCCAAAGACTGCAAGTTTGTAAACGACTCAGTGAGGAAAAAGCTTTGGGAAGAAAAAAGGCGAGAATCGGTATATACTTCGATTATGAAGTAGCTTGGATGCACGCCATCAATGGTGTGGACGAGGATTTTGACTACTTTACTTCAATCATGGAACTCTACCGCCCCATATTTGAACATGGAGAACAGGTTGATTTTATCTTCAGGGATTCGAACTTGACAGGTTATGATTTTCTGATCATTCCCTTTACCCTTTACATACCAGAAGACGTTTTGAATAAAATCGCACAACTGGATTCAAAAGTGATCATGACCTGTATGAGTGGCATGAAAGACGAAAGAAACCATATCATTTCCGAAAAACCTCTGGGAATGAAGATGCGTGGTATTGAATTTGAAATCACGGATTTTGGTGCCATTTTTGATGAATCCATAACAATAGAAAATGGAGTAGAAATCCTTGCGGATATGTGGTTTGAAGAACATCACCTGATAAAAGGAAAAAGCGTCGGAGATTATTCCAAAAATGAACTGAAAGGACAATCACCCCTTTTAATATCCGAGGATGAGAAAACCTTGTACGTGGCAACAATCACCGATCATAAGGGTTGGAAGAACATATATCATTATTTTGGCTTACTGTAACTAAAGAATAACATTTCCAAAAAAAGAAACTCCTTTTGTTATATAAACCCATTATGGTACAATAAAAGAGGTTTTTATTTGGAAAAGGGTGGAAACTTGAAGAAAACAATCCTGTTTATTTGTTTGCTCATTATAACCCAAATAGTTTTTTCAGCTCAGATAGAAATATTAGGTGAAAAGTACTATTATCCCTTTGAATTCATCGATGAGGATGGAAATCCAAAGGGGGTTTTTCACGATATCTGGTCTCTTTGGGCGCAAAAAATCGATCAAGAGGTTGAATTCGTTTACATGGATTCTTTCTCCAATATGCTTGATTATGTACAAACTAACGAAAACGCAGTCATTGGGTTGCTTTTTTATTCCCCTGAACGCGAACAAAGCATGGATTTTTCCATTCCCTTCTACGATATGGAAACGTATATCTATTTCAACGAAAATGTCTTTGGTATCAAGAGCATTAATGACATAGCCGGATTTGATGTAGGTGTCATTAAGGATGATTATGCCCACGAATTTGTGTTAGATCGTGAAATTGATGGGAAAATAATTACCTATTCATCGGTTAAGGAAATGGTAGAAGCAGCTGTTAATCGAGAGATTTCCGTTTTTATTTCGGATGGTCCCATTGCAGATTACTACATAGAAAAATTGGATGGACAGTCGATTCTGAGACGTATGGAAAGACCTGTCTTTGAAAATAAAGTATATGCAGCCATTAAAAAAGGTAATAAAAACCTTTTAAGACTTCTGAATGACGGACTTGCTAAAATTACCCGAGGTGAAATTGAGCAAATTATTCAAAAATGGACAGGAAAGCGTATAACGACTCAAATACCTTGGTTATATATTATTCTCAGCATTGCCCTTTTTATTATTATCATGTTACTGGTTTTAATTTGGAATGTTCAGCTTCAGAAGCGGATCAAAAGCAGTACGGAAAAAATCACATCACAAAATATTGAATTAACCCAAAAGAACAAAGAACTTGAGGAAAACAGGCAAAAGTTACAATATGTGAACAATGAATTAAAAAAATCTCTCCTGGAAAAGGCCAATTTGGCTAAGGGTTTGGAAAGTATATTGACGGTGACGTCACAAATCTCACAAGCGGCAAAGGAAAACCCTGAAAAGTTTTTAGATTCAATTTTGAAAATTCTCATCAAACTGATACCCAGTGCCGATTATGGCAGTATTTCTTTATTTGAGGGTGATAGATGGCGTTTTATCTCAGCCATTGGTCATGATATTGAAAAACTTCAAAAGATCGATTTAAAAATAGAGGATCATTTTGAATTCGATAAAACGGTTATTGTAGACCAAATTGTGGAACAGGACAAGAGCAACATCATGAGTCATGAAAAGGCCCTTCAGATTGAAGATGCCACAAAACCCATCGCCTATTCCATGATTGCCGGACTGACAATTGGGGATAAAAAGATGGGAAGCATGGTATTGGATATTGACAAAAATAGTAAAAAAACATTCAACAAAGAGGACTTGAAGCTCATGAATGCGTTTTCAAATGTGGCTTCTGCATTTTTGGCTATGCAGCGGTATATGATTTGGCAGGGAAAATTTCAGAAAGAATTAATCCTGTCTATGATTCAAATATTAGAACTTCACGATCCCTATACAAAGGGTCATTCAGAGAACGTTGCAAATATCAGTGCCGCATTGGCCGAAAAATTGGGCTATTCAAAAGAAAGGATCCAAAAAATCTATTGGGCTGGATTGGTTCATGATATCGGGAAAATACTCATTCCAAATTCTCTGTTGTGTAAACCCGGAAAGCTTTCCGGTGAAGAGTTTGCTGAGCTGAAAAAGCATCCCGAGTACGGCGCAAAGGTTCTTGAAAGCTCCCAGGAATTGAAAGAGATTGTGCCCATTGTCAGATACCATCATGAGAGATGGGATGGAAGCGGGTATCCCGAAGGGTTATCTGGAACCCGCATTCCTGAAGAATCCCGAATACTGGCGATAGCCGATGCCTTTGATGCCATGACAAGCGACCGTCCTTACAGGGGCAGTCTTTCCTGGGAAAATGCAATAAATGAAATCAAAACCCATTCCGGAAAGCAATTTGATCCGGAAATGGCGGAAGTATTCTGTAATTTTATCAGCAAAGAATGGAAACACGATCTTGAACGAGTCGGGAATATCTGATTCAGCCGGCAAAATTCGTTTTCTGACGCTTTCTTAAGAGAAACAACCCAATGATCCCGGCAATACTAACAAATCCTATAATTCTGCAAACAGACTGTGTACCAATCTTATCCAGCCCAAACCCCACAATGGGTGAAATAACGGCAAACGACAAACTGGAAATCAAACTCAGCATATTAATAAAAAAACGAAACATCGGATACAAAAACAAATTTTCGGACTGACCTCCTAAAAATTGCAGTTTAACGAAGCATAAATGATTCAATCACACGTATACTTTCTAAGCATTTTGTGGCCTCCTTGTATTTTTAAAGTTGCTTTATTATATAGGGAGGTTTTTTCTTTTGCAACCTGCATTTTCATCCGTATACAGGAATACCACAAAATTAAAAGCTAATTTAGATACACACAATCACTATTCCGAAAAAACATAATAATTTGAATCAAGCTCTAGATAAACAGTTCCCTTTAACTGCAAATAATCGATAAAATCTTTATTTTCGTCAATGAGTTGGAAATAGTCATCGGAGTATTTTTTAATCTTAATAACCCTTTCCTCTTTAAAGTCATCGTCAATCCAGGCGTTCTTTTCATCGTTCCATATAAAGCGTTTGCCTTTGATGAGCCTATAATCAGAGCCTTCCATGGCCTCTTGCATCAGTTCTTCAGCCTCTTCAGCTTGTCTGGCTTGTGACATCATATTCATTTGCTTGGATTGAACCACACTAAATTTTCCCGTTTGCTGGCTGGGTGCTGCTGCCGGTTGGTTGGTTGAAGGTTTGGAGAAAACAAGAGTTCCACCCGCATCATAATCTTGAGTGGTGTCATCTGAAACCAGGTATGAGGTATATGGCGTTGGGATGGAGAATTGTTTACTCAAGGTGATTATTTCGTTTTTCATATCTTCAGTTTCTCCGTACAACCTGATGCGGTTAACCAAGTCATTAATTTGACGACTGGCCCACAATAGAGAAATAGATTTATTAAGGTCACTTGAAACATTAAAATGATAAACCTGTTCAAAGTTCTGATCACCTAACTTACCGGTAAGTTTCATCGTGAGGTTTCCACGGCCCTTATAGCGTCCATATATTTTTAAAGGCTCATCTTTGTACACGGTTAACCCTTTATTGGGTAAATAGTCGATGATTTCCACGTCATTGCTCATGAATTCCACTTTTACATCTGATAGAACTGGTTTGCTGATACTTGAAAACAGTCTGGCGATTTCGGTTTCTATGGATTCATTTTCAGTCACATAGTAGGTTTGGCCGTTGTTGTTGGTAGTTAACAGATCCAGAATATAGGTGTTTACATCATAACCCACCCCAAAGGCAAAGAGGCGTAATCCGTTGATGCCTTGGGAAAACTCATTGACATGCTTAACGATCGACTCGGGATCGGTAATTCCTTCGGTGGGAATGCCATCGGTTAAAAAGACAAGGATAGGATTTTGAAGATTTTTTGCGTTGTGGAATACCCTTAAGGCCATATCAAGCGACCCGTAGATGTTGGTATTTCCTCCTGCGCTGGACGAATAAATCCAATCAATGGCTTCTTTCTTTTTATCTGATTCAAATAAGTTAAAGTAGTACTTAAAGGCTTCAATATCATGATTAAAAAGGATCAAATTAAACCGGTCGTCTTCGTACAAACGGCTGATGATAAACTCTGCTGCCTTTTGTGCTTGTACGTATTTCATCCCTGACATACTGCCGGATTTGTCCAAAACAAAAACCACATCTTTTGGCTGATAATTCTCATAATTCACATCGGGATGGATCTCCAATAAAAAGGTGTTATAACCGAGATCGGGTGTGTCTGTGCTCATATAGGCCTCGACTTGGTTTTCTCCCAAACCGAATTTCAGTATAAAATCGTTGATTGGATCAAAGTCTTCCCGTTGGAAGGAAAATGTAGCGATAAGTTTATCCTCGGATATGGTTTGTTCGATGATGTTGGTATCTGAATCTACAAAGTAAATTTGGGCGTTGTTGGAAGTGATGGTACCTGAAATGTTGATTTTTCGAATACTTGTTTTCAGCAGACTTTCGATTTCCAATGGGTATTGTAGTTTCACCAATCCGTCATTGTTTTTTAGTTCTTGTGTATAGGTGAGTGAAACGGCTCTTTCTTCATGGGGTTTGAAAGAAGGTATTTCGATACGATAATAATCTTCGTTCATATATTCCAGTAAGGCAGGGTTTTTGTTTTGCTTCACAAGTGCTTGAAATTCTTTCCGGGCTTGATCCGCTTCCATGACCTCACCGGTATAATAGGTGTCACCAATCTTCATTTTAAAGTCTGAGATAATGGCCCCTTTCGGAATGGGAAACAGGTAAATGACCTTTTGCGTGTAATCGGAGTCATTCCAAAAAACTTCATCAATTTTGACCGTAGCAATCAGGTCCGTTATGGTCATGTCAACGTTATGCTCAAGGAGCACAAAAGGATTTTCTACGATCACAGGTTCTGCTGGAATAAGGACACCATCAGAGAAGACAGTGACAAAGGCTAAGAAAAGCAGGAGAACAACAATGATTTTACACTTGGACATACACATACCACCTCTTTTTAGTTTTAAGCTATAGAATTTAGACGGAAAAAAACCAAAAATAAAACCTCCCGTTAAGGAGATGGACGCTTTCATTTGTTTTCCGTTGGTCCTCTGAATCTGGAGTTGAGGGACACTCCTTAGAAGTTTAAAAGACAAAACTTCAAGGCCTGTTTTTCAAGGCCCACTGTAAGGATTTTCGCTTATTTCCTTAAAAAACCTTGCACTTAGACAGGTAAAAATACTCTGTAAATCTTTATCAGTGAGGGCTATGAGCTTTTCAGCAAGCCCTAAAATAGCTCCCGAAATTTAAACCTATGACAAATGGAATCCCTGTTTTAAAACCAATATACCAGCCTGTTTCATAAACATAATCAGTGCCTATTTCATAATAGGGTAAAATCACCGAAGTAATGCCCCATCCCCAGAACGAGTTCCAAGAACTTTTCTCGAGGGAATACAACCTTATTCAGTATCCAGAATCAAGAAAAGAGCAATAAATCATATCATCGAATTAAATAATAGTTGAAAATGTGGGTGATTTCTGGTAAATTATGGTATAAGGGAAAAGTTAAGAAAATCATGTTCTCATAGTTGTAAACGATATCCCTGAAGATTATGACCGGGAATATGTCTGTTGTGACTATGGAACAGCAAACCCCACCATCTTTTGTCTCCATAAGGGCCCGTCAGTTTTGGCGGGTTTTTTCTTTCGATATAACCATAATGGTTGACAAAGCGTCATACATACGCTATAATATTTTTGTCAGCAAGGGAAGGTCTTTGAAAGGAGCAATAAATGAGAGAAGAAAAAGCAATCATTGAGGCCATCAAAGAAGGTAAATCAAGAAATCAAATTGCGAAACAATTTAAGCGATCAGCAGGATCAATTTCACGAATCGCAAAAAAGCAACTGAAGCCAAACAGTTTTATTCCAAACGAGACAGGATGAACTTATTAAAACAAGGCTTTGAAAAAGCCGCTGAAATGTTGCGGGGTGCAGAAGCATTCCGGGATTTAAAAGACTGGAGCATGGCAGTGGCAATACCGATAGACAAACAAAGGCTTGAAGAAGGTGAACCCACGGAAATTACGAAAGGGGAAACGGAAAACACGGCTATCCCTGTTTTAGAGCTCAAACCATCCGGGGATAAAGTAACCAGAGCCATGAGAATCACCCCGCATTTTGAAAACAAGAAAGTGTTTATCGTAAGAAGCATACCCAATAAAGATGTTTTGGAAGAACAGTTGACTTCATTCCCAAACGGGGCCAATGATGACGTGGTGGATACCGTTTCCTAGCATGGCAGGGTGTTTAAAACATCAAAGGCCAAGCAATTTACGGAAAAATTCAATGCATTGAATAGTCCTGATGATGTCAAGACACAGTTGCCGTGGATTAAAAATGTATCCGAAACGGCGAAACCCACAAATAATTTGAAGCTATCGTTTTCACTACCACCTTTTCATTTTAATTGCCGTTGTAATGTGATTGATCGGGAATATACCATTGAAGAAGAGGCACAGATGTTGTTGGATGATAAAGCCTCCCAGCAAACATTACCCCAAGATCTCTTATACGGCTGAGTGATATGAATTGTGGCATTATTAGATTCACTTGAATAGTAAAAACAGGAAATATTATGTATAAAACAGAACCAAAGAGCATATACATAATATTTCCTTCTCAATAGTTATTATCGTATATTATGTCGATAGCTTTTTTCGGGTTGTTGTTTTAGCATACATATGTAAACAGTTTAACTATTTTCCCTGGAGTATTCTCGGAAGAGAATAGGCCTGTTATTATAAGCAAAGAAAGCCCTATTTTCGGATAGGGCTATTTGTTCGTATTGTAAAAGTAAGCGAGGTGAACGGTATGGCTACTTCAAGCATTTTTAAAACATTTAAAATAGAAGACGATCAGGCAGCTGATAGATTGATAGCTTTGGAAAAAACAACTTCCATAAAGCATGTGTATATGGACACCGACAAAGACCGAGAAAGGAAGAAAAAGCTATTAAAGCAGAAGATACGCTCTGTATCTCGTTAAGAGAGTTGTTGAGTGAAGAAGCTTCAGAAAACGTCAGCTCGGCATTTGAAAATAAAGATGACTCGGAAGTGGTTGAATCATTAGGAAACGTTTTTGAAAGCTTTGCATCAAGAGATGATGATATAGAGCGTTTTTTAAAAG
>JAYEGQ010000063.1:0-4068 GCA_034659095.1 Thermotogota bacterium
TTCATACTTCAATGAAATATTGGGATTACTGACAGAAATATCGGGCCTAATAAGAATATCTTCATTATGATTAATCGCATCAGTAATGTTTAATTCGGAAATGCCAGTTAGTTTTGATATGTCTTTAACAAGATCTTCTCTGGCCGATCCATAGATACCTTTAATACTCTCAGATAAATTAATATATCGATTGACTTTAGTATATGCTAATAATGTCCCATTACGATCATATATATTTCCTCGATAAGCCGGAATCACTTCTCTTTTTAGTCTAATTGAATCAAAATATTGCGAAAACTCATCAGATTTTTTAATTTGCAAATCATAAGTTCGGTAAGCAAAAACAAAAAAAACAAAAAGAAGGATAATCCATAATAAGATTATCCTTCCGTTACCACTGTTTTTTGTTGTTTGCTTAACTCTTATATTTCTAACACCACTTTTCCGCATTTTCCCTCTTCCATTTTATCAAAGCCTTCTTGCCATTTTTCAAAAGGAATAACATCTGTTATGATCTTATCCAGATCTATCTTTTTCGTGTTTAATAGACTCGACAATTTGTACCAAGTTTCAAACATCTTTCTTCCTGTTATACCATACATGGTGATGTTTTTAAAGATTCCAGCATTAATATCAAGGTTGACATTTTTATCGAACAAACCAAGAATCGAAATATGACCTCCAGGAATCACAGATTTCATACCCAAATTAAAAGCGCTCTCATTTCCTGACATTTCCAACACCGCTTCTACTCCTTCATGTTGGGTTATGTCCATGATTTTGGAATAAGCATCTTCTACAGACGGGTTTATTAAATAGTCAGCACCGTTCTTTTTTGCCAATTCAAGACGGTAATCCTTTACTTCACTCACAATAATCGGTCCTGCTCCGAGGGCCTTTGCAACCTGCACAGCCATAACACCAATAGGACCGGTTCCTGTAATTAAAACACTTTTTCCTGAGACATCTCCACTTGTAACTGTGTAAACAGCGTTACCAAGGGGTTCTTGAACTGAAGCCATGTATTGAGGAAGAGAAGGATCGTTCTTCCACAAGACAACTTCCGGTACTCTAGCATACTCTGCAAACACGCCATCCCTGTCCACACCAAGGATTTCCATATTTAAACAGATATGCATATTGCCGGTTCGACACATTTTACATCTGGTACAAGGAATATGTGTTTCTGCGGAAACAAAATCTCCCACTTCAACCAACTTAACATTTTTGCCTACTTTGACCACTTCACCTGAAAACTCATGTCCACCTATTTGAGGGGTTTTAATCCTATTCTGTGCCCATTCATTCCACTGATAAATGTGAAGGTCTGTTCCGCAGATGGAAGCGTATTTAACCTTTATCAGGACTTCATCTTCTCTTAGTTCTTCGGGTATGTCCACTTCCTTTAGCTTGAATCCTCTTTGAGGTTTTTCTTTTACCAATGCCTTCATTTTTCTCACTGTTACCATCCTCCCGTAATTTTAATAATGCTCTTTTTTTAAATGCATTTCTGTCTTTATCTTTTTTTTCCACTTTGATTTTTTCACCTGTAAATGGATCACATCCACTATAAAAAATCGTTGTCGATATCGTTGAAGGTGTAGGGGTGAAAATTTGTATAGGCTGCTCTTTTTCCTTAAAATAATAGCGAATGTTTTCAGTTAGTTCAATATTCTCATCTAATCCCTCTCCAGGGTGTCCCACCATCAAATAAGCGATGATAAACCGCTTTAGATTATTTTGCTTACATAATAAATAAAAATCTTTATATAATGCTTCAAAAGATGACTTGGTGTTTTTCCCCATCACATTAAGAACGGTTTTTGAAAAATGTTCCGGTGCTAACTTTAAATATCCACTTGTGTATTTCAGAGTTAGTTTTTTAAGAAATTCACTTCCATTTTTATGATCGGAATAAATTAGATCAGGCCTTATTCCAGATGAAATAAAAACATGCTTAACGCCATCGATTTGAGACACAGCTTCCAATAATTCTAAATAATTACTATGATTTGCATTTAAAGCATCACAAACTTCCGGAAATAAACATCTTTTATTTTCACAAGGACCCCTCTTTAATTTTCGTTGGCACTCAAAACCATACATATTGGCCGTTGGTCCCCCGAGATCGGTTATTGTCCCATTAAAGGAATCACTTTCTGATAATAAAGTGACTTCGTCAACAACAGAAGAAATGGATCTTGACTGGACTGTTCTACCCTGCTGCATAGCAATGGCGCAAAAATTACATTCTCCGTAACACCCTCTATGGGTAACTACGGTTGTTCTAACTGCTTCTAAAGCAGATAAGGTTTTACTGTGTCTGAGATTTGGATGAATCTCTTTGTTATAGGGTAAAGAATATACATGATCCATCTCAGATTGTTTTAACGATCTTGATGGCGGATTTTGAACAACATATTTATTACCATCAGGTTGATAGATACCTTTACGGTTTGCAGTCGTATTTGTAGAGTAAAACAATCGATAAGCATGATTATAAGCTTTTGTATCGCTTACCACCCCATCAAAAGAATCCAATTGTATATAATCTTCAGGAATTTGAGAAGCATCTGTCGTATAAAAGGCAGTCCCATCAAGATATTTAATATTATCAAAAGGAACCCCTCTTTTTAGAAGAGAAACAAGTGATTTTAAAGTTAATTCAGACATACCAAAAATCAACAAATCTGCTTTAGAGTCCAATAAAATAGAATGTCTAACTTTGTTTTGCCACCAATCATAATGACCGAATCTTCTTAGACTGGCTTCTAAGCCTCCAATTACAATAGGAGTTTCCTTAAATTGAGCTTTTACCCAATTTGAATAGACAATGACCGCGCGATTGGGTCGCTTCCGTGCCTCATATGCGTATGCATCGGATTTTCTAAGTTTACCAGAAGCAGTATAATTGGATACCATGGAATCTAAGTTTCCTGAAGTAATTCCAAAGAAGTATTTTGGTGGGGGGTAAAGAGAAATATCTTTTT
This sequence comes from Thermotogota bacterium, assembly GCA_034659095.1. Classification (GTDB taxonomy): domain Bacteria; phylum Thermotogota; class Thermotogae; order MWEM01; family MWEM01; genus JASUTC01. The sequence continues at coordinate 2,991 of JAYEGQ010000063.1, forward strand.
CAGATACCGGTTGTGATAAAACCAACACTCTCAACCCCAAATCTTCCAGTACCCTTGCCACTATGGCAACGCCAAAGGAAGGATGATCCACATATATATCACCGGTTATTAGTATTACATCCGGTTGAGACCATCCAGTTTGATGAAATGAATCAAGATCAACCGGAATCGTCCATTCACTTTTTGTCATTACCAACCTCTGACGGGGTGTAATACTCTTTTTCCTTTTCCAATATCTTTTTTAGCTTTTTTCTACATCTTAAAAGCTTTGTCCCAACTGTCCCTATGGGTATCCCCGTTTTTTCTGAAATCTCTTTATACTTCATTCCTTCAGCAGATAACAAGAGCATCTCACGGCAATCTTCAGGCAATCTTTGTAGAATCTTTTTGTATTCTTCTATCTTAATCTCTTCAATGGCCAGATCAAGCGGGTCGTCAGATTTTTCATTTTCTGTAATTTCAAGGAATGAATTATCTCCTTCACTCCCCATCTCTGCATCTAATGCAACGGTGTTATTATCTGCTCTTTTTTTGGCACTTCTTTGTCGATGCATATCAATGGATATGTGAGCAGCAGTCGTGGCTAAAAAAGCTTTTAGATTTTTAACACGCGTTAAATCCTCAAAAGCCATTCTTAAAAAGGTTTCCTGTACAATATCATCCGCTGAATCCCTGAAATCAGGGTATTTATAACCGACAACCGCTTTCAGGTATCTTCCGTACCGGTTGTAAATTTCTTCCCAAAAGCGTTTTTCTCCTATTTTTTCTCTTTTTTTTATTAATTCTTTATCATCAAGATTGCGTATTCTTTTACCTATGGTTATGGGCATATCAGCACCTTTTTCGCATAAATTTATACTTTTCTCACACTCATATTGTACCATATAATGAAAGTTAGGATTGGCTGTTAGAATACAGCTAATTAATTTCGGTGTTTTTTCTATGAATTCTGTTTTATATCATGATTCCACTGCAAAAAGGGTAAGATAATCCAAACAAAAGAAGATAAGAGAAAACATTGTTTTTGTCAATAAATATAGGATAATAGGGTCATACAAGCGGTACAGGAGATGATTTG
>JAYEGQ010000064.1:0-4041 GCA_034659095.1 Thermotogota bacterium
TCGGGCTGTCATTTTCATGGGGATTTGTTCATAAATGAACTTCTGCCGCCAAAATTAATCTTGTTCAAAGGTCTCTTAAAACAAGTTAACAAGTAACCAGCGTCCCATATAAATTGACATGAATCCACATGCCAACGATGTAAAATGAAGTTATGCACACTCTGCACGAACGTCCCCAATTGTCCTCCCGAACGTCCCCAATTGTCCTCCTATGCCGTCCCCTGAAGTTATGCACACTCTGCACGAACGTCCCGTAAGTTGTGACCCTGTTAAACCAATTAACTTCTTTTAAAGTTTAAGGAAGCTGCGAGGGCTTACAAACAATTATCACATCTTCTATTTGGTCAATTTTCTTTAGATCCCGCCTTGTGATATCATGTTCTTGAACACTTGAAGACTGGTCATATATGAACACAGTTATTTTTTTATACTCAGGATGATTTTGTAAATAACCAATGACGTCCTGCTGAATTTCTTTTTCTATCTTTTTAAAATCATTTTTTTTATATGCGTATTTGACCTCGATAAATAGACGTAGTGAAGGAATCGCAAAGTCTGGGTTGTAGGAGCTGTGGCCAAGCTTTTTAAGTTTTTCCTCATCAATCAAATCATCAAAATATGATCGAAGAATTAGCCAAAGAATATCTTGGATTTCCGGCTCGTGTTTTATGGGCCATTTGATGGGATCTTTTAGTTTAGGGGAAACATCATATCGCCATCTTCGCATAGCATCCTCGAATTTTATGAGTATAGTGCTAACGAAGTTTGGTGAAACAAGCATATTTTGAATATTTTTTGAGATACTCGTATTTACCGCCGCAAATATCAGAGCTGCCTTTTCCGCTGTGAAAAGCGAAGTGTCTTCCTTTATGAGACTTTCAACGAGTTTTGCCCTCGTTTTTTGAAGGATTTCTTTTTCGGCAGAAGTCTCAAAAGCATTTGAATAGAGACCGTATTCGAAAAACGAAACTTCATCTAAAGATGAGTAAGCGGATATGTCAAGAATTTGAGACTTCTCATCTGTCAATTGATAACTTATGTAATAATAAAAAAGGCTCTGAAACTCATTAATACCTCCCTTTTTCAACCTTTCATCTAAGACCCATTTAAGCCAAGACAAAGCATCTGACTTCCAGCATTCGTCGGCGACAGATTTCACGCCGAGAATTATTCCAAGAAATGTTGAGCTTTGGAATGGAAAGCTTGTGTGGCTTCCTTTGAAAGGCTCTCTTTCTTTCAAGATGTTAAAGCCATTAATGAAGCTTTTCGTTGCGTCATTATCCGGTTCTATGGATATAGAGAATCCGAGACTTGCTATATGATGGGCGTTATTAGAATCAAATGTAGAATTGATCCAGTTCTTATTGCAGGTAACATTCCACTCAATATCAGGCGCTTTATCGTTTTTTAATATATGACGGGCAAACAGGCCTGATATATCTCCAGGTCTGTTACTTGAGAGGATAGAATCTTTCAAGGATGAAAGTTGCTGACTTATTACTTTCCCTATAGTTTCATTCATAAAAACCACCTGCTTTCCCTCAGCTTGGTGTTCAAAGCATCGGGGTTCCACTTAGGCACCTCTCTCAAGTTACCAAGAAATCTGGCAATCATATCACTGTACTCAATTGTTACCGGAACCTGCGAGGGGAAAAAGCTACGCCATGACATGAAGGTCAATTTGTATACCTGATTAACGAGATAATCCCTACTATTGAATGTTGATTCAGGGTGAATCGAAACAAGTATAGGCGAGGGACAGCCTTGCAATGGTGTTTTAAGTTGCGGTGGGCCTGTAAGAGTAAGCAGAGCGGCTTGGGGTCCTAATGGAATACAGAAACCTCGATATGGGACGTGTACGCCTTTAATTGTTTTTTTATAATTCCCCCAGTGGTCAGCTCCTTTAGAATTTAGATCAAAAACCTTCCAAGGGTGGCTCCTACTAATATGTACAAAAGAATATTCGACTTCAAAATCTGTAATTCCATTTACAAACTTTTTAACGGCATGTGCTTCGATATCCTTAAACCTTTTAAATGACTGGTGAAAGATAAGCCTTACCCTATCTCCTTTTTGCCAGGCATACCTTGCCTTGATTTCATCCATGCAAACTTTTAAAGAATTTTGAAGAGACTGCTCATAATCATCAAAAACGACTTCATTCGTCAGATTGTACAACTGATAACTGCCGTCACCGCTGAAGACCGTTGTGATCCCAACAAAACGCTCTGACTCTCCAAGCCTTTCAGTTTGGACATTAGAGCTTCCGATTCCGAAAATAAGCTCATGAGTCATTCCTTTCGCCGAGGATAAAACCCATGGTATTCCGCCTATCTTTGCATAGCAGGCAAGTGCGATGTTGTTCAGTATATATGGTCTGCCTCCTTCATTCCTTATAGTCTCTAATTCGAGTGCTTGAACTGGAACTCCTTGAGACATAAATACTGACTTGGAGACAAAATAAGGGTTTTCAGACCCATGCAGACTATGGAAATCCGTCCTCGTAATTATTATAGCCAGGTCGAACCCTGGTTCTTGCCCTAATGCATCAAGACAGCCTTTTCTATAACCAGCAGAGTTCTCTTTATTACTCTCAATTTCAAACATGCTAAAATCAATACTGTTCAAATGGTATTTCCTGATAAAACCCTGTGTAAACGGAGTTACCTTTCTTCCCTTTTGCGGGATACCATCCTTAAGCTGTCGGATGAAAACCTCAGTATCTCCCTTAAACCTTGAAGGATGCACAACAGCAATACGAACCTTTTTTTTAGTAAAATCTTCTGTGTCAAAAGGCCCATATTTGTCTATCAGCTTATCTGGCAATCCTGATTCTGAGATGCTCCGACCAGGTCTGAACACAAAATCTGGATTTGTAAGCTTCTGGTATTCGCCAGCCTCCCGACCCTTCAGTGGTTTGTAAAGTTCCTTGGCTAAATTAAATGAAAGGCCTACGCAACATTTTATAGGCTGGTCTTTTTTAAACCATTGCCTTACTTTCTCAAGCCTTTGGTACTGGTTTTTGGCTCCGCATACAGCGAAAAACTGCTCAAGCTGCAACTGGCTGATTTCCTCAGCTTTTTCTGGAGCAAGGCAGTTCAAGCAATGCTTAATGTTTGCCAGTTTCGATTCAAGGTAACACTCCTTTAAATCCACGTACTCACAATTGTCATGCTCTGAAAGCCTCGCTTGTGCTCCATCGATAGACCCAATCCTGCCAGCCAGCTTCATGTTGTAGATAGGCTCAATCTTTGGATTTAAGTCTTCACGGAATATCTGAACATACCTACCTTTAATATCGATGCCTTTCTCGATCAGCTTAAATGCAGTCTCAGTAATGACCTGGCATACGGAAAAATTAAGAAGGATCCCGAATTTTACTGTTTTTTCATGCGGAACGATTAGCCTACTTTCGATCTCGTACTCTGGAAACATCGGCATAAGCTGGGCAATAGCCTCATCGCTCCTTTTACTATCCAAAAGATTATCACGGTCACGAATAATTCTGGCAGGTTTACCCATCCCTGCAAATTTGAAATTTTTCTTAATAAAAAAATGGATCAACGCTTGGTGAACAAGATGCTCAAAAAAAATAAAATCTTCCTTAATATTGAAAATTCTTTCTTTGCCAAACTCCTCAGAATCTTCACTTAAGGGAGCACAAAAGATTCTCTCACCTTTTCTGAAAAAGACATGGGTATCGCGGTATTGTGTTCTAAGCTCTTGAAGGTGTTCCTTGTCCTTATAAGGCAGCTCGAATCCTCGGAATTCTTCATTATCAAAATCTATTGGCATGAAATTAAGCCGAAGGTTTTGCGAAAACGCCATTAAACTTTACTCCCAGTTTTTCGATATGTCTTGTTTTTAGATGTGATTTATTAAACATATATAACCAGTTAGTATATAGTTTCCGTCTAATATCAAACTTGAAACCACTTGACGAGTAAATATTGATTTTTTATAATTTATGTGTTTTTTTAAAATAACCTTATCTGTCCTGATGTATCGACTTTCTGTTTCTTTTTGGTTTTTCCTTTTGTG
>JAYEGQ010000065.1:0-4040 GCA_034659095.1 Thermotogota bacterium
TACCGGGGAGCTTGCGATAATAAAAGGGCAATCCGGATTCTTCTCCGAATAACAAAGCCAGGTTCAATTGCGGAAGATGATCGTGCTCTTTGTTTTTTCCCAGCTTGACCTGTTTGAGCACTTCTGATTATTTAGCAACCCCTAAACTGTGATAATCCCTTTAAAAACCTGCACAGCCTCTCCAGCTATCTTGATGCGTTTATCAGATGAACAGTCCAAGTGTAAAACGCCCCCTCGTTTGGATGCCTGATAGGCGGTCAGTTCTGTCTTTTCAAGTATCTCTGCCCACAAAGGTCCCAGGACGGTGTGGGAAGAGCCGGTGACGGGGTCTTCGTCGATGCCTTCCCAGGGGACGAAAGTTCTTGAGACAAAATCGTATTCATCTGTGTCGGATTTTGCCGTGACGATGAGACCATGGATGTCAAAATCGAAATCCATTTGTTTGAGCTGATGGAAATCTGCGTCCAATGAACGTACGTCAAATTCTTCTTCCAACAATAAGCAAACAAAGCCACTGTTTTCCGAATAATATTCTTTAAATGTTTTGTTGTAATTTAAGGCAAATGGGAACTTCTCATGAACTTGCGTTTCTACGGGTTTGTTCAAGGGGAAATCCAAGATGATTTTATTTCCATCGCATTGAGCACGTAATTCACCGCTTTTGGTTCTGAAAATAAGTTTCCTTCTATCGGAGTAATCATTGGAAAGCACAAATGCCGCTGATAATGTCCCATGACCACAAAGTGGGACTTCGACTTCCGGGGTAAACCATCGTAAATCGTAAATGCCTTCTTCATCTGTTGAGATGACAAACGCAGTTTCGGAAAGGTTCATTTCTGCTGCGATATTTTGATAAAGTTCTTCACTCAAGGGTTCTTCCAAGACACAGACTCCTGCCGGATTGCCTTTAAATAATTTATTGGTAAACGCATCAATTTGAAAAATTCCAAGATTCATTTTTCCCCTCCATTTTTTTGTGTTGAAAAATCGTCGAAAACAGTTCGATTATCTAAAGAATGTCGTAAATTTCTTTTAGCTGATAAATCGTGTACGTAGGGTTTAAACCATCATCCGGATCACTGTTGTCAAAGTTGAACCAACAAGTGTCAATTCCGAAATTGATTCCACCTTTGATATCCGATGACAGCGAATCTCCGATGATGATGGCGCTTTTTTTATCCTTGTGATTGGCCAGTTTGAATGCGTGGACAAAAAAATCAGGATTGGGTTTGCTGACACCGATGTCTTCGGAAACGACTACACCATGATTATAGTCCTTTATATTGGATTTTTCCAACCGGGAGAACTGAACGTTTTTAATACCGTTTGTGACGATGATGACTGTATAGTTTTCATACAGGTATTGGATCAGTTCTTGAGCGTCTTTCATAAGGAAATTGGATTGTCTAAGGTATGCCAGGTATTTTTGACTGAAATCCTTTGGGGGAATATCTAAACCATATTTTTCAAAGAGTTGCCTGAATCTTTTTTTAGATAGTTCATCTTTCGTAATCCCACCCTTTTCAAGCAGCTGCCAAAGTTCTTTATTGATTTCATTGTAGTCTTGTCTGATTTGGTTAAAATCCCTGTTAAAGCCAAAATCTTTCAAGCTGTTTTCCAGGGCATAGGCTTCCGCCTTGTTGTAGTCGAAGAGTGTGTTATCCGCGTCTATGAGAACGAGTTTGTACATTTTATCAAACCTCCGTGTAAAGTCTTTTGTTTGATTATAACAAATAAACAGACCGTCGAATCAAACTCGGTATACGAATTTGATTCGACGGGTTTTCTACTTTCCCCTTCTTTCAGAAAATCTGTGCATGATGATTAATGCAGCAAATAAAAGGATTCCAGCGATAACGGACAGTGATACAAAGGAGACTTTGAAAGAGCTGATGTCTGCAATCCATCCGAATATTGGGAATACGGCAATCATGATGATACTGAACAACATACTTTCGATTGAGATAATCGTTGCCCGTTGATGAGAGGGAATATTCTGATGCAGAAAGTTTTGGAAAGAGACGAACATGCCCGACTCGCCTGCCATGATCAACGTTAGCGCTACAACGGATAATACCGAATGAACGGTGTTGAATCCACTAAAGGCCAGTAAAAAGATACCAAAAAAGACGATCAATGAGAAGAACAAAAAAGGGTGTTTGGTGATAATACTAAATTTTCCCCGTTTAAAAAATCGTTCAATACGTTGGACGTTTATCGAAAGCAATGCACCTGCAGCGGAGCCTATGGCGAGATAAAGCCCGACTTTCGCCGTGGTTTGTTATATACAAAAACGATTGTAATTTAACAGTTACAATAAACCGGACGGCATTATCCCACGTACGGTTTTGATTGTTCCTGAAATCACATGTCCGAAAACAATTTGAATCAACATACGGGATAATACTCCTTTTTTAGTCAGGAGATAATACCATAAAAGGCTCGGACTGTCAATTCTGCATAGCAGGTTATTTTTTGTTATACTATAATGTTTAAGAAGAGATATTTGGGAGGCATATATGCATGAATGAAAAATCCAAAAACATCATTGGTTGGATTGGAGTGGGGATAACGCTCATTGTTTCAAGCCTTTGGTCCTATTGGGGTGCTGTGGAAAATTTTCATGAGGGGATGTACTCAACTTCTGTCTGGGAAAATTTGTTCATGTTCATCTTTCAGTACATGTTGTTTCCAATTATTTTTGTTGGTCTTGCCATCAGTGGCTTAAAATGGAAGTGGACGGGTCTTTTTTTGCATATTGGTTTGGCGTTGTTTTCTCTATATTTCTTCAGAGGGGCACATTTTACCGTTATTGGTTTGATGATTGTGATTCCTTTGATCCTTTTAGGACTGATTTATTTCTTTGGTATGCCAAAACCTAAAAGATGGGCTTATCGACTGATTGTAGCACTGCCACTGATTATTGTGATCAGTGTTTCTATACCCCTTGCCATTAGAAACAGTAAAAGAATCAACGATGGTGATTTTGGTCTTCGAATCGTTGAGGGCAATTCTATTACACTTGCTTGGGCCCCAAGGGGGCCAGGGTGGCCTGATCGAGGGGTTTCCTGGAATGAAGCTAAAGAGATTTGCAGTTATCTGTCTGAAGATGGAACCAAGATGCTTGAAGAAGAACAAAACATTTGGAGATTGCCGGGTGTAGATGAAGCAGTACGTTCTATGATGCTGCACGGTGAGAATGCCGGTGGTGTATGGGATTCGGTGTCGGAACAAGCCAAATATGAAAAAACACCGGATAAGGAGAGCCCGCTTTGGGATGTCCATTCAAAAGTGATTTATTATTGGACAGCGGATACGGCTAAAGATAATGAAAATGAAGCTTACATCATCGTTTATCATGGGGGTGTGTATCAAAGACGTAAAGATAGCAGTCCCAGTTATTTAAGTTTTAGGGCGGTTAGGCATTATAGTGGGAAATCAATGTATTGAATTTTTCTGGTATTTTAGGCTGTCATTTTTAGTTCAAGTTAAAGATATGCTGCCCGGTTTCTTCCGTTCTCTTTTGCTCTGTAAAGTGCTTTATCCGCTTTTTTTATAAGTTCTTCCGGGGAGTTTTTCTTGATGGGCATCATGGAAGATGCTCCCAAGCTGACAGTTACATAATCAGATGCTTCCGACAATTCATGGGGGATTTTCATTGCTTCCACATCGCTTCTGATATTTTCAGCAATACGCATGGCGCTGCTGAAATTGGCTCCGGGTAGAATTACAACAAATTCTTCTCCACCGTATCTGGAAACAAAATCGGTGGAACGTTTTAAAGATTTTGAAATGGCGTCAGCAACCCTTTTTAAGCAGTCATCTCCAGCAAGATGTCCGTAATTATCGTTGTAGAGTTTGAAATGATCTACATCGATGATGATCAATCCCAGTAATGCAGAATCCTCATAAGCTTTTTGCCACTCTAACTGAAGTTGTTCATCAAAATAACGTCTGTTTGTAATGCCTGTAAGTCCGTCAAAGGATGACAAAAATTCCAACGTTTTTCTTTGGGAATAAAGGTCAAGAAAGACTTGGAC
>JAYEGQ010000066.1:0-20026 GCA_034659095.1 Thermotogota bacterium
CAAAAAAAACTACTCAAAACCTCTGCATGACTGCTGATATAATAAAATTCAAAGATCCAAAACAAAAAAACAAGAACTTAAATAGCATTCGAAAGAATTTGGGGTTTGCTTTGACAGGAAATTATTCTGAAAAGATCGAGGATTGGGAAATATATGAATCTTTTCTAAAGGAAATAGAGGAAAAAACAAAGGGGACAAACAAATAAATTGTCCCCTTGTAGATTTACTCCAACAACTTTGCTATTTCATTGACTTTATCTTGGATTTCTGATCCCATGACCTTTAACTGATTCTGGGATCTGATCTTTTCGAGGATTCCTTCATTCATAAGTTTGTATACCTGTTCAACTTGTAATCCAAAGGCTTCTGCAATCTCTTCTGCACTATAGGCTTGATTGGCGTTAAGGTTTTGTGCAATTTCCTGGCAATCACCAGGACCATAACCTGTCCCATTTCCAGGTTCATTTTCTGTGCCGTTCCCCGATCCATCTCCAGGTCCGTAACCACCCGTGTTCCCAGCATTTCCAGATCCCAAACCATTTCCGGCTTCAGGTTGTGTGCTTGTACCATCACCAGGACCGTTTCCTGTACCATCAGCGGGACCACCGCCGCCGTTTCCTTTTCCATTACCGTTTCCGGCTAACATAAGACCGGCAACAAATAAACTAAGAACAATCATTACGAAGATAACTTTTTTGTTCATTTTCATCTTTTCACCTTCTTCCTTTAAAAAAACTATACCCTTTCTATCTTAATAGAAGCTTAGAACCCTTCATTATACGACGAAATAAAGCAAAGTAAAAGTACAATCCCGTAGGCCAAAACGCCATGACTATGGCGAGCTTAAAAATCTTATGGAAGCATTTCGCCTCTTGAGAGGATGTACAACTTGTACCATTCTCTTCTGCTTAATTTTATCTTTTCCGCTTCAATCGAGTCTTTGATCCTTTCTGGACTGGTGGTTCCAATCACCGGCCGGATTCCCCCAGAATGTTTCATGACGAATGCTAAAACAATTGCCTCTGGTGAGGTTTCTTTTTCTTGTGCCAGTTTAAAAACATAATCCTTAGTTTTGGCAATGATTTCATTGGGATGTTTCTCAAGAGCTTTTCCACCAAACAAACCTCGTGCCATTGGGCTCCAAGCCTGAATTTCGATATCGTTCAACATCATATATTCCATCAAGCCTGGTGTCATGGTGGATTTAAATCCTTCATCGTTGTTGACACCGATGGTTCCATCCAGCCAATCCAGTTGAAGCAGACTGATTTCCAGCTGATTGGCCCTGACCTTTCTTCCAGTGGCCTTTTCTATGAATTGAATCTGATACTGATTCATGTTTGAAACACCCAGTTGGGCGATCATTTTGTTCTCAAAAAGATAATCAAAGGCTTCTTTGAGTTCGTTTGGATTCATCAGTGGGTCAGGCCTGTGTAAAAGAAGCGAGTCGAGCATATTGACACCAAGATTTTTCAGACTTTTTTCAACAGTTTTTATCAAATGTGAAGCTGAAAAATCAAATTGATTGATACCCTCTTCATCAGGCAGGATAATCCCGGTTTTGGACTGAATTTTCACTGTTTTACGTATGTCCGACCGTTTTTTAATCACTTCACCAAAAACCCTTTCAGATTTTCCCATAGAATAAATATCGGCAAAGTCGAAAAAGGTAATCCCACACTCTATGGCGGTTTCAAATGCTTTCTCAGCCTTTACCACTGCTTCATCGCTAACCTTTACATCATTCCAGGCACCACCAAGTCCCATAGTGCCGTAGATTATTTTGCTTTTACCAAGCATTTTTTCACATCCTCTCTTTTTATTTTTAATACAAAAAGGATTAAAACTTATCATTTATTTAGTATAACACCAAACATCCACTCCCAAGCTTCTTTAGGCATCAAAAAAACCACCAAATTTCTCTTGACAATCTACAATACATCGAACATACTACAACCAACCATTTGAAAAATACAAATACGAAAAGGAGATCTAAAAATGAAAATCACAATTATACACGGAAGTCCCAGAAAAGGAAATACATTCGCTGCTACTCAGGTTTTTAAGGAAGAGATGACTAAACAAGGCAAGGTTGAGTTTGTGGACTATTTTATGCCGCAAGATCTACCTGGGTTTTGCAAAGGATGTATGACCTGTTATATATACGGAGAGGACAAATGTCCCCACGCCTCTTATGTTTTACCTATACTGGAAGATATGGTCAGCTCGGATGGACTGATCATGACCACACCGGTTTTTGTCATGCGTGAAACAGCTTGTATCAAAAATTTCTTGGATCATCTGGGGTACATCTTCATCATACACCGGGCTATACCAGAGATGTTCTCAAAAAAGGCCATGGTTATTAGTTCCACTGTAGGAGCAGGCACTAAAGATGCGATTAAGGCGGTAAAGGTCAGTTTGAAATACTGGGGAGTAAATCGTATCGATTCATACGCTTTTAAAACCTTTGGAGACGATTGGAATGTGATGAAAGCTGACAAAAAAGGTAAAATTACTTCACAACTAAAGAAGAAAGCCGGTAAGTTTTATCGGGAAGTTGCATCTGGAAAACGCCATTCACCATCTCTTTTCTTGCGATTCAACTATCTTCTCTTCCGTTTTATCATCAGAAAACATTACGAGGAAGATTCTCTTGATGCTCAATACTGGAAAAAAACGGGATGGTATTCGGGAAAGAACAACCCATTTAAAAGAACAAGTTCATCACAATGACATTTTGAACATCTTGACAGCCCCCTTATTGTGTGGTACAATATATAAGTAAGCGAAAAAAACAGGGAGCCTTTAGAGGGGCTCCTTTTCTTATTTGTAACTCATTAATAACTCTTTCGTCAAAAACTGGAGGAAAGCCATGAAATTATATCTTTTAAAGCAAAAACCAAGCCCCGGAATGTCCAAGAGGATGTTTGATGCCGCTTCAAAAAAATTAAATTTAAACTTGGAATATAACAACCTGGTCACCCCTGAAGATTATTATCAGAAGGTTTTAAGAAGCCTCATGGATGATCATGATGTGAGGGGATTCAACGTCACGATTCCATACAAGGTTAAAATAAGAGCGGATGTTGTGGCGGATGATGATGTGTTGGCTTGCGGTGCTGTCAACTGTGTTCGAGTGGATCATGAAAAGAACAAATTTCTTGGCTATAACACAGATTGGAAAGGCATTTACAAGCCCCTTCAATCGAAAGCGATTCATTCTGCCATCGTAGCAGGTGCCGGCGGGGCTTCGCGAGCAGCCATTTATGCTTTAAAAAAGCTTGATGTTCAATCCATCCATTTATTCAACCGAACCCAAAAATCCGCGAAAGAAATCCAACAGATATTCCCTTCCATTGAGGTTCATGCCTTAGACACACTTGATAGTTATTTAATAAAAGAGAAAACCGATTTACTCATCAACACTACCCCGCTGGGTATGAATCCAAATCCACGAACCTGTCTCCCTGTAACTGTTGAAGCTCTGAAAAACTGTTCCACCGTTTTTGATATCGTCTACAAACCTTTGCAGACAAAACTACTCACATTGGCAAAAAATGCTGGCTGTGAATGTATTAATGGCCTTGAAATGCTTGTTGAACAGCATATTGAAAACGTCAAAATCTGGGACATGCCAAAAAAAAGGGGAATCATTGAGCACTTAAAAACCTTTAAAAGTGATGAACAAGATAATACTTTAGCGTGATTTTTTTACTTATGATATGATTGCTCCATGAATTTTATTTTTTTTGGGGATTTATTACATATTTTTAACCATGTTAGCGCGTCTAAAACTAAAGAAAGGGATGAAAGTATGAAAATGGGTCTTGTGAGAAAGCTTAGTCTTTACATTGGCGTTGTCATTGCTGTGGCATTTGTTTCAGTGGCTTTTTTTCTGATACAAAGGAATACTAATATGTTAACGACAGAGTATGATAAAAGGTCTGAAACAGTCGCAACTGCCATTTTATCTAATATTGATAATCAATCTAATATTTCGTTAATGGGTGCCTACGTACTCTCACAAAACGAAGAAGTACAAAAACTGTTTGCTGAGGGTAAAAGAGAAGCCCTTCAAGAAAAATTGACTGAAATGTACAAAGTTATAAGTAATGAAATGAACGTTTACCAGCTCCAGTTCCATCTTCCGCCTGCCACAAGCTTCTTAAGGATGCATAAGACTGAGAAATTTGGAGATGATCTCAGCGGAGTGCGCTCTACCATTGTCAGAACCAATGAGATCAAAGATTTCGTTATGGGGCTTGATCAGGGGTCTTTCGGTTATGGTATCCGAGGGTTGGTGCCCATGTATTATAACAACAAACATATTGGTTCCCTTGAATTTGGAATGTCCTTTTCAACAGATTATCTTAACGCGCTAAAGGCTCAATACGGTGGAGAATTCTTCTTTTACAACCTTCAAAAGGGCATTAGTTTAGAAGAAAACGTTGAATACTATGGCACACAGGAAGATATTTACAACCTGAATCAGACAGAAAATATCGAAGCAAAGATATTACAGAACCAAACGATCACCGGTTTTGACCGTAAAAATAATGTCTCCATCGTTTATGTACCCATCAGGGATTTTGATAATAAAATCACCGGTTATATTAAAAACGTGAATAAGACGGCTTATTTTAAAGAAATAACATTGTCCATTATCACCTATTCCATAGCGGCCGTTATCATGGTTGTTTTGGTTATTGCCATGCTTTATTTCATTTTAAAGAAGAGTTTGTCATCGTTATCGGTATTGAAAAAATATTCGCAGGGAGACTTCACAGCTCAATTGGAAGGATGGGTTAATGATGAATTGGGGAATTCCATTAAAGATGTGGGGGATTTTATCAACGAAAAACTCAGACCTACATTCAATTACATTCAATCGTCTGTTACAGTTCTGTCTTCGGAATCTGATCATGTTTCTCAAGCAGCTGATGTGGGAAATACAACCACCAGAACATTTAACGATGAGTTTAACACTATCTCAACAAGTGCAGAAGATATGCGCATGGAACTGGAAGAATCTTTATCTTCTGCGTCACAAATTTTACAAACCACCGAAGAAGTGGCCAATTCCGCACAAGCCCTTTCCGAAGTAGCCAATCAGTTGAATAGCGTGGCCAACAACGGAAAAGATGAGATTCAAAAGGTTGGAACAGCCGTAGATAATACAGTGAACACCAACATGACTGTCAGCAAAAGCATTGAAGAGTTGTTCGAATCAACGGACCGCATCAATGAAATCGCCTCAACCGTTACTGCAATTGCAGAACAAACAAACTTGCTGTCCTTAAATGCAGCTATAGAAGCGGCACGAGCAGGAGAAGCCGGTAAAGGTTTTACCGTTGTGGCCGATGAAATCAGAAAACTGGCAGAGCAAAGTAAAAAGGCCGCTACTGAAATCACTGAATTGCTTTCCAGTGTTAACGGCACCATTGTAGAAACAAAAGATGAAATGAAAGTATCCAATCAAGAGATGGAAAATACACAAATCGCCACAAACAGCATGAGAGATGTATTTGTAACTCTCATGAGAATGGCAGAAGAGGTTTCCACCGATTCTGAAAACCTTGCTTCCATTGCAGAAGAGCAAACCGCCTCTTCACAGGAAGTATCCAACACATTAAACAAATTCCAGGGAGAAATGAGTGACTTCCTGGAGACCATCGCAAAGATGAGAGAGTCTGCTAATTCTTTGGAAAACATCAACGCCAACTTGTCCGGGTATTCATCAAACCTGAACGACAGCATAGAAAAGTTGGCAGACTCCATCAAAGATTTTGAATTTTAAAATGTAGTGGCGGATCGGTGTTTCCGCAAGCAACGTAGATGGGACAGGTCCATTGATTGTCGTATCAAGGGACCTGTCCCATCGGTTTTAAAACTAAAGCAGATCTATTCGTTTCTTTTCACATTCGTCGATCATCTCAGGGGGCCAGATGGAGGATTGAACTTCCCCGATGTGGGCCTTTTGAAGGTAGAACATGCAGATTCTCGATTGACCGATACCCCCACCAACAGTATATGGCAGCTGTCCATTCATCAGATTCTTATGATAAGCCATTTGTAGTCTGTTTAGACATCCTTCCGTTTCAAGTTGACTTTCCAGACTTTTTTCATCCACACGAATTCCCATGGAAGACATTTCAAAAGCAATATCCAACAAAGGATAATAAAAGACGATATCTCCGTTTAACTCCCAATCATCATAATCGGGAGCTCGGCCATCGTGTTTTATGCCGGAATTCAGTTTATTTCCAATTTTGTGAATAAAAACCGCACCTCTTTCACGGATAATGGCGTCTTCCCTTTCTTTCGGGGATAAATTCGGATACTTATCTTCCAACTCTTGAGTGGTGATAAATGAAATTTCATCGGGTAGATACGGTCCTTCGAGATTTTTATACTCAAAGGTGATAAAATTCTCTGTGCTTTTAAACACCCTGTAAATGCGTTTGACAATCTCTTTCAACTTTTCTTCGGTTCTTTCTTCTTTTCGGATGATTTTCTCCCAATCCCATTGATCTACGTAAATGGAATGGAGATTATCCAGTTCCTCATCCTTTCGAATGGCGTTCATATCCGTATAAAGACCCTCTCCAACACAAAAATTATAACGCTTCAAGGCGTTTCGTTTCCATTTTGCCAAAGAGTGGACAATTTCCACATAGGTATTGGAGTCTTTTACGGTAAAGGATACCGGTTGTTCAATTCCGTTGAGATTGTCGTTCAACCCGGTTTCAGGTTGTACAAATAATGGTGCTGATACGCGTGTAAGGTGTAATTCATAGGCAAGAGCTCTTTCAAAGTAGTCCTTAAGTTTCTTTAAAGCAACTTCTGTTTCCAGTAAATCAAGCTTGCTTTCATAATCTGCAGGTAGTTTTAATTTCCCATCAAATCCTCTCCTTTAGTGTATGAGATTTTGGATTGTACCATATATTTGTGAATATATGCAACTTATTATAAATTTACCAAAATTAAAGCAATAATAGTCACTACAATAGACAGCTTCTCCTTCACCTTCAATTTCTCTCCAAAAAAAATGGTACTGGCAAGAGTTATCAACATGATACTACCGGCGCTGTATATGGGAAAGACTACAGCGGTTTTGATGTAGTCTAATGACATAATGAGAAAAAAGGATGAAAACAGATTCGGGACGCCTACTGCCAATCCCGTTAAAAAGTCTTTGATTTTAAATTTTTTCCGATTTCTCTTCAAAAGTGAAAAACTCAAGCTAATAATGAAAGCCGAGAAGAAAACAAAAAACAGGAAGACATTTTTATCCGATGATTGTACAGCATATTTTTGAAAGATTTTATTGAAAAATTCAGCCATCCCTCCGAATACAAAGAGAAAGATCAGATCGATATGAAAGGTTTTCTTCTCTCGTTTCGATGGGAGATTTACCAAAATGATAGATAACAGTGCCAGTCCAATTCCGATCCATTGAATAAGGGCAGGCATTTCGTTCCAGATGATGACGGAAAGGATCATGGGAATAAGAATGCCCATTTTTCCAAATGCACCGGATAGTGAAGCCCCGCTTTCTCTTACACTTCTTTGATATAAGTAAAAAGATAAAAAGAAAAACACACCCGCCAGACTACCAAGCCAGAATGAAAAGAATGACCATGGTGTTCCTTCTACGAAAATTAAAATGAGACTAGTCGTAAAGGCAATTAGATAGTTGGATGTGGTTACTAAAAATCTATTCATGTTACTGGTTTCCGAGAATTTAAAAATGAGTGCTATCGAGGAACTGCATAGGATAGCCAGTATCAGATAGGTCATAGGATCCCCCCCTGTCGAAGCTATTTTATACTGTTTCCGAATAAAAAGCAAATGCCCTTTTATGTTACCAATCGCCGCAATTTCCTTTACAAAAGTTTTTCATTCCCATATTCTTATGGTTATATATAAATGTTATAATGATTTCACTTGCCTGGTTAAAACCAAGGTTATCTGATGTTGCGAATATCAAACCATAAAACATCTCTTATAGGTTTGTTTTTTGTTGAACGAAACATCGCTAGAAAATGAAAATCATAAAATAAACTACCGTTTATGAAAACGTGTAGGGTGATTTGTAGAAAGGAGGTCTGTTTTTGAGCCAGATTAAAATTAAAGTTGAAAATATCTATAAGATTTTTGGGCATTCGCCGCAGCGTGTAATTCCAATGCTTGAAAAAGGAATGACCAAAGATGAAATTCTAAATAAAACAGGAAACACCGTAGGCGTAAATAACACTTCTTTTGAAGTTATGGAAGGCGAAACCTTTGTGGTTATGGGTTTGTCCGGAAGTGGTAAATCCACTTTGATTCGTTGTTTGAACCGTTTAATCAATCCCACATCCGGTCAGATAACCGTTGATGGGGAAGAGATTGTAGGCGCTTCAAAGGAAAATTTGAGGTATATGCGGAGAAAGAAGATGTCAATGGTTTTTCAACATTTTGCCCTGTTCCCCCATAGAACCGTTTGCTCAAATGTTGAGTATGGCTTGGAGGTTCAGAATGTTGACAAGGAAACCAGAAGAAAAATGGCCTATGAAAAGTTAGAACTTGTGGGTTTGAAAGGATACGAGGAGAGTTATCCCGATGAATTAAGTGGAGGGATGCAACAGAGAGTGGGGCTATCCCGTTCACTGGCGAACGATCCGGATATTTTATTGATGGATGAGGCATTTTCAGCCCTTGACCCGTTAATCAAAAAAGATATGCAGGACCAGTTGTTGGAACTCCAGGAGAATTTACAAAAGACCATTGTGTTTATCACCCATGATTTGGATGAAGCCTTGAAGTTAGGAGACAGAATCGCAATTATGAAGGCCGGAAAAATCGTACAGATTGGCACCGGAGAAGAAATATTGACGAATCCGGCTAATTCTTATGTCAAAGACTTCGTTGAAAATGTGGACCGAACAAAGGTGATTACGGCCGATACCATTTTAAGGAAACCTTTGGAAAAGGCCTTGCCCACTGAAACGGCAAAGATCGTATTAAGGAGAATGAGAAAGAACGATATGACAGTCATTCCCATTACAACAAAGAAGAAAGAGTTTAAAGGGGTGATCACCATTGATGATATCGTCGCCTTTGTCAAAGAGGGGCATCAGGATATTACCAAGATCGTTCAAACGGTAGAGACGGTGAATAAAGACACATCTATTTATGATATGTCTGTAGTTGCCGTTGACACGGAACATCCCATTGCCGTTGTAGATAACGGAAGATTGATGGGTTTTATTGATAAAGTAGACTTACTCTCCGGAATTATCGGGGAGGTGGATTAAATGTTTGAATTACCGATTGGAGAAGTATTTGAAAATATAGTAAATTGGATGACGGATAACTGGGAGCCTTTTTTTGACGGTATCAACTGGTTTGTAGCCTTTATTGTGTCAAGCTTGGAAGGCCTGTTCCTGTTACCACCACCTTTGGTCATGATTGCCATTCTTGGCTTTTTGGGATGGTTTGTTGCTGGAAGAGGTGTGGGAATATTCACCCTCATCGGACTCTTTATAGTGGACACCATGGAGTTATGGCCTGAAACCATGGAAACCTTGGCCCTCGTTATCAGTTCAGCCTTTATCGCCCTTTTGATAGGAATTCCTTTGGGGATTTGGGCAGCCAAGAACAACGTTGTCAACAAAGTCTTAAGGCCCATCCTTGATTTCATGCAGACCATGCCCGCGTTTGTTTACCTGATACCGGCTGTATTGTTTTTCGGCCTCGGTAAAGTTCCCGGTGCTGTAGCTACGATTATATTCTCCATGCCACCGGTGGTTAGACTGACTAACCTGGGAATCAGACAGATCCCTAAAGAAGTGATTGAAGCCTCTCAGGCGTTTGGTTCTACAGGTGCACAGGAGTTATTCAAAGTGGAAATCCCATTAGCCACGCCCACCATATTTGCCGGGATTAATCAGACCATTATGTTGTCTCTATCCATGGTTGTTATCTCATCCATGATCGGAGCCGGTGGGCTAGGTGGAAAAGTACTTTCAGGGATTACACAGTATAAAATAGGTTTAGGTTTTGAGAGTGGAATTGCAGTGGTTATTCTGGCCATGGTATTGGACAGAATTACACAGGCTCTCGGAAAAAAGAAGAAGAAAAAATCTTTAAGGAGGAATGATTCATGAAGAAATTAGTAGTATTATTGACAGTGATGATGCTTGCTCTGACAATTATCGGAGCAAAAACGGTTAAGCTTGCGTACGTTAACTGGGCAGAAGGTATTGCCATGACAAATTTGGTAAAAGTGGTATTGGAAGATAAAATGGGGTATGATGTTGAAATGACCATGGCTGACCCCGGAGTGGTTTATGCTTCAATAGCCAGGGGATTCCAGGATGCATTTTTAGATGGATGGCTTCCGGTAACCCATCAGAGTTACATGGAAGAATTCAGAGATGACATCACGGATTTAGGATTCAACTTCGAAGGAGCCAGAATAGGCCTTGTTGTACCAACTTACGTAGAAATTGATTCTATAGAAGAAATGAATGAATACAAAGACAAATTTGACGGTAAAATCATCGGAATCGACCCGGGTGCCGGCATCATGCAGGCGACACTAAGAGCTATTGAAGAATACGATTTGGACATCGAATTGGTTGAGAGTTCCGGACCGGTTATGACCGCCAGTATCGCCAGTGCTGTTAAAGATGGCGAATGGGTAGCCGTTACGGGTTGGCAACCCCATTGGAAATTTGCCAAATGGGATCTGAAATTTTTGGAAGATAAAAACGGTGCTTACGGAGCTGTGGAAAACATTCACACTATCGCCAG
Source organism: Thermotogota bacterium (assembly GCA_034659095.1). GTDB lineage: Bacteria > Thermotogota > Thermotogae > MWEM01 > MWEM01 > JASUTC01. The sequence goes on from JAYEGQ010000066.1 coordinate 10,804, forward strand.
AAGAGATCTGATTGAAGACATGCCCGAAGTTGCGCAGTTCTTAACCCATTTCTACATGGATTCCCAGCATCTCGGAGACTTGATGGGTGCTATCGCAGAAAGTGATGAAGATGCAGAAGATGTTGCGAAAGAATGGATGAACGACAATTGGGACTATGTTAAAATTTGGCTTGAATAATTTTTAGTCCATACATTTGTGAAATATAAAAAAGAGGCTGGCCTTTGGTCAGCCTCTTTTTTAGGTTAATAAGCAAACAAAAACAGTGATTGCATAAACTGTTAAAATATGATAGAATAATCTCTGCGCGTCATGCAGGCGGGGGGTTAGTGGTCCCTTGTACCCGAAACCCACTTGAGCGGGGCTGATGCGTTGTCCGAGGTCCTATCGGTGAGAAAGGTTTCAGATAAGTGGTGTTGATGCAGAGGTCCTGTGCGGCGGATAGCTGTGAACCTGGTCAGGTCCGGAAGGAAGCAGCCATAAGCAGTCCCATCCGGGTGCCACGGGAGTGCCCCTGCTGAGCTTACTGTCTGAGAACGTCTTGTCGGTGTCTATCGAAGCAACGCGCATGATGCGTTTTATTTTAACTTGACCCAATAAACCCTTTGTGATATAATACATCGCTGTTGTTGGGGTCGTAACTCAGCTGGGAGAGTGTTACCTTCGCAAGGTAGAAGCCGTGGGTTCGAATCCCATCGACTCCACCAGCTTATTAAAAATGCCGGGGTGGCGGAATAGGCAGACGCATCGGTCTCAAAAACCGACGAGGTTGATCCCTCATGCGGGTTCAAGTCCCGCCCTCGGCACCATCACAGGTATTTTAAAAAGAGGACTTTTTAGTCCTCTTTTTTGCATTTCTTTGACCTTAAAACTTACTCAACTAAAAATAACCCTGAAGTTTTTGCTTATCAATGAATCCAGGTATGATGCTTACTCTCAAATCCCCCTATCAGTCTTTTCACCGCTTCATTTTCTTCCTCAGTGCCGATGGTTACTCTAATATACTCATCCATTTCCCCCGAGAATCGTCTTACCGCAATACCCCTTCTAAAAAGGAAATCGTAAGCATCTGTTTTTAACAACACAAAATTGGCCGAGGATTTCACAGGAATTAGATTGGTAAAGGCTTCTTGTAATTTATCCCTTTCCCGTTTAATAAACGCCACTTTTTCTTGAATAATTGCTTTGTTCTTCAACATTTCCAGTGCCATTTCAGCTGAGAAGGTGTTCATACTGAAAGGGGCATGTGCCCGTCTGAAATGATCGGCGATGGTTTTGGATGTAACGGCATAACCAATACGCAAACCGCTCATGCCAAAGGCTTTGGAGAAGGTTCTCAGGATGATGAGATTCTCATATTCCTCCAGCAGTGGCAGATAATTTTTCTCGGAAAATTCCACATACGCCTGATCCAATAGCACGGGAACTCCCGTATCCAGGACCTTTTTGATTTTTGATTCTTCCATGTCATTTCCAGTGGGGTTGTTGGGCGAGCAAATCACCACTAACGCCATTTTTTTAGGATCAGGCATGAAGGATTCCGGAATAGAAAAGTTCTCATCCAAATCTATATCAGTAACATTCAAACCATAACGTTGTGCATAAAAACCATACATGGAGAAGGTGGGCTGAAAGGTCACAACCTGCTGGCCTTCAAATAGGCTAATGATTTCCGGGATCAGGGCATCTCCACCGTTGGAAACAAAGACCTGCTCTGGATCAACTGCCTTTTCTTCTGCAATTTTCGCCCGCAATGTAAGGGAATCAATCTCCGGATAGCGGTTGAAAGGGTTGTCGTGAAAATATTCAAAGACCTTTTTTTTGATCTCCAATGGGACATCAAAGGGGCTTTCGTTTTTATCCAGTCGTACCGGGGGCAGCTTTTTGGGTACGGTGTAGGCTTCCATTTCGATAATATTTTTTCTAAACTTCATTATTTTCTCCTTTTCGCCAATTCTTTCATGATTTCATCCAAATCCACATCGTTATACGCCAAGAGCACAAACAGATGATAAAACAAATCTCCCAACTCGTACAACAGCGACTCTCTTGATTGCGCCACCAGCACTTCTACGGCCTCTTCACCAAATTTTTTGTAAATCTTCTCCTTGCCCTCTTTGAACAGGGTCGTTGTATAAGAGCCTTCGGGCATCTGGACTTTTCTTTGTTTGATCAGCTGTTCCAGCTCTTTCAGAACATTGAGGGAATAATCAATTTCCTCTGATTTTTTTTCACGTTTACCCTCCAGTGTTTCAAAAAAACAGGAATAATGGCCTGTATGGCAAGCCGTTCCTTTTTGTTTAACCGTCATTAGCAAAGCATCCTGATCACAGTCCAGTTTGATTTCCGTTAGTCTTTGGGTGTTTCCACTGACTTCGCCCTTTTTTCGGATGCGCCCTTTGCCTCTGGAATAATAATGGGCAAAACCCGTTTCCAGCGTCAACTTTAAGGCTTCCCGGTCCATGTAGGCCAAAGTAAGCACATTTTTATCCGTATCCGAGACTACAACGGGAACCAGCCCGTCCTCTTTTTCCCAATCTACTTTTGCAATCAGTCTTTCAAGATTTTCTGACATTGATACCAGCCCTTTCCAAGCCATTCTTTAAATCCCCTATATTAATCGTCCCATAGTGAAATATGGAAGCTGCCAACGCTGCTGAAGCCTTAGTTTTTGTAAACACTTCAACAAAATCCTCAACAGAACCCGCACCGCCGGAGGCGATAACGGGGATATTCACCACTTGGGATATAACCTTGGTCAAGGAAATATCAAATCCTTCCCTGACCCCATCAGTATCCATGGAGGTGAGCAATATTTCACCTGCCCCCAACCGTTCACATTCTTTACACCATTCAACGGCATCTTTTCGAGTATCCAACCTGCCCCCATTGATGTAGATATTCCAGGAGTCTCCGGTTCGCTTGGCATCCACCGCCACACAAATATTGGCACTGCCGATGACTTTTGAAGCCTCCCGGATGAGTTGAGGATCTCGAACCGCTGCAGAATTGATAAACACCTTGTCCGCTCCGGTTTTGATCACCTCTTTCATATCATCCACTTTTGAAAGACCTCCACCAACGGTGAAAGGAATTGACAGTGACTGTGCAACCGATGAAGCCAGATCTTTCAATATTCCCCGTTTTTCATGAGAGGCGGTAATGTCCAAAAAGACGATCTCGTCAACACCCTGCTCCTCATAGGCAACCGCTGATTCCACAGGGTCTCCCACTTCACGGATGGACTGAAATTTAATCCCTTTCACCACTTTACCATTTCTGATATCCAACGCAGCGATGATTCTCTTGGATAGCATCCTTCACCCCCCCCTTCAACATCTCACAGGTAAGCGTACCCTCAAGCAGTGCCCGACCGATGACGACACCTGAAAATCCAAGCTCTTGAGCCTTTTTTATATCTGCCAGGGAAGAAACCCCACCGGCATAGATAACTTCTTTACCTTTCCAGAAATTCTGAATATTAGAAATCCCTTCATTGGTCCCGTCCTTTTCGATATCTGTGAAGATGAAACGGGAGAAGTTAGCCTTTAATTGTTCAAACGTCTCTTCCAAAGAACGCTCCGACTCTTCCAACCAACCCTCGACGGCGACTTTTCCCTTTCGAGAATCCAAACTCACGGTGACTGAATCAAACTCCCAAGTCAACTCCTTAACAAACTCCTCATCAAAGGCCTTGGTACTGATAATCGCATGAGCGATCCCGTAAGAATAAGCCCTTCGGATGGCTTCAAGGGTTCGAAGACCCCCACCATATTGGATTTTCAAACCAGTTTGTTCGTAGATTTCTTTCACAATATCCAAATTTTTTGTCTCCCCGGAAAAGGCACCGTCCAAATCGATGATGTGTAAATTGTCAAAATATTTAGCGTATTCGGTTGCAATATCCAAGGGATTCCCGTATATTTTTTTTTGTTCTTTTTGTCCTTTATATAGCCTGACGGCCTGTTTATCAATTAAATCAATTGCCGGGTATATTGTCATTTTATCACCTCTTTTGGATTGATATTTATTAATTCAATCATTATTGGTTTATTTTTTTATGTTTTTTATGAAACTTTGGCTTTGCTATGCGGGCGGACACATCGGTCCGCACCTACATACTGGATACAAACCACTCTAAAAATGTCTTCCCCGTTTTTCCTGATTTTTCCGGATGAAACTGCACCCCTACTACATTATCTTTCTTCACAGTTGAACAAAACCTCACCGTTTGCTCTCCCACATGCTCGGTAATGCCGAATTCGAAATCCTTTCCCCTTTGAGGCAAATAATACGAATGAACAAAATAAAAACTGGGGTCTTCCGGCAATCGACTTGCCAAATCATTGTCCCTAAAGGCTACACTGTTCCATCCCATGTGTGGCGTCTGAACATCCTGAAATTTCACAATGGTCCCTTCAAAAACGGACAACCCCTCTTTTTCCCCTTCCTCACTGCCTTCAAACAACAGCTGCATCCCAAGGCAAATGCCCAAAAAGGCTCTTCCGCTGTTGATAAAGTCCTTAACAGCCGTTCTGTATCCAACTATCTTCTCGGCTATCCCGTCAAAAGAACCCACACCGGGCAGGACAATTCTTCGGTAGGCATCCAGTTCATCGGGAGATTGTATCATATCCGCTTCCAAAGCCCGGCAAACGTTGGCAAAATTACCTACACCCAGATCGATTACACCCGTTTCCTTCATCAGAGACTTCCCTTCGTGCTCTGGACACCCTCTGAAGGCTTCAACGCCTGCTGAAAGGACTTCCCCATCCCCTTGAAAGCTGCTTCAATAATATGATGGGCATTCAATCCAGCCAATTGGCGAATGTGTATGCACGTGTCAAAAGCCCGGGAGAGACCATTCACAAACTCTCTGAATAGTCCCTGCTCAAAGCCACTCTCACTCTCTTTAATATCCAGCTCCACTGAAGTAAAGCTCCTTGACACATCCAAAGAAACCAGCACCAGCGCCTCATCCATTGGCATGATCATATAACCAAATCGGGCAATAGCACTTCTGTCAAAGTCTTTGGAGAAAAACTCACCAATGGCTATCCCACAATCCTCCCAAAGATGGTGACGAAGGTCAGATTCCGCTTGTATGGTTATGGGGATCCCCATGTAAAAAAACAGAGAATTAAGCATGTGATCCAAAACTAAATCCTTGGTATCGATGGTTATTTGTTCATTGGAACGCGTAATACTGATATCCGTCTCATAGGTTTTTCTTTTCATTGCCTCACCTCCATGGATTTTCTGTGATGCTCCAACCCTTCAATGGTAGCCATTCGGATTCCCAGCTCCCGGTCTTTCATGAATTCCTCTTTTGAAAGGCTTGCCAGGGTCATTTTTCGTTGAAAATCACCAACCGTTAGCACAGAAGAAAAACGTGCCGCACGTCCCGTGGGAAGAACGTGGTTGGATCCCAGGAAATAATCAGCACTTGGGACGGGAGTATAGTTACCCAGATACACCGCACCGGCCGTGTTGATCTTTTCTGCCACAGCCATGGGCTCTTCTGTGATGATCTCCAAGTGTTCAGGCGCTATTTGATTTGCCTTTTGCACGCACTCGTCAAGGTTATCAAAGAGCAGTGTGTTAATCGTGGAATCAGCGCAATAATCGGATAATTCTTTCGAAGTGGTCAACAGCCACGCCTTTGAATCAGAGCCATGCTCACGCTGGGAAAGTAAGTCCTCTTTCACGTATTCGGGAACAGCTGTATCATCGGCAATCACACAAATCTCGGAAGGGCCTGCCAAACTGTCGATACCCACTTCTCCATAAACCTGTCGCTTGGCCTCATTGACAAAGGCGTTTCCCGGTCCGAAAATCTTATCAACAGCCTCTATCCCGGCACCGTAAGTCATGGCACCGATGGCTTGAACGCCACCCACTTTGTATAATTCTGTTATCCCAAATTTTTGAGCAATATAGATTATGAGAGAATGCACCGTTCCATCATTGGGAGGGGTACAGACAACAATTTCCTTAACACCAGCCAGTTTTGCTGGAATAACCGTCATTAAAAGCGTCGAGGGGAGGGGTTTGCCCCCGGGAACATAAATCCCTACACGGTTAATAGGCCTTGTCACAAGCCCAAAAAGGGAATCACCCTTTTTGTAAACGTCATCAGTTCCCTTCTGCCTTTCATGGTATTCGGTGAGCCTTTTGGCTATTCTGTCAACGACCTCTTTGTCATATTCAGAAACTGATTGGGCTCTTTGCCATTCGGTATCACTCAGGGATAGTTCTGCATCGTATTTGTCAAATCTTGCTGAGTACTTTTTAACAGCGGACAATCCATTGGTTTCAATGTCTTCCAGAATTTCTCTCACGGTTTTTTTCGGATCCATGGTTTCACCTTCTTTTTATTGTTTTTATTTATTCTTTCCTTTTTTGTGCGGGCGATTCGTGAATCTCCCCTACAATTATGATTAAATAACCCTCGCCAACCTCTCCACCAAATCGTTGATCTCCTGGAACTTCGTCTTCTGGGACACTCTGTTCACGATGAGCCGTGCTCCTACATCCCTGATTTTGTAAATCTCCTTTAATCCGTTGGCACGAATGGTGTTTCCCGAATCTACAATGTCTACGATGGCATCTGCAATGCCGATCTTTGGGGCCAGTTCCATGGAGCCGTGGAGTTTGATCACATTCACTTCAATACCGGCATCGGAAAAGAAGGCTTTGGTCATGTTGGGGAATTTGGTGGCAATGCGGTAATTGGTCATCTGTTCGATTCGCAGGTCTTTTTGGGCAGAAGTGATAACGCTTAAACGGCATTGTCCAAAGGGCAGTTCCAGTGGAACAAATACATCAGCTCCCAATTCATCAATGACGTCACTGCCGGAGATTCCCATATCAATTCCGTTTTCAACAAACACCGGCACATCGAAGACTCTGGAGAAAATCCAGCTAAATCCCTCACCTTTGACAATTAATTCTCTATCCTCCGGCTCTTTGACGTGAACACCAGCTTTTTCCAATATCACCGCTGCCTTTTTCATCAACCGTCCCTTGGGGAGCACAAAATTAATCAATTGGAATCACCTTCCTTGCCATTGCCCAACGAATCAGAAGAAAGCTGAGCTAAGATTCCCAAATCAAGGGCAAAGCCAAAACAATCCTGGCCACGATTCACATACTGGCCACCGCCTCCCAGCATTTTTCCATGATTGCGGGTATAAATCTCTATGACAATATCATCGTAATAGTCAAAATGTCTGAGTGTACCAAAATCCACCATCATACAATCGTCGTTGACTTCTCCGATGATGCTGTCTATCAGCGGATCATTACATGTCTTCCCTCGTTTTTGCAACAGAGCCATTAACGCCCCGCGAGCTTTCTCGGGAATATTCATACTGCCCATGGCGCTGATACTCCGTTTTTCAATCGCTTCATCAATAATTTTCTTATCCAAACCATATTGCTCAATCAACTCACGCCATTTTCTCAGTGAGCCGATATCGATCATGAAATCTGCGATTCCCAGTGTTTTCAAGATGGTCTTAACCGTTGATATCTGTTCAATGATCTTTTCTCTCATGGTTTTCTTGCCACCGATCCATTCGGTCCCAATCTGCCAGGTTCCTTTGGGCGTGCCATCAAGCACTTCAGACACGTAAAACACCTTCAGTTCCTCTTCCTTAATGATTGAAGAAAGTAAATGCGAGGTCACGTCAGGCTTTATCACATAAAATTCATTGTTGAAGGCTGTTTTCAATCCGCCTCTTAATTCATGAGAATACCTGTCCATGGCCGGTAGAAAAATCTCTGAATAATCCAGCTCATAAAACATATCCCGAACGATTTTGGCCACCTTCCCCAGTTTAAAGGAATTACTGATCGTATCTTTGTACATGAGTCCCTCCTTAGTCTGTCAAGCAAAAAAAAAGGCCGGTGCTTTCGCGCCGACCTAACTGTCTTATGTCAAGATCACAACAACGACAAAACATCCGGCGGTGCGGATTTGCAAATGTTGCTATGATGATGATGCCATTTTTTGTTAGTTAAAATCGTGTTGTTCATAACATTCTTCCCCTATCGATTTGTCATATTGTACCATATTTTTTTAAAATTTGTATCTTGTAACAATCATTTGTGATTTTTTTACCCAAGACAATTACTTGGTGTTATGCGAGAAAATGTTATATAATAGAAAAAGAGAGATTCAAAAAAATGTAGGTGCGGATCGGTGTGTCCGCCTGGGAAATAACAACATTGTTTCAGAAAAAACAAAACCCGTAAGTGACAAAAAATGTCACAACAAAAACGAGGGATTAAATGAAATACAACCAAGATCTAAAAAAACTCGAATGGATGCTGGACGCACCTGATAAGCATCGTCAAGTACCTGAAGAACAATATTACGGTGATCTCACGGTATTAAACACCGACCGCTCTCTTCTGGACACGGTGGGTACAGAGCCGCTGAAAAAGATCGCCAATGACGCCATCGACTTGTTGGACACGTCAGTGGCCATATACGAGAAAAATGGAGACTATGCCATGGGAATTTTTACATCCGGATGGTGTCGGCCGATGGATACCGCTTCCAGAAAGCTTTGTGTAAACTGTTCCAACAAAGAGGCTCTGGAAAGCGGGAAATGGATTTGCCATGAAAGCTGTTGGGATTGCTCAAAGCGTGCCTTAGAAAGCGGAGAAATTGTGGATGAAAGCTGTGAGGGCGGCATCAACCTGTATGCCATTCCCATCATTGCGGATAATGAAACCATTGGGGTGCTAAGCGTGGGCTACGGCAATCCCCCTGAAGATGAAGAAACACTCAGGGAGCTTTCCGAAAAATACAATATTCCCATTGAAGAACTTCGAGAAAATTCAAAAGACTACAAAAAGCGCCCCAAGTACATCGAGGAAATCACCAAAAAAAGAATGCGCACATCCGCAGAACTCATTGCTTTACTCTATCGATACAAAAAAGACGAAGAAATACTACTCGAGACCAGAAGAAATTACAACTTGGCCATAAAAGCAACAGATCTGGGAACTTGGCACTGGAACATACAAACAGGCGAGAGCACGATTAACAACTACTGGGCTCAGATGATCGGTTATACCAAAGAAAAATTAGAGCCTTTCACATTTGACACCTGGAAAAAAATGATTCATCCCGAAGATTTACAAAAATGCTTAAACAAAATACAAGAACACTTTTCCGGTAAAAGCAGCAGATATGAATGCCAATTCCGGATG
>JAYEGQ010000067.1:0-3947 GCA_034659095.1 Thermotogota bacterium
TTTTACTCCAAAAAGAACATTAACGCCTTATACCAGCATCGCAAGAAATTTATCGTTGGGACAAAGCTCAATCTGACATACGTGAAAACGATCTTGGATGAAGACCGGGAGAATCTGAAACTCTGGAGAAAATGATGGAGTTTATAAACGAAGAAACAAAATAGTGACTGAAATTAAGGTTAGTTTTTAACCTCACTAATCTCTATCCCCGTCCGTATAATCTCTTCAATAAATCCTTCCGGGTTCTCATAGTCATCAAGAGTGAATGGCTGAGGTTCAAGATCGATATCAAAATCCATTGCATTGTATATTAGAAATTTTAAATTCTCTATTCTGTTGTTTTTTTTAAAATGATTAGAAAAAACCGCCAAGTCAACATCGCTGTATTGGTGGGTTGTTCCCTTTGCATGAGAACCGAATAAAATAATTTTTTCGATTTTTATCTCTTTGGAAATTTTCCGGATATAGTCATTAATTATTTTTCGTACTGACTCAGGGACTTTATCCATTTGAAAACCTCCTCAGTTGTAGAAAGTAAATGCTTTGCTTTTCCGACACAATTGAAGAAGATATCTTTTCTTTGTAAGTTGGGTACCTTCCAGAGATGTAATACGACAAAAGTTCTGCGAAGAATAGCTTGTGTTTATTTAATTCCAAATCAAAACTCACAATATCCACTAATTTTTTCATTTGAGGCTCTTTTTTTAGTGTTCTAAAAATCTGCCATATATTATGTATTCTCGGTGGTTCATTATTTGTTATGAGTGTATAAAGACCCTTCGAAATCTTTTCAATTGATTGCTGACAAGTAAAAGCAACGTATAAATATCTTCCTGAATCGAACATGGCTCTCGCGGTATCTAAATCATATTGAGCAATTTCCAACCAATAGTTAAATTTTTCTCTATTTGTCATATGGTCGACATCCTTAAAGAAGTTGACTTTCTCCCTTTATTTTATCACTATTTTCAATAATACTCAAACCACTAACTAAAAAAGACAACTGGAACTCCTTTTTCGAACGCTTCAGTGGTCATATCGGTTTTATCCATATTTAAAGGCTCAAAAATCCCTTTACTAAGAAAATCAATGTAGTTTGTTCCACTCACTCTCTCCACAATCATCTCAGCCAAGGCAAAACCATCGTTGCAATATACCGCAACCGAGCCGGGATCATGGATCAAATTGGAGTTGCTTATATTTTCCATGATCACTTTGTTCGCATCTTGATTATACACATATCCAAACGTGTTAGCCAGGGTTGAGCCGGCCAGACCGGAGGTATGATTCAATAACATTCGGACGGTGACCTCACGATATCTGGGATCTGGAGACTTGAATTCTGTAAGATAACGAGTCACCGGCTCATCAAGATCGATCTTGCCCTCGTCCACCAGCAACATAATCGCTGTCGCAGCGAAGACCTTACTCACCGAAGCAATATTGAATACCGTTTCTTCATCCACTCTGAGGCTCTTTTCACGGTCTGCCATTGCAAACCCCTCAAAATACACCAGCTCTCCATTTTCCATGATGGCAACCGAACCGCTTCCTGCACCTCCGGAATTGATTCTCTTCCAACTTTCCTTTCTGGCAGTGATAACCGCCTTTTCATAACAACTATCAATCTCCGGATTGATGATACCATCCGATGAAAACACTGTTGAGGAAAGCAATAGAACAAGCAGCAAGCAACGCATTAATAATTTCATATAATTCCCCGTTTTAAAACGAATTAAAAAAATAAATTTTAATCAAAATAGCATTAACCGAATTATATCACTTTTATCTTTCGGTTACAAGAATAACTTCCTTGATTTTAAAGATATTATGGTTCCACTGCAAAAAGGCTTTTCTCGATCCAGAATATACTATATATAGTGTTTTTATCGGGTCTTTTATACATCATATAGTGGTCTAAATCTCGATATTTTTGTTTTTGCAGTGGAATCATATCATGAATCAAAATCAAAAAATCGAATTTGAAATATCTCAAGTTGTAGTAAAATCACTTATAGCATCTAACTTTGCAAAGGTTATCTTTGTAATAAATGATGAACATTTTGAAAAGTTAAAAAATCGAGGAATGATAAATCATATCTCCATGTTTGAAGTGGATCAGGCAACAGATTCAAAGGTACTTCGACATAATATTCTACAACTTCTACCTAAAAAGACAACTTTAAGGGATTTTTACTCCGTTTATCAGCAAATGATAGAAGGAAGAGGACTCTTTGTTTTTATCTGCGCTTTCTTAGGCATTGTTTTTCTTGTAGCTACAGGAACCATCATGTTTTTCAGGCAGTTGACCGAAATCAATGAGGAAAAAGAAAATTATATCATATTAAGAAATATCGGATTAACAAAAAAGGAATTGGGAAAGACAATAAAAAAGCAGATTATTCTGATATTTGGTTTACCGGTAATTCTGGGAATTATACACGCCTATGTGGCAACCGATATCTTATCACAAATTATGAACATCAATTTATTGTTTCCAATTATAGCCAGTTTTTCCGCCTATTGTTGTATCTATTTCGTCTTTTACTGGTTGACGGTTTCTTCAAGTATTAAAATGTTGTCTGTTAAATAATTTCCAGAAAAATCTCCTATTAGGCTATATTTAAAATTGTTGAACGCCATTTTAATGGCACAAAATTTATTAAGCAAGGTCATCAATCACTTCTTATTATATCCTTTATTCATCATTGATATGAAATTCAAGAATTTGTTTTTTGAAACAAATAATAAATGATTTTTTTCGGATAACGAAACAAATAAGTGTTAGAATAGGAATAACAGATAGTGAAATATATCACAAAGGAGGAGATTATATGACGTTAAAAGAAATGGCAACAGAACTCGAACAGATTTTAAGATTGGACACGCGACCCGTGGGAATTAAGATGTATGAACAAGCAGAAAACCTTCCTAAAAAAGCTATGCCTCACAAAATCAACATTTGTCAGATTGTATCCATTGCCCGATATCAAGGAAGAGATAATGCAGGCGTACCGGAAAAGATGATCTGCTCAATGGGGGCAGCATGTGTGGGTCTTATTAAAACAACACAGGCGATTGCATCCGGAAAAGCAGCGGTTGGTCCTTACTGCAAAGATGAAGTGGCCGGCAAACAGTTTATGGCCAACACTTACAAAATAGGCGATAACGGGAAAAAATATTCAGGAATATATGCAGCCGCCCTTGAAAATTCGAAAGAAGAGCCAGATGTCGTTGTCATTTACGCCAACCCCGCTCAAATCATGAGATTGATTCATGCCAACACATACGACGCCGGCGAAAAAACAACTGCCGATACCGTTGCCGAAGCTGCTCTCTGTTCCTCAATCGGTTACGCATTAGAAGAAAACAAACCCGTCATTGGTTTCCCCTGTGCAGGAGACAGAATCTTCGGTGGAACTCAGAATCAAGAAATGGTTTTTGCGGCTCCTTTTAAACTATTTAAGGAAAAATTGATCGAAAACCTTAAAAAGACGGCTGAAGGAGGATTTTCGGTGTTTCCTGTACCACCGAATATGCATTGGACCCCTGCAATGCCCCCTACTTATACGATTCAAGACAAGGATCTCTCAGAGTAACAAATTAACAAGAAAAACCATTATTTCGCTTCAATAAAAAATAGGGTTAAGATAAACTTGCTTCCCGATGAATGGGAAGCAAGTTTTATTATTTCTCGCACTCTTATTTGAAAAGATCAATCAAGAAAACACTATATCTCTTCTCTCACAATGATCCCCATTAACTTTGAAAGTTCTGCTGCTTGATAGGTATTCACAATCATACCGGTCAACTCCTGATATTTATTTGAAACTCGAATACCATCTATTCTACAGGTTGTGAAATCAATGCCTTTAAGCGATGTATGCAAGAATTCTGCCCCTTGAAAATTGGTTTGGTTAGGGAGAAAATTTTTAAGAGTACATTCG
>JAYEGQ010000068.1:0-3916 GCA_034659095.1 Thermotogota bacterium
GGGCTCGACAGATTCAGTTTCCGTCACCCTCACCTGCTCGCCTGTGTACGCTTAAAGCTTCCTGTTACCGCTCTTGCCTCCAACACTCGGTTACGGACTGGTGGTTAGCCTTTGCCCGACGGGATTTGCACCCGCTTTATGTAACGACCTTGCTCAGCCGCACGAACCGTCCCTCTCTGTCGCGTGGTTGCAAATTCAGGAAATGGCGCTTGATTTTCACCATCAAATGATGGTATAATATGATATGCTAAAAGATATTTGGAGTTGAATCGTTTGTTGAAATTATTTTTATTAAAAATGAGACAACAAATAGAATTGGAAAAGATTAACCTGATTCCAAGGGCGAAAAACAAAGAGCTCCTTGAAAAAATCGGTTGGACTCCTGAACGAATGTTCCAGTTTTTATACGAAGAACTCACTATAGATGATTATTACCGTGGACAAACTGGAGAAATCGATGGCAAATTTCCGGATGGAACTGTTTATGAGTTTCTAAAAACGATCATTGAAGAAGAAACCGAATATTCGATTTACATAAAAATGAAAATAATGTATATTGAAAATTCTGAAGAAATTTGTATAGTTTTGTCTTTTCATGAAGCTGAGAGGTGATTAGAATGAAAAGCTTCATCACAAAAAAAAGAGATAGGTTATATTGCGAAAAATGCGACAACCTAGTCCATTACAAAATCATAAAACAAAATGAAACCTTCAAAGTAAAAGGGGAGAAAATAGAGATTCTTTCTGAAAAGGCGATTTGTTCAGAATGCGCCCATCTGCTTTATGAACCCTATCTTGAAAACAAGAATTTTAAAAAGGCCTATTCAATCTATGCCAAAAGAAGCGGTTTGATATTACCGGAAGATATAAAAAGAATCCGAACTAAATATTCTGCCATCCAGGTTGTTTTTGCAAAAGCCATTGGAATTGGAGAAGCCACAATCCAAAGATACGAAGTGGGAAGTCTGCCTTCAAAATCAAATAGTGATCTGATCAAAAAGGTTGAAAACCCTTCCTTTTTTCTGAAAATACTGGAACAAAATAAAGACAATCTATCCATGACGGATTACAACAAACTCTTACAAAACATCAAAAAATGCATTGAAGAAGAAAAAGGAGATTTAATCGAAGAAAAAAACACGGAATTAATCACCCTGGAATTCGGTGACATAAAATTTGACAAACTCCAGGGAACAATTGCCGCCATATTGACAAACTTGAAACAGCTGGGAATGGAATATACCTACAGAACCAAACTGTTTAAACTGCTTTGGTTTGCAGAAGCAGAGTATTATCAAGCATACGGCAGAAAATTGACAAACATCGAATTTGCACATCTGCCACATGGACCGGTTCCCGATAACTATGATTCTCTCATGATGTTTTTGCAAAATAATAAATTACTCGTTGAAAAAAGAGAGGAAGAAGAGTTTTCCGGAAATCACTATGAAGTAACCAAAATCTTTCTACTGGATGAGACAGCGGAAAAATATTTGGAAGAAAAAGAAAAGGAAGTTGTTGAAAGAGTTATTTCCAATTATGGGAAGTTAACTTCTAAAAGACTTTCAGAGATTTCTCATGAGGATGAGAGGTATAAGAATACTTTTAATGGGGATATTATGAGGTTTTGAGGGGATGTGGGTTTTAAACAGTATTGATAACTAACGTTAGAATCATCCTTTTGGGTATGGTTTCTTATAAAAGGAGTCGATTATGAAGGACAATTATTCTGTAAATGTAGAATCACCATTCAATGAGGATGGCGCTTTATTGCCCTTATTGCAAAAATAAATCACAGGCAATAAAATTTCTTACTCCCAGTCAAATTGAGTATATTAAAAGCCAAGTTAAATACACTGTACAAAATACTCTTATAACTCATGATGTGCGCAAAGATTACGACATAAGACAAGCAAAAGAAACATATAAGAAACAATCAGAATTCTAAAAGGAAAACAACCAAAAAGGTCATTGACAAAGGAAAGCGGAATAATTAAATTAAGGAAAATCGGTACTCCGTGTCGTATTATAAGAGTGTGTACAAACACCTATAAACCGACAACAGAAAGGAGTACCGACATGAATATTCTGACATCAATTGAAGCATTTGTCAAGTATCATTTTGGAGAATACTTTGAAAACATTTCAGCCTTTTATCTTAAAAACATCCTGATCCTGGTTCAAGGACTACTTTCAGCTCGTCATGATAGTATCAGTAAGATAGCCGAAAACCCCTTAAACAAGCGGGCTCACACGACATTAACTCGATTTTTGAATACACACAATGTCTTCTGGTCTGAAATGGAAAAGCTTTTTCAGGAAGCAATCCGGGTCCCTAGTTCGAAAAGAGTCCTCATTGCCGATGACAGTCTCTTGGAAAAACGAGGGAAGCAGATTCCATTTGTCTCAAAGACATTCGATCATTGTACCCAACATTTCAAGAACGCCCAAACGATTCTAACCATTGGGGAAACTGTCAATGGCCTTTTCTATCCTTTGATTATCCTCTTTTCTCACGGCCAAGGGAAAACAAAACAAAAAAGAAAGGCTAAGGCCGGGAAAATAATTAAAGCCAGACAAAAAGAGGAGCAACAGCAGTCAAAGAATGATTTGCTGGTTAATTGGCTGAAAGCGAATCAAGAAAAAGCGGATGTCATTGTCGCTGACAGTTGGTATACCAACGCTTATCTCATTGAAGCCTGTCATAAGTGGTTCCATTCAACGTTTGTTGGCCAATTGAAGGGGAATCTTATCCTCAAACTCGGAAAGAAGAGAATGAGCGTCAAAGAACTTATCTGGACTTCAAAGATGAATCGTAGCGTATTGATCAATGGGAAGATGATTCAATACCGTTCTTACACCCCTCAGGTTCAATCTATCAGAACGCCTGTGAAAATTGTGGTCACTGAGCTTGAAAACGGAACCCGAGCCGCTCTTGTTTCTTCTAATTCTAAGATGGTTGGAGAAAACATTATTCGTTATTATGCTCACAGATGGTCGATCGAATCCTTTTTCAAGATGGCCAAACAGAGTCTCGGCCTTGGTGATTGTCATCTCCGCTCTGAAAAAGCCCAGCGCCATTATATGATTCTGGTTTCTATTGCTTATCTTAGATTTTCTGGAGTTTCGAAGAAACTCCTAACAATTTCTATGAAATTGTAAATGACCAAACTTAAAGCCTATATCGATTCTCAGGTTAAACCGAAAAAAGAAGGTCAAAAACAGTCCGATTCTCAGGTCTTTCTTGCGATTGGGTTAGCGCTTTCCTTTATGCTCGTCAAAGAAGTAGATAATGCCTTGTTGGCTTTTTCAATCCTTAATCCTGATGAATCTTCCTTTTTATGCCGCTCTCCGGATTTGTTTCAAGCGCCGTTACATTCACGCACATCATGAGATCTTTATTGTCTATTATAACATTTTGAGTATCGTAACAAAAAAGAAGAACAGGCCTTTATGTCTATGGCTTATATTTGTTAAATCAAGGGAACAGGGACGCTGATTAAGGCCTTTGTTTCTAATATTCTGCGTTTCAGTGTACTCCTCCCCTTGATATCGCCTTGTAGCGATATTAAAATCGCCTGCTGGATGGTGTAGAAGTCGACGAGAACCGTCCCGTTGTCTTTTTGGTTTGTTTTGCTACTTTACAATATGCTATAATAAACCAACCAAAACCCCTTCAAGGGAGGACAAGAAATGAAACAAGTACCCGAAGCAGTCAAACAAATCATCATCAACATGATCCACAACTACGAACAAAACGACGTTATCAACAAATATACCGGAATCAGCTTTGAAACCATTGAAAAGATCCGAACAGAAATCAAACCCAAACAAACCAAAAAAGACAGCATCTTCAAAAAAATATACCAAAACAAAAGCATGTTTTTAATGTTTGTAAAGTCTTTTGTGAAACAAC
>JAYEGQ010000069.1:0-3906 GCA_034659095.1 Thermotogota bacterium
GGCTTGATCGGGTATTGTCATATAGGTGATTAGAAAACCCTCTTTGTTCTTTTCATAAGAAATCACCTTAGACATGAAAACAAACATTGAGCTCCTGTCAAACATTTTGACATAAGCACTAACACCTTCTGGTATTGGAACGAATTGGCCTTTGTAACTTGGCATACCGATAGTCATTACATTTTTTTGAAAATCCAATTCAAAAATACTACTCTTATATACTCCGGCAAGTTCAGGGTCTGATATATCCAATAACAAAGGTTTTCCAATGGATAGTACAGATTCCGTTGGTACTTTTGAATTTAGATGATCCATCATATCAATCCTTCAAGTCGTTTTTTACAGGATAAAATCCATCGAGTATATTCTTTTCTGGATCTTAAATAAGAAATCTTTAAGTTGATCTGTGCTTTGATCAGGCATCAACTTCATTCCATATTGAAAAAGGTTGAAATCCGTAAATTCGTGTACTTTTTGAACTTTTAACTTCAAATCATTCTTTTCTAAGTAAAGAATACCCGATTCTCCTCGGATCCTTTCCATCGTGTACAACCCAATGCCCTGTAAAGAAATATCTTTCACAATAACTTTAACCGTTTGATGTTCCAACTCAAAAGTGGCCTTTTCCAGGATTGGTAAACGTTTATAATATCTTTGCTGCTTAAACCTTACCCTTTCCGAGTCTAACATAAATCTCATAACCATTTCATCACGGTTGCCAACAATTTCTGCAATTTTCACACACTTTCCCGAACCTGAGATGAAAAAACTGGGCATAAAAATCTTAAAATCAAGTTGCTGATCGGACAGTTCTGTTTTATCAAAAAGTTTAGTTGTTTCAAAAAGCAAATACCGTTTATACTTACCAATGTAAACTGCTGATATTGTCTTGGATTCAGTTAATAAAGAAACCTCCCAATGTCCGAGTGACATCAAATAGGATAGCTTTTGGTCTTTTTCCAACACAATGAACAGCCTACTTTATTCCAAATAATTTTTTGATTTTAGTGAGGAAACCACCATTATCATTTTTCTCTTCCATTTCATCTTTTAACACTTGATCAGTCAATCTCGCTATCGTTTGTGCGGGTTGAGAATGCTTGTAGAGCTCAATTAACGGTACTTGTTTGATAACACTGTTACTGACTGTTTTATCGCTTCTTAAAATAAATCTTTCTTGAACCTTCCAGCCGGCAAATTTTTCAATAACATATGAAAACCTATCCAACACTTTAATATCCTTTGAAGTATTTCTGGACTGATTCATTATCAGGTAAAGCTCCGGAAAAATCCCATTACTGGATAATACCTTTGCCAACGTGTAAACGTTCATTAACGCTGTTGGTTCGGGAGTTGTCACTAAAAACAGCTTATCAGCTGCTGAATAAAAAGATATTAACTCTTCTGTGTACCCTGCTCCAGTATCAACAATGGCGTAGTTCATATCCAAAGCCATGTCCATGAAATCATTGATAAATCTGCTCTTGGGTTCCTTTCTAAATGCAATTAAATCCTGTACATCCGTTCCACTACTTAAAAGCCAGACACCATATCTTGTTGGATAAATCACATCCTTCAATTCCATATCGCTGATTAAGTAATCTCTCAAGGTGTTTTTTGTCGTTACACCTAAAAGAATATCAGCATTGGCAAAACCGGCATCTGCATCAAATAACAGCACGTTTTTTTGGTTTCTTGCCAGTGAAACCGCTAAATTCGTAGCAATTACACTTTTTCCAACACCGCCTTTACCACTGGCTACCAATATGATTTCAAGACTCTGACTTGCAACAACTTGTTTTAGTGTTTCAGTTTGATCTGGCATTTTTCAACACCTCTTTGACAATAATTGAAGCAAGTCTTTTTGAATCTGCAACCATAATATCTTCCGGAATTCTCTGTCCATTTGTCACAAATGCCACAGGTATATCATAATTATTTGTAATCTCAACAATCGAACCGTAACAACTCGTCTCATCTGATTTGGTTAATATAATATGTGTGGGAGATACTACTGAAAATTGTTCAACAATATCAAACAAATCATTTTTTCGGACATTCATGCTTTCCGTTAAAAAGATGTATTTGGGATTTACAATCTGTAAATACCTGGTCAGTTCTGACATTTGCATCTCATTTTTCTGACTCCTGCCGGCTGTATCAACGAGTATCAAATCATAGTTGATAAACTTCTCCAACATACTTCTCAATTCACCGGGGTTATAAGCCACTCCAACTTCAATTCCCATAATATCTGCACTGGTTTTCAACTGATCCACCGCAGCTATCCTGTAAGTATCAATAGTTAATATTCCAACCTTTTTGCGCATTTCCAAAGAAAGCATGGCCGCAATTTTGGTCAACGTAGTTGTTTTACCCACTCCTGTTGGCCCCACAAAAAAGATGATATCTCCTTTATCGTATTCTTTTAAAGGATTTTCGGTTTTGATGATTGGGTGTAGAATATCAACGAACTTTTTTTCAAATTCCAAGGTACTGATATTCTTATCTTGAGTCACTATTCTCAATGATTCAACAATCTTTCTGGCAATATCATCGTTTAACTCATGTTTTTTTAACGCCTTGTATATCTTTTTATACTCTTCCGGGATACCGGGTAAATATGATTCTTTATCCATCTTCAATGAAAGATCCTGCATCAACCGTTTCATGGATAACATCTCTTTTTTCATTTCACTGATGTTTTTGTGTTCGGATACAGAAACGCCACTGGTTTCTTCGCGACTCTTATTCTGGCTATTAGTAGAGTTCCAGTTATTGTCAGAATAATAATTTTTATTATTCACCCGTTTAGAGGGATATTGATAATCGATTTCGGGAATAGAAGGATTGTAATCATTTCTTTTATTAACAGGATTTGATGTTTGTTGGACTTTTTCGTTTTTAATCATACTATTTTGGGATAAGATCTTTTTGAGCTCGTATAACTTTTTGCTGTCAACCCATCCATCATATTCATTTTTTGATTCCTGTTTTTTTGAATCATTTCTCTTTTCCTTATCATCTGCAACTGCAGTGACTTCATATTTGACACTACTTCCAATGCCAAAAAAGCCCCCTTTTTTAAACTTTCGGGTTTGTAGTATCACTGCATCTTCTCCAAGCTCATTTTTGATTCGCTTTAAAGCTGTTTTAACATCGTCTACGACATACTTTTTTATCTTCATATTTTAATCACCATTTCTACACTAAAGGGAATATCATCAACAAGTTCCTCATATGAAATAAAAGCTATACTCTGGAGAGATTTCTCTAGAGCTTTATATAAATAAATTCTTATGTTCCCCGAACAAACGATAACCGGCATGTACCCTTTTTGCATGATTTTTTCCACACCTTTTGAAAACCTGTCAACCAATTGCTGCATCAAATCGGGGTTGAGTGCAAGATATCTCTCATCTTCAGTTTCTCTAATTTGAGATGACAACTGTCTTTCTAAATTGGGATCAATCCCAACCGCATGAATTTGACCGTCATCTGAACGATTCGCAATACAAATCTGCCTTTTGAGAGCTCTTCTCACGAATTCAGTTAGATAATCTATATCTTTCGTTTTTTCCGCATACTCGGAAATCGTTTCAAATATCAATGGAAGGTTTCTTATTGAAACCCTTTCTCTTAATAGGTTTTGAAGGATTCTTTGAACTTCATAAATCTTCAAAACATCCGGGATCACTTCGTCTACAAGCTCAGAAAAATTCTCTTTTAACCCTTTAATCAATAAATCCATTTCTTTTCTACCCAGCAATTCATAAGCGTGCTGCTTCACAATTTCTGAAAAATGCGTTGCAAATACACTGGGGGGATCTACGACGGTATAACCCTGGCCGGTTGCTTGATCTCTTTGGGTTTCATCAATCCAATAAGCCTCTAATCCAAAAGCAG
>JAYEGQ010000070.1:0-3879 GCA_034659095.1 Thermotogota bacterium
GATACTGATCCACCACAGTTTCCTGTAACAACCGTAGTTGTTCCCTGGATGAGGTAGTTCAAATTAGCATTAGAGGAAATTCTCCCTAGCCCATAATCACAGTGAGTATGTATGTCGATAAATCCAGGAGAAACAACCATCCCCTGAGCATCAATTATTTTTGTAGCATTTTTTCCTGAAAGGTCACCAACCACCACTATACTATCTCCGATTATACCAATATCACCATAAAAACTGGGATTTCCTGTTCCATCAATAATCTTCCCATTCTTTACAAGAATGTCAAATTTTCCATAGCTATCACTCTCGCATCCGGACAAAGAAAACATCACAATTATTATGGTACTGAAGATTATTAGCCACCGTTTAAACATTATTACCTCCTTTTTTTGATATTATATTTATTCCCCATTTTTTACTCAAGTAGATACCCACAACTAAAACAGTGGTACTTATTTAAATTAGAGCTTTACCTGCTTCCACTAATTCGCATCCTGGCAAGTTACACATAATCTTGAGAAGAAATTTTAGCAAATACTATAGCACTTCAGGATTTAGTATATGGCAGCGATATTTCATTATCCATACAATATGATATTCTTTACGATATGCAGCGTTTCAAATAATATAGCCTCTACTTCGCTGTTATTTTATATTGCCGCCTACACCTTCATCCAACGGCAAACCCATCGAACTCTGCTTTTCGGATTCTTAGAAGTAAAATCGAACTCCAATCCTGAACTCTCTCCCATAATTACAATCATAGGCTAGTTCAAAATCAGGATTTGTTATTCGGGCTTGTACGCTTGTTTCTTTTTGTCGATTAAAAACATTGTAAACATCTAAGTAGCCTGCTAATCGGAGATCACCTTTGATTGCAAAACTCTTTTCCGCTCTTAGATCAAGAGATATGTAAGCAGGAAGTAGATTAAAGCCTGGTTTTTCGACATTAACTATGGGATTACCTGTAACAGGAGCTCTTACTTGCGGTGTCCACCTACCTGATCCTGTAAATGCAGTTCTCCAATTGAAGGTAGGGCTGAATTTGATATCCCATGGTAAAACAAATGTTCCGAACATCTTAAAAATATGAAATGGATAAGTAACAGGTTCTCCACCCCAACGCTCTAAATCCAAAAGGGCGTTTGGATTCGTGCCAGTGGGCCATCTCGTTTCTTTTCCATATGAATAAGAAGCATTAAACATCCAGTTCTTTGAAAATCTTTTTTCAAACTCAGCGATGAAGCCCAAATAGGTTTTTTTACTCTCCCTTTCTATATAAGGAGTAAGACCTGGTTTGGGATTGGTCAGCAAGTATCTGATCAGCGATAATTATTATTCCGGGCGAACGACAATTAAAATTCCCGTTTTTTACAGCGATAGATTACACTATTCAGGTCAAGGAGGCCTGAATGGTAACAGATCAACAATTAAGGAGATTAATTACATTGAGGAACAAAGAAAAAAGCAAAGCAACAGCAGCTGCTAAAGCCGGCATGGATGAGAAAACCGCACGCAAGTATCTTCGGTTGGGTAAGTTACCCAGCCAGGTAAAGAAGCCTCACCCTTGGCGGACTCGGGAAGATCCTTTTGTAGGAGTCTGGGACAAGGCAAAAGAGTTTTTAAATCTTAATGCTGGCCTTGAGGCCAAGAGTTTGTTTGAACATTTTCAAAGGGAGTATCCCGGGCGATTTGAAGATGGTCAGATACGTACATTTCAGCGGAAGGTAAAGTGTTGGCGGGCCTTAGAAGGCCCGGCTCAGGAGATTTATTTTCCTCAGCTCCATTATGCAGGTGATTTATGTGAATCTGATTTTACTTGTATGAACTCCCTTGGGATAACCATACAAAGAAAACCGTTTGATCATTTGATTTATCACTTTGTTTTGACCTTTTCTAACTGGGAGGCAGGGAGTATATGTTTTTCAGAAAGTTTTGAGAGTCTTAGTATGGGTTTTCAAAATGCACTTTGGGAGCTAGGAGGTGTGCCTAAGCGGCACAGGACGGATCGTCTTTCAGCTGCAGTTCATAAGGAATGCAATCCTGAGGAATTTACCCAGGGTTATCAGGCTATCGTGCGGCATTACAGGATAAAGGGTGAAAAGATCCGTAGTGGTGAGGCACATGAAAACGGAGATATTGAGCAGCGGCATCATCGGTTTAAAAGAGCTGTGGATCAGGCATTGATACTTCGTGGGAGCCGGGATTTTGAAAGCCGGCAAGCATATGAAGCGTTCCTGGATAAGTTGTTCAAACAACTCAATTCCGGCCGCAAGAAACGGTTTGCAGAGGAGCAAAAGGTATTAAGGCGTCTGCCTGAGAAGCGTTTGAATGATTTTCGCTGGTTTACTTTCAAAGTAGGACCTTCCAGCAGCATAAATGTAGCCCACAATGTCTACTCTGTCCACAGCAGGCTAAAAAAAGAGACTGTTAGAGTAAAACTCTATGCAGAGTATTTTGAACTCTGGTATGGCCAGAAAAAAATAGAGACTATACCTCGTATGCGCGGAGATGGCGGACACTTTATTCAATACCGCCATATTATTGACAGTTTGGTAAGAAAGCCAGGTGCATTTGAAAATTATCGCTATAAAGAGGACCTTTTTCCCACTATTCGTTTCAGGATGACTTATGATTATTTTAAAGAAACCATCCCAGCCAAGGCTAATAAGGAATATCTAAAGATATTAAACTTAGCAGCCAAAGAAACAGAGACTGGAGTGGATGAGGCATTAAGGACTCTTTTTGAAAATGAAAAGCCTTTGTCTGTGAATGCGGTAGAGGCGATTATAAAGTCAGGAGAAGTTATGGCACCGCCTGAGGAAGTTAAAGTCGAAAAAATCAATCTTTTCCATTATGATCAGCTTTTAAAAAACACTGAGGCAGTTTATGAATAACGATAAAAAGACCTTAGAGAGCTGTCTTAAGCAACTGCGCCTCTCAGGGATACGCAACTACTATCAAGAGCTTACTCAAGTGGCTGAGAAAGAGACAATGCCTTATAAGGAGTATCTGCTGGAGCTTTTTGTGCGAGAATGCGAGGTTAGATATAACAACCGCATTGCAAGATTTTTAAGAGAGTCGAAGTTGCCGCTAGAGAAAAATTTTGATAACTTCAATCTCAAACGCCTCCCACCTAAATTACAGCATCAGGTAAAAGCTCTAATGGATGGTTCATTCGTAGAGAGAACGGAAAATGTTTTAGCTTTTGGTAACCCTGGCAGCGGAAAAACACACCTTCTATGTGCTTTAGGCCTTGAACTTGTTTATAAAAACCGCAGGGTGCTTTATACTACCTGCTCGCTTCTGGTACAAAAGTTATTAGTAGCAAAACGAGAGTTGGAACTTGAGAAAACTTTAAAAAAGCTTGCCCGTTTTGATGTAACGATTATAGACGATTTTGGCTATGTTCAACAGCAAAGAGAAGAAATGGAAGTGCTTTTCACTTTCATGAATCACAGATATGAACAAGCCTCAATTATGATCACCTCCAATCTGCCCTTTTCAAAATGGGAAACAATCTTCAAAGACCCTATGATAACAGCCGCTGCGATAGACCGGTTGGTTCATCACAGTGTCATCCTGGAGATGAATATCCCAAGTTACCGCATGCAAGAGGCTAAAAAAGGAAAAAATAACTAAGGCATAAATATGAATCAACATGAGAAAATGGATGACAGAGCGTCTGAGAGCTTCGTTTTTGGAGGTTGTATGAATGAAAGCTTATATATCCAAGAAAACGGGAATTTTAATTGCCGCCAGTGCGAAATAATAGTTGACGTTGATCACTCATTCCCAAATCCAAAATCTAAAAAAAATCTAAAAAAAAAGCCCGGTTTATGACCGAGCCTTCATGTATCTTCTTCTGTCTTTATTCTT
>JAYEGQ010000071.1:0-3863 GCA_034659095.1 Thermotogota bacterium
ATTCTATCTGAAATTTTGTAATTTCCAAAATTGGAAGCGGCTGTAACCGGTTTGATTTGTATGCCAAAAGCACGATTGCCAACATATCCAAGATAATCAATATCACCGGCATGATCAAGGTCAGAATCTGATTCTTCAAATTTAATATCCGAAAATATTTTTGCAAGTGTATCATTGATCACTGATTTTTCCAATAAAAAACCATCAAAGGTTCTTACAAGAGTTACTTCTCTAATATAATCAATACAATCTTCCAATGTTAAAGCATTAAAAGCACTGGTCCACTCGGGAATAACTACATTTGTAATTTTTGCGTAAAGCCTTTCCCCTAATTCAATTAATTCTTTTTCAGTGATTTTCACTGGCTTTTTTTGTTTTGTATAAGCCTTTTCAAAATAGTACGCTTCCCATTCTTCCAAAGAACGGGGTTGGCATTCACGAATCAAAGCCATAACTGCTCCAACTTTGGTTGGTCTGGTAAGCTGGTATGTGTTACTGGCATAATTGAGTATCTTTTCCTTTTTTTCGAAATTTTTCCTATAACACTCCATCTAAAACCTCTTGTTCCATTTTAATAAATTTCGATTTATATTTGTAATCATAATCATCGTCAACCCCTACATAATTATTCTTTATCAAATGGGCATTTAAAAAAGTCTTGTTTTTCAAATACATATACACCATCAATCTGTTTTGTGAATCGTGTTTTTGTCGATCGTATTTTAAAAAAACCTTTTGATTTTTAGTTTTTTTCCTTATAAATGCTATAGCATCATCTTCTTTGCCGGCAACTTCTTTTATACCGATAAGCCTTATTTCAACACCGTTGCTTAAGATTAAGCGTGAAGGACTAATGATGTCTTTCACAGAAAAAAAATCTTCTCTACCGTTAGTATCGGAAGTTTCAATTTTTGAGCCAAATTTCATCTTTTTGGGATTAATTTTTCTTTCCATTTTTATCGGGTCTTTAAATTGATAGGGGAGTTTTTTCCGTTTGCGTTCAATCTCTTCGTCATTATCTTTTTGTTGAACAAAATGGTAGTTGTTTTTATAAATGTCGATTTTTTCAACATCTAATCGCTCTTTTATAACGGGAATAAAGGCATTATTGATCTCATAACCGACGGAATTTCTGTTATTAATTTTAGCAGCAAGTGAAGTAGAGCCACTGCCAAGAAAAGGGTCTAAAACGGTCTCATTTTTAAATGAAAACATCTTAATCAAACGATGAGGCAATTCAACCGGAAACATTGCATGATGTTTACCTTGCTTTTCTCCTGCAAAATTCCAATGCCCCGAAAAATACTCTTTCCATTCTTCTTTGGTTAATGCTGAGGATTCCTTCTGTTCTTTTCTGATCGTTCTGACTTTCCCAAGCTTTTTAAACAAGAGGATAAACTCATAATCAATGGATAAAATCCCGTTTCTTGGGTATGGGTAACTTCCCATTATACTGGCCCCGCCTGTTGTATTTGTGGTTGTCCTCTTTTGCCAGATTATTGCTCCCATATAATCGAACCCAATCGTTTCACAGAATCTTATTATCTCAGTTCTTATGGGGATTACTTTGTATCTTCCATAATAAACCGAACGGGCAAATTGATCTCCTATATTTACACAAAGCCGACAACCGTTTTCAAGGACTCTATGGCATTCATTCCAAACCATATTTAATTCGTTGATGTACTCTTCATAACTATTATCAAAACCAATTTGTCTGTTATCACCATAATCTTTCAATTGCCAATAGGGTGGGGAAGTTATAACAAGTTGTATCGATGAATCAGGTAACTCCTTCATATTTCTACTATCTCCGTTAATTATTTTGTGAGTGGTACCATTAATCATCATTGATCACCTTTGCGTAGAATGTTTACTATCAATGATAACATAAATTTTTGGGGTAGAAAAGAATTATAGCTCGAAGAAAAGAAGTTTTGTCTTTTAAACTTCAAGGCCTGTTTCATAAGGCCAGGCCACTTGTGGCGGGGGGATTACGCTTTTGGTTTTTTGCAGTGGAATCCTATTATTGATTTGTTTTACTATCTGTGGTTGATTGAAGTGTAAGTTTTCTACAAGTCTTCATTTTAGTATTTCTTTTTTCGAATAGCGAAAATGGGCGAAAACACAATTTCTATTCCTCCGAAACGCTCCAATAGGGTACATACATCGTATCCCTTCGAGATTCAGAAGAACTTGAATTCACAATCAAGCCGGCTAGGACAGTGCTGTGACTAACCATTTTTACCTACCTCTCTTTGTACTATATTCAGATAAGAAAAAAATGAATGTTTTTCTTACCTATAGACAAAAAGCAGAAAAGACATATATAGAATATTACTCAAGCTATATAAAATAACATGATAAAAACAATATCAATGACAATAATATAAAATGATTCCACCGCAAAAACAAAAATATCGAGATTTAGGCCACTATATGATGTATAAAAGACCCGATAAAAATACTATATATAGTATATTCTGGATTGAGAAAAGCCTTTTTGCAGTGGAACCATAGCATAGTCGAAAAGGAGAGAAATTAAAATAATTATACCCTTAGACTTTTAATGATGAAGTTAATTTTCCCTTCAAAAGTTG
Source organism: Thermotogota bacterium (assembly GCA_034659095.1). Classification (GTDB taxonomy): domain Bacteria; phylum Thermotogota; class Thermotogae; order MWEM01; family MWEM01; genus JASUTC01. Next base: position 2,601 of record JAYEGQ010000071.1, read on the forward strand.
GCTTTGAATTGTTTGCTTAGTTTCTCTATGCTATAATTCTTAGAAGAGTGAGTGTCAATTAGAAACTCTTTCAAATTAAGAGGTGAATGTCGTGTTCAAAATGCCAGAGAAGATTGTCTATGCCCTACCGGAAATGATAGGGAATACTGATTTGTTTGTTGGAAGAAAGAAAGAATTTGATTTTTTTCTGGGGGATTGGTACTTATACCTGGAAAAGAATTTTACACAGAATCAGGCGATCATTTCCAGGCGAAAAAAGGGGAAAACGGCTTTTTTGCAAAGGTTATTCAATATACTTTGGAGTGCTTGTCTTGACGATCAAAAACAAGTTGTAACGGTTGTACCTTTTTATTTTTCTGTTAAGGATTCCAGACAAACATTGGGAGAGTTTTCAGCGCAATTCTTTACTGAATTTATCAAGTGTTATACATCATATATCAGAAAGGATCCATCAATCTTTGAAAAAACCATACCCTTTGAAAAGTTGGGGAAGTACATCGAAGATGAAAATATTCGTGAAAACTATGAAGCACTGTTACAGTACAATAAGGAACAGCGTTTTTACCCCATGTGGGATATCGTGAGTACGATGCCGGTATCTGTAGCGAGAACGAAAAACATCAAAATTGTCCAAATCATTGATGAATTTCAAAATATCAATGAATATATAGTTGATCAACATGGAGAAAAGTTAGATAGAATGAGTGGAACATATATGCAGGTAGCTGAAATGCGCGAAGCACCGGTTATTGTTTCCGGAAGTGAAGTTCATTGGTTGCTGAGAATTGTCAGTTCACTCACTGGGAGATTTCAAGTCTACAATTTGGCAAATCTTCCAGAGGAGGAGGCAAAGGCAGCCATGGAAAAATACGCAGATTATTCAGGGACAACAATAGACTCAAGGGCAAAAGAAAAAATCTGGCGATTAACAAAGGGAGATCCTTTGTACATCAAAGCCCTTTTCTTAAGCCGTTACAACAGGCAAAAAGATTACACAATTGAAGATAACATCGTTGAAGTTTATGAGCGCGAAATCGACGATGGCGGTGAGATATACTGGACTTGGATGGAATATATGCTCAAAACATTTCATACTGTCAATAAAATCAACTCTAAACGCATTATGCTTTACTTGTTTAACCAAGGGAAAGAAAGGACAAGAGATCAAATCAAAAAAGACCTAAACCTCCCCTACACAGATGAAGCGCTGGGAAAAAAATTGGAAGCCTTGATCGGTGGAGACCTGATATCCCACGGGAAAAG
>JAYEGQ010000072.1:0-3860 GCA_034659095.1 Thermotogota bacterium
AGAGGTCAAAGGCCAATATTTACTGATTGAAGCCGCAGAGAAACTTAAAGCCGAAGGAATTTCCGTTAAGGTCTGTTTTGTCGGTCATGCGATGGAAGAGAGCTATCAAAAACAGCTTGAAGAGATAAGAGTCAAATATTTGGGAAAGAAAGGTATTTTGACAACTCGATTTCTAAAACAATTAGGGAAATTAGATCCTCAACTACGACCCCAAGTAGGACAGGAAACAAATGCTTGTAAAGATATGATTAATGAACATCTTAGTACAAAAAAAGAAACGCTGGTTTCCGAAGAAAAGGAAAAGCGGGAAGAAGAGCTTTATGTTGATATTACGAGGCCAGGGGCGAGAAGAAGGACTGGTTATGAGCATCTGCTAAAGAAAACACAGAAGGAAATCGAAGAGATCTTTATATCTTTAGGCTATGCTGTTAAAGAGGGCCCTGAAATTGAGAATGTGTTTTACAATTTTGAAGCCTTAAATACACCTGACTGGCATCCTGCCAGGGATGAACATGACAGCTTTTATTTGAGAGAAAACGAATATTTACTCCGTACACATACTTCTCCTGTTCAAATTCGTACTATGGAAAAAGAAGAGCCCCCGATTGCGGTAATTGCACCTGGAAAAGTTTACAGAAGTGATTATGATGCCACGCATCTGCCCATGTTTCATCAAACAGAGGGATTATTTGTGGATAAGAATGTAAATGTGGGACATCTAAAAGGCACTCTGGAACATTTCATGAGAGAGCTTTTTTCAGAAGATATCACCATTAGACTTAGACCTTCGTTCTTCCCATTTACTGAGCCCAGTTTTGAAGTGGATATCAGTTGGAAAGATAAATATGGAAAGATACAGTGGCTTGAAGTTCTTGGAGCAGGAATGGTTGATCCCAATGTCTTTAAGGCAGTTGGTTATGATTCTGAAGTCTGGAGCGGATTTGCTTTTGGAGCCGGTATAGAGCGTTTAACCATGTTAAAATACGGCCTAACTGATATCAGAGATCTTATAAGAGGCGATATCAGATTCTTGAGACAGGAACTTTAGGGAGGTAAAGAATGCTTATTTCCAAAAAATGGTTGAATAAATATATCGATGTATTAGATATAGAGGATGAAAAGTTGGATAGCTTGCTAAGTCTAAGTGGAACATCTGTGGAAAGTATCGATAAACCTTGGCAAGAAATTTCCGGTGTTCATACGGGGACAATTACACAGATTACAAACCATCCTAATGCCGATAAACTGATTATCTGCAAGGTGGATACAAAGGATAATCAGTATCAGATTGTAACCGGTGATACTTCCTTAAAAGAAGGAGATATTATTCCTTTGGCCAAGATCGGTGCTACTTTAAAAGATGGATTTAAAATCAAAAAGGCCAAATTGCGTGGAGAATCTTCTGAGGGAATGATGTGTTCTCTTGAAGAACTGAAACTGGAACAGAAATCACAAGGGGTTTATCGATTTTCAGAAAGAGTTGAAAACGGGTTAGATGTTGTTCAATTATTCGATCTTGATGATAGTATCTACGATCTTGAAATAACTGCTAACAGACCTGATGAATTGTCGTTTTTGGGAGTTGCAAGAGAAATAAGGGCACTTTTAAATGATCACAGAAATATAAAAGACCAACCTGTTTCTTATCAAACCAGTGAGAAAACAACATCTGATTTTATGTCCATCAAAATTGAAAACTCTGAATTTTGTAATCGTTATTCTGGATTGATTATTGAGGATGTAAAGGTTCAACCTTCACCTCTCTGGTTAAAGAGAGATTTGATGTCAATTGGTATCAGGCCGATAAATAACGTAGTAGATATCACCAATTATATTTTAATGGAAACCGGGCATCCGGTACATGCTTTTGATTACGATAAGCTTGAAAATAAATCGATCGTGGTGAGATTGGCAAAAGAAAAAGAAACCTTACAGTTGTTAAATGAGGAAACTCCGGAGTTTACGGGTGATGAGTTATTAATTACCGACGGAAAAAATCCCCTTGCATTGGCCGGAATAATGGGTGGTGAAGGTACAGGAGTAACCGAAAAGACAAAAACGGTATTTTTGGAAGTTGCCTATTTCAATCCTGTTAAGATTAGAAAAATCGCTCGAAGGTTGAATATCATGAGTGATTCTTCATATCGCTTTGAAAGAGGTGTAGATCCCAATGACGCAGAATATGTTTTAAAAAGATTAGCCCATTTGATATCACAACTGGCATCTGGAACCCCAGCCAAAGAGTTATTGGATGTGTATCCTAATCCCATAAAATCCAAGCAGGTATTATTGAGAAAAGAAAAAGTTGAAAAATTGTTAGGAATCAATTATACTACTTCACAAATCGAAGACTGTTTGATTCATTTAGATTTTGACATTAAAAGAAGTTCAGATGGCAATAGGTGGGAGGTAAACATACCAACCTTCAGACCGGATATTGAAAGAGAAGTCGATCTGGTTGAAGAGATTGGAAGAGTCGTTGGTTATGATAAGATTCCTTCGAGAATTCCTTATTTAAGAGGTTATTCAAAATCGAGAGACTCTTTTCAAACTTTTAGATACAATATTAGAGAGTTGGTAATGGCTGCTGGGTACAACGAAATTATTCCCATCTCGTTGATCGATCCAGATGATATTTTGAAGATATCTAAAGATAAGAATTTTTCTTGGAATAAAGACAAGATTGAGATAATGAAATCATTGTCAAAAGACATGTCAATTCTACGTCCTTCATTGTTGATTACTATGTTAAAAACAATGGGATATAATCATTCACATCAACAGTACGATTTAAAACTCTTTGAGACCGGATCATCTTTTCTGCTTGATGAAAATGGATGTTTTCAAGAGCATGAACGACTTATAATGGCTGCTACAGGTAAAATTGATCCGGAAGATTATCAGAGTAAACAACGCGTGGATTTTTTTAATTTTAAAGGTTCAATAGAAGAGATTTTGTGGCATCTGGAAATAGATAATGAAAAAATTGTCTTTGATAGGCTAAAAAATGATACCATTTATACACAGATCATGTATCCGGGACAATCGGCAAGTGTTTTGTTAAATGGTGAGCAAATAGGTGTTTTTGGGCTGATTAGACAAGAAATACTTGATGCGTTTGCCGTTACAGACATTACTTTCTTTTGCGAACTGGATTTGGAAAGAATTCAACAACTCCAAAACGTAACTCAGAGAAAATGGAGGTCCATTTTGGGAACAAATTTCCCCGCCAGCAGAAAGGATTTTTCAGTTTTAGTAGGTAAAGGAACTGAAATAGGTCATATTATTAAGAAAATCAAGCTTATCGAGTTTGTTGAGAATGTAACCATCATCGATGTTTACAGCGGGAAAAACATACCAAAGGGCTATAATAGTATAACTCTCTCAGTATTGTTCAGATCAACCAATCATACGCTAACCGAAACTGAACTCAATCGTAATTTCAATGCTGTAATTAAAATTTTTGAAGAGGAAAGATTAGAGTTGAGAGAGGGTTAATGAATGTTAGTTACTAAAACCTTTAAATTTGATGCAGCTCATAATTTGATAAAATACCATGGTAAATGTGAGAGATTACATGGTCATACTTATCGTTTGGATGTAACTATCGAAGGTAAACTTGATGATGAGAAAATGATCATAGATTTTTTGGTGTTAAAAAATATTGTAAAAGAACAAGTTTTAGATCTTCTCGATCATTCTTACCTAAATGATTATATTAAGCAACCAACAGCTGAATCAATCGCCATATGGATATGGAAAAGATTAGAGTCGTACCTGAGTAATAATCAGTACCACCTTTATGAAATAAGGGTGTTTGAAACTGAAACCAGCTTTGTTACATACAGGGGCGATTAAAC
>JAYEGQ010000073.1:0-3859 GCA_034659095.1 Thermotogota bacterium
TATGTGGACTATCAATTCGAGGCTTTGCCGGGAAAATACCGTATGGTCTTTGACAGCGATGCCGAAAGATACGGCGGCCATGGACGGTTGCTTTTGGATCAATACCATGAGATATCCATTGATGTTTCAGGGGACAGAAAGCCGCATCTGATCAGTCTCTATCTGCCTACACGCACAGCTTTTGTTTTAGAGAGGATTTAAGGTCATTTTCGTCAGGTTTAATAGAGGTGATAAATCCGTTGACTTTTTAACGTCTATTTTTTAAAATAATTTGATATGAGTAATAACAAACACCTTAAGAGTTCGTACTACAAGTCTTTGACCAGAAAGATGATTTCTGTCATTATTCTTGTATCCTTTATGCCCATGGTTCTGGTCGGGGGCATTATTCTCTACCAATTCAATAAATCATGCCGTGAAAAGACATCCGTCTGTCTGGGAGCGTTTGTTCAGCAGCATAAACAGAATATTGACGCTTTCTTAAGTGAAAAGTTAAATGATATTAAATTTCTGGCAGCGACTTTTAATTTTGAGGAATTGAGAGATAAATTTTTTCTTCAGCAGCTCCTTTTCAGGCTTCAACAGGAATATGAATCGGTTTTTGTAGACTTGGGCCTGGTCGATGAGGATGGACTCCTGCTTACCTATGCCGGACCGTTTAAACTGGAAAAAGCCAAATATTCAGAAGCGGAATGGTTTAGGAAGGCAATTAAAGAGCATTATTTTATCAGCGATGTTTTCCTGGGTCTTCGCGGTTTTCCTCACTTCATCGTTGCAGTAACACAATACCATAATGGAAGATGTTATATATTGAGAGCCACCATCGATTTTGCTAAATTTAATAACATTGTGGAAAATGTTCGTGTCGGTGAAACCGGTTTTGCTTTTATCTTGAACAGGAAAGGAGAATTCCAGACTAATTTGCCGTTTAACATTGTCCCGGATAAAGGGCTTTATATGGCTTTTATTAAGAGAGCGGAGAAGGAGAAGACCAGAAAAGGGGTGCAGATTGTTGAAAAGTATAGGGGTTTTGCGAAAAAGCATATCTATGCAGCGGATTTTCTCAAGAATGGAGAATGGCTGCTGGTATTTCAGCAGGATACGGCAGAGGTCTTTGCGAATATACGTAGAACTACATATATTGCTGTTTTTCTGATTTTGATGGGCGGGTTAGGTATTGTTATCATGGCTTTTTTCCAGTCCAGGAGAATGGTTGGCTTCATTGCTGAAGCTGATAAAGAAAAAGAGATGATGAACCAACAGGTTATTGAAACCGGAAAATTGGCGACCATAGGAGAACTGGCGTCCGGCATAGCACATGAGATCAACAACCCGGTTGCTATTATGGTTGAAGAAGCAGGGTGGGTACAAGATTTATTGGACGAGCAGGAATTCAGGAAAAGCGATAATCTCGATGAATTCGAAAGCGCCGTAAAGCAGATTCAAACTCAGGGACAACGCTGTAAGGAAATCACCCATAAGTTGCTTAGTTTTGCCAGAAAAACAGACGCAAGGATGTCAGATGTTCAGATAAACGATATGATTAACGAACTGGTCGAACTCTCTTCGCAAAGGGCAAAGTATAGTAATACGACCATCAAGACAAGTCTTCAGAAGGGCCTTCCCTTGATCAAAATTTCCGAGCCGGAGATGCAACAGGTCTTTTTTAACCTGATCAATAACGCCATCGATGCTATAAACAGAAAGGGCGGAATCATTAATATATCCAGTCAATTGCAAGATAATAATATTATAATTAGTGTGGCTGATAATGGTTCCGGCATCCCCAGTGACAATCTTCCCAGAATATTCGATCCCTTTTTCACAACAAAGCCGGTCGGCAAGGGAACCGGTTTGGGTCTGTCCATATGTTATGGTATTATCAAAAAATTGGGCGGGGATATAGATGTTAAAAGCGTGCTGGAAAAGGGGACTACCTTCACTATTCGGATTCCCGTTTCTTAAAGTATTGAAGCTCGCGTGAAAGAAATTACTTTTAGGCGCGCATAAGGGAAGATCATGTCGGAGAATAAAAGCGTTCAGGATAATCGTATCAGGGTTCTTCTTGTCGATGACGAGAAGGAATATGTACATGTCCTGTCAAATAGATTGACATTGAGAGGTATTGATGTGACAAAGACCTACAGTGGCGTCGAAGCTCTTCAGGCCTTTCGCAAACAAGATTTTGACGTGGCGGTTCTGGATATTAAAATGGAAGACATGGATGGGCTTGAGCTTCTCAAGATATTAAAGAAAATGGTCCCTCACATAGAGGTTATCATGCTTACCGGCCATGGTTCGGCGGAGGAGTTAAGGCTGGGAATGAAATTAGGCGCTTGTGATTACCTCATTAAGCCGTGCGAATTTAAAGATTTACTTGATAAAATCAAGGGCGCTTATCAAAGACGAAAGAGTAAAACTGAGCGCTAATAATTTGAACGTCAAGGAGGCTGTCTGAAAACGTGCCAAAATGACATAAAAACCTATTCTCGGACAGCCTCCACTTAAAAAAACGCAACTAAGTTATATGGAGCGCAAACAGTCTATTTCTCCTTGATATGTTCAAAGACCCGTCCAGGATGGACTTCCAGCTCACGGAGTCTGCTCTCCTGGATTTTTTGTTCATGTGCCCTTTTTTTCTCATAGGCCTGGCTCATCTTCTCCAACAACTCATCCAAATCCGCTGGTTTCATGATGTAATCAAAGGCTCCTAATTTCATCCCATCAATAGCCGATTCCACAGTTGAGTGGCCGGTGAGCATAATCACCTCCATGAGCGGCCTCATTCTTTTCATTTCCTTAAGAGTTTCCACACCGTCCATACCCGGCATTTTGACATCCAGGATCACCACATCAAAGAGTTGTTTATCCAGAATTTGCAGCGCCTTTTCCCCGCTTTCCGCACCGGTAACATTAAATTCTCTCTTTTTAAGACGTTTTATAAAAATTTCGCGAAAATCATCCTCATCGTCTACGACCAACACCCTAAACTCTTTCATTGTTATTCCTCCTTGTTATTACTGCTTAAGCAAACTTCAAGACTTGCCACATGCCGATTAGAAACTCTCATATGGATCGTTTCAACTATATAGCAGGTATATAAGTATCCCTATAGCGATTGTTGCAATCCTTGCCTTGCTTTTATTCCTTTGCAAAAATTCTATCTGTATATAGCGCCCCTTTTTGGGATTAGTAATATATCCAAGTAATATATTTAAAAGAAATATAATTAAAGTAATATTTAGCAGCGATCTTCCCAGATCAGAGAGCCTTGTCCCAAACAGCTCATAAGAGCCGGCCCTCTTTTTCCAGGTGCCAACATATGAATCTCTCGGTTCAAAACCTTTCTCAAATGACAAAGAAGCAGCCATTTGCTGAAACAGGCTTTCGTATGGGGCCGTGTTATCTGTGGCATAAAGACTAAGATCAAGGTAGACTAAATGGGTTCCTCCCAAAAATACCCTGTGAAATTCTTTTGCCTTGTCGCCTTTGGGAAGTCTGTAGCTGCAGATAAAACCAAAACTCTTATTCTCCTTATTGCAAACCGGATCTCCTGCGATGACATCTTCGGCTCCTTTTTCGCCAAGTTTCTTTTTCATCAGCTCTCTAAATTTTTTGATCATTTTGGGATCAAAAAATTCATCTATCGTAAGATAAGCGGTGAAAATCTTAAAGCGCTTTTTTTTATGCTTGTAAGTCTTGATACCCAGGAGAACAAGGCTCTTTGCTTTCTGGTTCAAATCATCCGGATGGATAAAGGTTTTATTATACTCTTTCAGGGCGTCATCGCACAACTTGCGACGCTCCGGATCAAGGACGTCAGCACGAACCCACCCTTGTAATATCTCTTGAAAGCCCG
>JAYEGQ010000074.1:0-3836 GCA_034659095.1 Thermotogota bacterium
TTTTATGCCAAAAGTATTTAGAAAAGAAAGAATAGAGGCCGAAATTTTAAGAGTCATGGCAGATGCTATCGCGAATTGGAAAGAACCTCCGATTCCAAAAGAGCTCATATCTTTTACAAGAGTGGAATTGTCGAGAGATAAGCGACATGCAAAGGTTTTTGTCAGTGTCTTTGATCCTGAAAATGGGGAGGAGCATGCACAGGAAATATTTGAATTATTGCAGAAAAAAACCGGTTATTTTCGTGGCTTTTTAGGGAGACAAGTACGGTTGTATTACACACCGGAAATCAAGTTGATTCACGATCAAGGCATTAAGCAAAGTGTCAAAATGCAAAAAATAATTGATAATTTGAATATTGATCAAGATGATCAGAATGATACGGAGGATTAAGATTGGCATCGATAAATGGAATACTTCCGTTGTATAAACCAATAGGCCCGACTTCTCATGATATGGTTAGTATGCTGAGAAAAAAATTGAACACAAAAAAGATTGGACATTCAGGAACACTTGATCCTTTTGCCGAAGGTGTTTTAGTAATGGGGATTGGTAAAGGCACGAGAATTCTCGAATACTTGAAAGATGATAAGAAAGAATACATCATGACCTTCAGACTAGGTCTCTTAACGGATACTTACGATATTCAGGGGCAAATTATCTCAGATGATAGCATACACATTTCAGAAGATAGGATTAAAGAGACAGTAATTAGTATGTTGGGTGTTCAAAAACAAAGCCCACCCATTTATTCTGCAAAGAAGTACAAAGGCAAGAAACTGTACGAATACGCCCGTGAGGGTAAAATCATAAAAATTCCGCCTAGTGATATTGAAATTTATTCAATTGATATTTTGAAAATTAATGGAAGAGATATTACACTTAAAGCAGAGGTTTCACCAGGAACTTATATGCGTTCTTTAGCATTTGATATTGGTTTGAAGTTATCAACCAATGCCACTGCTGTAAAATTAATCCGTACGGTGAATGGACGTTTTTCCGCTTCTGAGTGTATCCGAACGGAAAACATTGATCAATTAAAACTTGAAGACTTTTTTCCATACTTGAAAACGATTGATGATGCCATCTCAGAATTCCCATTTGTCATGATTAAAACCTCTTATATAAAAAATGTTTTAAATGGTAATCCAATTCGACAAGAATGGATTATGGATTATGGAGAATTCAAAAAGAATGATTTCTTACGAATTGTGAGTGAAAACGGACAATTGATTGCAGTGGGGTGCAGCGAGAGGAATTCTTCTTTTATTCAAACTCTGAGAACGCAAGATAGAAACGAAATAGTAGTCAAGGCAAAAAAGGTTCTTAGAGAGAGGTCAAATGATGAGTAAAAAAAATTCTTTGACCTTAGGAATATTCGATGGTGTTCATATTGGTCATAGAAGGCTTATTGAAAAGACAAAAGAAGTGAAAGACAAGGCGGGTCAGACAATATTACTCACCTTTGCTTATCCTTCGGCTTATTATCTGAATAAGGATAGTTTTTCGGGTCTGATATACTCCCCGTCTAAACGCGAACAAATCATTAAATCCTTAGGAATCGACTCTGTAGTGTTTTTAGATTTTGAAGTTTTTTATTCAAAAACCCCCATTGAATTTGTGAGTTTTATTAAAGAACAGTTTGCGCCGTCAGAATTAACCGTTGGCTTCAATTTTCATTTTGGAAAAAATCGAGTTGGAAATGCTGAGCTTTTAAATGATTTGGGACATCGCTTTGATTTTCGTACTAATGTCGTACCGGCTGTTAACTGTAATGGTCACAGAGTTAGCAGTTCCTTGATCAGATATTATCTTAAAAACGGCGATATAAAAAGGGCTAATGAGATTTTAAAACGTCCGTATTCAATTGAGGGTAAGGTATATCAAGATCAGGGGATTGGTAAAAAAATGGGTTTTCCAACAGCAAATCTCAAACGTGAAGGAAAGGATATGTTGATCCCATCTTATGGGGTCTATTTAGCTTATACTCCAAAATTAGGTTTTGGCTTGTTAAACATTGGTAAGAGGCCTACCGTTAGCCAAGATGATTTGATTCGCTTTGAGATTCACTATTTAAACGGTCAATACCAATTATATGAAGCACGGATTGTTTGTTATATTCTTGATTTTCTTCGAGCCGAGCAAAAATTTAACAGTGTTGATGAACTGGTTCAACAGATTAGACAGGATAGGAATAGGGCATATGAAATGATCAAAAATGACAACTTTGAAGATGGTTGGTGGAAATATGAAATTGAATAAATGGATCTTCGTTTTTCTTTTTGTTTTCCTGGGACTTGCATTTGTTTCTTGGGAATTTTTTGTCACAAGCCGGATGTCCTTGAATGTTAATGTCATTTATCCCAATGGAATATCCGATGATGTGGGATTTGAGATGAGAATATACTCAAATAGTTTTGACAAAGAAATGATTGTTTATCCTCAAGGTGAAAGTTTAGAATATTCAAGCCTGCCTTTCGGTGATTATTTTTTTGAACTGTCTTTGGATGATCGATTAATTGTCAAAGAATTCCATAATTTTCAATCCCAATTCTCAATCAGTCGTTTTAAAGAAACCGTAACTCTTGATATAAGTGAATTGGCAAGCATTACATCGATTGATTATAAAATTGTTGATCCTTATTTAACTGTGAAATGGAACGGAAAATTTCTTGGAGGGTATAGGCCAACAGAATATCTAATTCGTATGAACGACAATGAAAGGACTCTCAGTGTAAACTACGTAGAAGTGGATGTGTTAAAGGAATTAATTGAGGAGCAGGATATAATAGAATTGGAAATCATTCCCCTCACTCGTACTGGTGGAAAGCTGCTCTCGTTTAATTATGAGATTCCCATAAGACTTGAAAGTGTTCGTCTTGATATTCCAGATGGTTTCAATATTTACGAGATGAGCATTAACGTTCAAGAGAAACGTATTCCTGTCGACCCCTATGATACAAAAATCAGTTTTCCCGTTATAGATTTAACCGAAAACAAAATTCCCTTTGAAATTTATTATTATGAAGACAGAATTTGGAAATCTGAGCTAAAACTATCTGAAGCTAACGAGTTGATTAAGATTCCGGAAATTCCTCAGGCAACCGTGACAGCCGTTCAACTGAATGAATCAACAGTGACACTACAGTTAGATGTTGTACGTGAAGAGGAATTTTTATACAATCGGTTCAATCATTTTGAAATATTTTCTGACGCTTTTAGCGCAACGACAACTAATGATTTTACATATCAAAATGATGAAACAACCATACACATAACACCTTTTTTTAACCCTGATGTTAAGGGGAAAACCTTGACTTTCAAAATTCCCACCCCCCCTTCTCCTAAAATACATACTTATATGTACGACGATCAAATGAAGTTCACACCCTCTATAAAAGTGTTTTCTGAAAGTTCCTTAAAGTTAAAAGGGGCTTTAATCATTGATAATTCTGAAAAAAGGGTGATCCCGGAATTTAGAAATGAATATGCTATTGATGTTGATTTTAAGATGGATGAAGTCCATTTAATTGAAGTAATTCTTGAAGATATATACCAACAAAAAGCACAAATGTCAAAATGGATTTCCACAGCGGTTCCTGAAACCACTTTTTTTACAAAATGTAAGCTAAGCAAAGATCAGGTTTTAACTGTTGCTTGGGACCAATTATTTCTTTATTCTGAAAAAGAAGTGATTATTACAGACAATTACAATATCAAACGATTATATCCTGAAGATTCTGATTTGCAATTAGATCTTTCAGATACTGTTCTGCGCGAACCCTTAAAAGTTATATTAAAAGGGTTCGTTGGTGATGAAGAATATACAGCCGCTGTT
>JAYEGQ010000075.1:0-3824 GCA_034659095.1 Thermotogota bacterium
CCGCTGTGTGCCAATCGCTGTTTGAAAAGAGGGTTGCGTATCTGCCTTGTTCTGAATGGCGGTCGATGAGTTTTAATGTTGGTTTGATTTTAATGCTGCCTAGTCCTAAGGGTTTTGCCATTCCTATTTTGTGGCAGAGGTTTTCTTTTAGTTCAAGGACAAAGAGTAATGCACCGAGTTCCACTTCTGTCAGGTTTTCAAAGCGGATTGTTCCTTTGAATGTCGATCCTGTTTTTACAGGGGTGATGATGGTGTGTTGGGTGTCGTTTCTGTCTCTTATAGGCTTCCCTTCTGACCAATTGGGGTTGTTGCGGTGCCAGTACATTTTATGTCCCCGGATAGGAGCGTTGTCGTTCCAATTGTTGAGTTGGTCTTTTGGTGTGTATGTTCCCTGTGGTTGCTCCAGATAGTGTTGGAATGTGGTCGGTTTTGGAGATGACAGGATTTTTGGAGAAGTTGTCGCTTCAAATGCTTGGTTTTTGTCCCCTGTGAAATTGGCATCTTCAAATGAGACTCTTCCAGAAATGTGTTCTGTATCTCCAAATAGAGCTTCAGTCATATCAAGGATTTTTTTTGTTTTGTTTGGAATGTGATTTTGGATATTTTTAGGGTCATCAGTATCAACATCCACAAAAGAAAATTTGGAGTAACTTGCAATTTCAACCATGCTTCGGACTAGTCCTTTAAGGGAGCTTCCGGGAATCTTTGGAGTGCCGTCAGGTGCGAAGAATGACTCCGGTTGCTGACCTTCGTGCATGGCTGTTGTTTTTGTGTCCCTGATATACAGAGGTGTTTTTGTTTTGATTTCTATTTCAATGGTTCCACTTAAAGTTCCTTTTTCGTATTGGTCAAAACCGGGGATCTGTTCCCATGTTTCGTGTTCACTGGGAACACAATTTGTGTTTAAGGGTATGAAATTGTATGGGGCTTTTGATGGTCCAACGGGATTGCCGGCATTTCTTCTTGCAGGATTTCCCTGCCTTTGACGAGATGGGGGTGGGGCTACGGTTCCTTGCCCTTTGATGTTAAATATTGCTTGATCATCAACGGTTAATTTGACAATTTTGTTGCCTTCGGTTTCAAAGACACAGTCTTTACCATCCAGTGAAAAATCAACCTTTTCTTTTTCTGCTGTTTGGGTGAGAATTCTTGGCTTGGTTTTGCCTTTTTTTTCGTAATAGAAAGTGATTTGTTTTGCACCATTTTTGGTCTTTTTTACTTCCAGTTTTGCTTTATATTCAACCATCCTCATTCCCCTCCTTCCGTGAATCCGACGAATCTTGAATCAATATAGCTGGCTTGTATGTCGTTAATGTAGCCTATATAGGTGTGAATGGTTAAGCATAACGGGTGTTTTTCATCCACTCTTTTGACTGGGAAGGGTACGGTGTATTCGATGCCCCGGTCTTCTTTGAGTGTGGTCCAGCCGGGTTTTTCTGTTTTGGCTCTTGTTCCCCACAGGACCAAGTCTGAGATGATGTATTCTATGTCTTTTGTTCCGGTTTCAGGGAGGTCTTCACGGAGTCTTCCTTTCAATGTGTCGTTTTGTCGCCAGATGTAGAGTTCTTTGGTTGGGTCAAAGATTCTCATTTCTTCGATTTTGTAAAATGCGATGTTTTCGTTATCAGGGAGTTCTATTTGTTGGTTGGTGTATTTGCCAAAAGTGGCTTTATCTTTTAAGAGTGTGAATATAGTTGCCTCTTGAAAATTTCTTTTGATGGTTTCTTGGATTTTTTCAATAGTTTTGAATGTGTAGGTGACAGGTTCGATGAATTTTGCTTTTTTCAGGTCTTTTTCAGGCATGGATGGCTTCCCCCTCTCTGATTGCTTTGTTGAAGGCTTTGACGTATTGTTCAAGTTGTTCTTTTTTCTCCGGTTCCATTTCAATGGGGTTGGTTTGTCGGATTTGGTACTTTTTGTTTTTATAGTTGATTTCTGCTGTGTGACCAATGAAAAGACCTCTGCCGATGGTTTTGCCTCCGCCGATGGGAAGATCTGCGGTCATTAAGTCTTTTAAAATCAGTAATGCCAGTCCGACTTCCCATTCTTTGCAGTCTTTGATGGTGTAGCTGACGGTGAACAGGTCATCGGAGTCTTCGGGCCATAGGGGCATTTCGTCAAACAGGGCTGTTTTGATGGTGCCTCCGGTGAATCGGTCGATTTTAATTCTGGCTTGTATTCGGTCTATTTCATGGTTGATGTTTTTGTAGGTTTCTTTGGTGTAAAAACGGCTTTTGATCTTTTCTCCTTCTCCGTTTTCTGTTTCGACGTATCCAAAGAGATGTTTGATCATTTCTCTTGTCTTTTCTTCATTTTGAGTAAGTGTGTTGATGATTTTTTCTCCCCTTTGTCTGAGTGCGCCTTTTACGGAGCTGCCTGCCAATACGGCTTTGCCGTCGCTGGTCATGTAAGAGGTATCCGGGGCGTTGGGGTCTGCTGAGTAGGATCGGATCAACAGGGAGGTTTTTAGTTTCAGATTTGCGGTTATTGTCAGATCGTTTTCTGTTTTTCTTGGGTATAGTTCTTCCTCTGAAAGATTGGTAAAGGGGTCTGTTTTTTCTTTTCCTTCCAGCCAGTTGATGACATCAGCTGCTTGTGTAAAGTCGTAAAGGGTTACTTTGGCCTTTTGTAATTTTACTTTTCCATAACCTTTGGTATTCATGCCGCCTATGACAAATTCTTCACTTTCAAGGAGGGTTTTTATGGTGTTGACTAATTTTTTGATGAGCCTTTCTTCATCCTGATCGCTTTGTAGGATGGTGATTTTCAGTTTGAATTTTGCCCCCCGGGTCAAGGCTTCGTAATCGTATTTGGCGCCTTTTTCAACTAATCCGGTTTTTTGATCAATGCGTATGCCGTCCCGCAGTTCTATTGTGTAATCCGGTTCGATTTTGGCATCTCGGATGGTGACGGCGCTTTTGATGGTTTTGTCTTTGCCGTTGATGCGGAAGGTGTCTCCCCAGATTTTTCTGAGGGCCTCTGGGTCGTTGTTTAGTTCGTGTTCTTCAAATAGGCTGTGTCTCAGGCTGCCGGCTATGGATGTGGCGGGGATAAAGGGATTTGCGTTTTCATCTTTTTGCAGGATGATATCGGTGTCTTCAGATTTATCTCCCGTTCCAATGACAAGTGGGCTGAATGTTTTGAGTGTTCCGCTGATGATCCATTTTTTGACGGTGTGTTTCATTTTACTCACCATCCTTTTTTTCTTTTTGTATTTTTCTCAGTCGTCTCATGAGACCGGATATGTATCTTTGGGTGTATTTGAATTCTTTTGAGCGTTCCTCAATATCCGGGAGGTATTCGCTGACTTCTTTTAGGTCGAAAAGGAGGTCTTGTTCCCCATTCAGTGTTTGATGAAGTGTACCATTGTTTGTCCGGCATTTTTCCAGCTGTTTTTTAGCGTGGCATCGTAGTTTTGCTATTTTGTTTGTTTTAAACGCTTCAAATGTTTGACTGTCTTTGACCATCATTTCGATTTTGGATAGCAGGCTGTTGGTGGGGATGCGATCTGAGTTTTTTGCTCTGATGGCTTCTCCGTCAAAGAGAACTTTTTCATCAATCGCTTTGAGGAGTTCCATTTCTGTGATTTTGTCCATCACTTTTTTCATGAATACCGGTGTTTTTTCCAGTTTTTGAAGGTGGCTTTCTTTTTTAGGATGGGAGTAGATGGGTAAGTTTTTATCTTTGATATTGATGATTGCAATTTCTCCAAAGCCTTCGTTTTTTCGGCAGCCAATCCCTTTTTCCAGGAGTTGGCGGATGCCTTGAATGGTTGTTTCGTTGGGGATTTCTGTGAACTCAACGGTGAATGAGCTTCCCGGCTG
>JAYEGQ010000076.1:0-3816 GCA_034659095.1 Thermotogota bacterium
CACGATCCCTTGAATCAGCTGTTGTGTTCTCTGCTATTTCTTTTAGTTTAGGGTAAGCCTGCATTAACTGTGCAATAATCTGATCTCCATAAGTAGTCATAAAGTCTTCGTTTTGCGCTACATAGAGAGCTTCAGAAATGAAAGTGTCAAAAAATTTCATTGCCATCCTTGTATCCTCAGGATTAAGAGAATAATATCTACTTAAAGCAGCAAATCCTTTATCCGAGTCTTTAGACATTTCCTTTAAATTATCAAGCCTTAATTCTTCCAATGACTTTGTCTCCTCATCTGTCAAGATACCTTCTGTTTGACCGGACAGTTGTATTATACTCTGTAAAGCCACTTCATAGAAAGCACGATCGTTAACAGACTCAGGTTCAAATTCCAACAGATAATTTACCATGTTGTTGAAATTCTGAGCTTGGACAGATTGTGTATACTGTTCTCCAAATTCTTTTATTGATTCTAAGTAATCGAAAAACTTAAGCGTTATGTTATTTTCTTCCTTATACTCTGTAATCCAACTCATTAAAAGGTTTTGTTGAACTTCCTCTTTAAATTGAGTATATTCTTCTTCCATCTTACTGAAATCTTCCAAAGTTCTTACTTCAGTTTTCTCAACAGATAAAATAATGTGAAATCCGTAATTCGATTTAACCGGAGGTGTTAATTCGTTTAATTCACTTGAAAAGGCAGCTGCTTCAAATTCAGGAACGGTGCGACCACGTTGAACCCATCCAAGCATTCCCCCGTTTTCGGCTGTTCCAGGATCTTTTGAGTATTCTTTTGCTGCCTCTTCAAACGTAATATTTCCCGCTTCAATATCGGTTTTTATTTTCTCGGCTTCTTCTTTTGTTTCTACTAGAATGTGACCTGCTTTAACCTTTTCATATTCAGCGATAATATCTGATAAATTTTCTTGATACGCTTTCTCAATTCTTTCTTGGCTAAGTGGTGCGACTGTTTCAATTACTTTTGTCCTTAACATTTCTTCTTTTTTTACCATTTTTACAAATTCATAGAAATTCTCTACTGAGCCGTAGTTTGTGATAATCTGCTCTTTATACTCCGGAGTTGCAGTAACTTCCGCAACGATACTATTGGTTTCTTCTTCAAGTTTTAATGCATCAACAGTAATATTATTTTTAACAGCATATATCTCCAACAGTTCTCCTTCAGCTTTTATCGTTGCCAGATCAAACTTAACAAAGATACCGTCAAAAACTGGATTAAAATCTTGCTGTGATGTATAATACTGTTCGTAATTTAAATAATCTGCCTCAACATCGCGCATTTGTACACCATAGCCAGTATCTTCACCGTTCTCAAATATTTTTACAGCCATCGGAAAATCTTCATTTGACAAACTGGGTACTGCACTTTCATTTGGATCCATGATTTCTTCATCCGGAAGTGTTCCTAATTCCATATTCGGTAACGTTACTCCCTCAGACGTTTCATCAGCATCACTAAATGCCACAATTGCTACAAACAACAATACAATAAATAAAGTCAAAAACTTTTTCAAAACAATTCCCTCCCAAAATAAAATATTAAACACCTATATCTTTAAATTTTCTCGTTAATAGTCTCGTTGCTATTTCTAAGGCATAATCATATAGTAAAACCGCCACCTGTAAGACGAAAAAAAGCAGTATATTCTGCCAAAACGGACCATTTATAAATTTTTCAAATATATTCTCAAAAAACTGATTCGATATCAGAAGCAACATCCAAAAAACAACATCAGCATACATGACCAAAATAATCTTTTTCAAAAAGTTATTTTTAACATTGATCAGGTTTCTTATCATTGAAAAGCCGCCAAAAAAAAATAAGTAGAGAATTGCGATCATTTTGTAAGGCAAAAAAATGAATCCAAGTACAGCTGTGGGTAAAAAAACAAAAATAGAATGTTTGGTCTTGTTGCGTTTAATAAAAATCTCTAAGACAAGTGCGCTTGCAGAAGCAATAAAAACTTTGTTAACTGGAGAAACAGAGGCGATTAAAAGTATCACCAAACTGAGACTTGTCAATATTCCCGATTCAGAAATAAGACGGGTATTCATAATAGTAGACAGGCATCTCCAAAAGAATAAAACCTATAATTATTTCGTATGGCTGTTTGATAAGCAGTCATAATCGTCTCTCTTCCAGAAAAAGCGGATATTAATAATAACAGCGTGCTTTTTGGAAGATGGAAATTCGTTATCATTGCATCAACTAATTTAAACTCGTAAGGTGGGTAGATATAAATATCTGTGCTTCCCGAAAAACCACCTACATATTTTTCTATATTCTTTCCCATAGTCTCTAATACTCTTACACTCGTTGTTCCGACAGCAATAATCCTTTTATGATCTTTTTTTGCTTGACAAATTTGTTTAACTGAATCCGGTGATACATGAAATTCTTCAGAATGCATTTGATGATTTTCTATTTTTTCTTCAGAAATAGGTCTAAAAGTTCCCAAACCAACATGCAAGGTAACTTTTATAATTTTTATTCCATATTCTTTTAAAGAATTTAATAATTCTTCTGTAAAGTGTAGCCCTGCAGTTGGCGCAGCTACAGCGCCATGTTTATCTGAATAGACTGTTTGGTACCGGTCATTTTCTTCAATTGTTTCATGTATATATGGAGGTAAGGGAACATTTCCCAAGGTAAATAAACCTTCTTTTACTGTTTTAAAATGATCTGTTTTGAAGGAAATTATTCGGTTCCCATTCTCTTTTGTCTCGAGACATATTCCACTAAGTAAAGGATTTTCATTCGTAGGAAAACTTATTTTCGTATCCTTTTTTATTCTTTTTGCGGGTTTACACAATGTTTCCCAAATGCCTTCTTTTAATTCTTTTAATAAAAAGGTTTCGATATTTGCACCGGTGGTCTTTTGACCAAATATTCTTGCAGGAATAACCTTTGTATCATTTACCACCAAAATATCTCCAGGTATTAAATAATCTGCGATATTAAAAAATCTTCTATGTTCTATTGTTTTCAAAGATCGATTGATTACCATTAATTTAGAAATATCCCTTGGTTCCAAAGCTTTTTGTGCGATCATTTTTTCGGGTAAATGATAATCATATAAATGAATACTCAAACTATCACCACTATTTTTATTGTCTCATAAATGCATATACAAGTGCCACAGCCGATATTGCTGCCCCAGCCACACCAAGTCCTATGGCATACCATAGTTGTTTTTCAACGGAACTAAACTCTTGCTTAAGGCGATCATTTTCAATCTTCAGATAATCATTATCTTGTGAGATTTGATTGAGTGCTGTGCCAATTCCTTCCAATTGTGAAATTCTGCTGTCATGATTAGCAAGCACGTTGTTTATTTCCGGTATTTGTTTTGCGTATTGAAGCGATGGCGAGGCGGCTTCCATTTCATTCCTAAACTGTTTAACTTCTTGTCCAAGAAATTCAAGGTTTTCAACACGTTTTTTTAAACCATCGATATCGCCATCTATTTTTTGATCATAATCATGTAGTTTTTGATCCTCAGCTTCCATTTTTTTCATCCATTCATCCAAATTACCATATATTCTTAGATACTCTATCAATCGACTCACATTTGCTTCATTCGCTGTCAAACGACTTTCTTGTTCTTCCACCTGTGAATAAAGGTTTTCCAATTCTCTTTCAACCGCAGTGAGAAAATCGCTATATCCACCAATAAAACTCGTTTCATCTTCAAGAGTTTGTAATTGAATTAATACTTGGTCTTTCAGCTGGATTAATCGCTGTTCCATAGCATCAAGTTCGTCCCTGCTCAGCGTTACTTCCAAAATATCAAGTCGGTTT
>JAYEGQ010000077.1:0-3801 GCA_034659095.1 Thermotogota bacterium
AAGAAAAGAATAACGAAGGCGAAAAAAGAATATGATAAACTGAAGGAAATAAAAAATTGGGATAATATGTTATTAATATTATGCCGCAAAATTGTTGTTGTGGAAAGTGGTAATTACTGGATCTGGCTTTCAATAAACGGAAAAACGTTTTATGAGCTAATGCCCGAAGTCAGGAGTAACTGGTATAAAAATCCGGTTTCTGCCGGTGATAGTGATAATCTCCAAAAAGGGTATGATTCTTTTACAAATAGTGAGACGGAAATTGGCTATAAACCTGACGTAAAAGTGTTTTCGTATGATCAATATCACGACAGCATGGAATATCGCCTAAATGAAAACCTTCCATTATCTCTTGAGAGCGCCAAAAACATTAAATTCGCATGGATGTATATACTGAATAATCTAGTTTTTTACTACAAAGGATTGGAATATGTGCTAATTCCGAATCTTATTGTTGATAATATAGATTTATATAAAACAGTTTTAAACCGTTTTAGGCGGGCTAATAAAAATTCAAATACAAAAAAGTCAACACTGGAACAGTTTAATGCTCGGGAAAAGAGGCTAGAAAAAGATATTAAAAAATTAAAAACTACAAATAATGAAAATTTGAACGAATTAATTCAGCAAAGAGAAGAAACTTTATCTAAAATAAAAGAGCTTGATACAGGTATGATAAGGGAGTTTGATGAACAGCTAAATGAAGTTGGTGACATAAAAAACTCGATCACTATAGATTATATTTTCACTTCAATAAATAGAACCAACCTATCCTTTGAGATTAAAGGATCAATTGAAGATGTGATACCAAGTCAGGTTCGGAATGTAGTTGCCGAAATGGCAAAACCGGGGCATATTATCAGCGATCTGGTTAAACTTGGTAAAAGAGACCGAAGTGAAACATTGCTTCAGGATTTTTTTAACAGAGAGGAACTTTCATTTGTTTTAAACAGGTCTCAAAAAAACAATGCAAACAAAATTCTTCAAGAACGTTTATATCTGGCGAGGTTACTGTTAACCGATACAAAAATAGAAATCGATCAATTGCTGCAACGGTTTGAAACAAACAGGCTGCTTGGTTATGACAAAAAGAAACGCCTTACCAGGGATGGTACCTACGAGTGGATTGAATTTCCAAAAAGCTTCACTACAAATGAAGATAATATTTATAACTTTTTTAAACGGTTGGGCAAAATAAAGGGGTGATAATTATGGAGCAGGAAAATGTTAATTTTGTGTTTTATTTAGAAAAGCGCCAGGAAGATGATGAAATCAATTTTTTTAGCAATCCAGCTATTAAAAAAGCATACTTTATCGGAGGATATGCAAAAGCCGTCATACGGAGTTCCTATATGTCTGAAGTAAGTAGAGAGAACAAGACTTTTAAAAACTGGTTATCGAATCAGATTATTAATTACAGGAATCTCGATCGGATTTTTGAAATGGCTTTCAGGTTTGAGCAGAAATTAAAACTCAAACTCAGGAATGATTCTGAAGTAAGGAAACTTGCGCATGAAACACCTGCATCAAAATCACCCGGCATTTCAAGTGCACAGATATCGTTTGCCTTTGTTGCCGGGTTTGATGATTACGAAAAATTTGTCAAGGAAAACAAATCAAATATAATCAAAAAGGAGACGAAATAATGGAAAATCTTGCAAAGCAAAGTGAAGTTCTTTTTATATGGGATGCCAGAATGTGCAATCCCAATGGTGACATGGGGGCTGATAATTCACCTCGATTCGATGATGTTGATGAAAAAGCCATTGTAAGTGACGTCAGAGTAAAAAGAACTGTGAGAGATGACCTTCAATATAGGAAAAATGAATCTATATTTATTAATAATGAAGAGATTCTTTCCAATGGGCTTAGCGCAGAAGAGCGGTTTTCACAGTTAAAAAAAGAAAATTCAGAAAAGGATGATAAAGATGTTTTTCTCACCTGTATAGATAACAGGCTTTTTGGGGGCGTAGCTCCCAAAAGCAATATCCAGCTTGTTGGTGCTGTACAGTTCTGCTGGGCAAAATCGCTTAATAAGACTGAAACAGTCTTAAAACCCGGGACCGGAGCTTTTGCAACAAAGGGAGCTGACGGTGAAGCAAAGTTTAAAAAAACCTTCCGTGCTGACAATTATATTCCATATGGACTTTTTGCGATGTATGGAAGTGTAAACAGATTACAGGCGATGAACGATAATACAACTGAGGATGATATTATAAATATGCTTGATTCCTTGTGGCATGGTACAAAGTTTCTAAATACAAGAAGCAAGCAGGGCCAAAAACCCCGTTTTCTTCTCAGGATAATTTACAAGGAAGAAAGTAAATATTTTATCGGCCTGCTGGATGAATTCATACGTTTAAGCAATCAGGAAAATAGCGGAAATATCAGGGAAATAGAAGAAGCGGATATCAATTTTGATAAACTCGTTGCTGCTGTATCGAAAGCTGAAAGTCAAATAGATAGGGTCATGATAGTACTGGATGAATCATTAGAAAAATATAGAAATGTTTTAGGAAAAATTAAAAATGTCGAATTCGTAGATGAAATAAACATTATGGAAAAAGAGAGATAGGCTATGTTTGGATTTAAACTATGGGGCAGATTCGGTTCATTTAGAGATCCAATAACCATAACTCAGAATATGACCTTCAGTATCCCTCCTAAAACGACAGTGGGAGGGATGTTAGCGTCAATTCTGGGCATTGATTATAATGAATATTTTAATGATAACGAATATTTTGATTTCGGTTATTCTCTAATTCTTAAAAATTCGGTACGCAAAAAGAGTTTTGCTCAGAATTATATAATGGATTATACTGAAAAATCACTGGGTAGATTAAATTTAATGTTAGATATCAGGGATAATAATCAAAAATTGTTGCTACACGAAAAACAGAAGAAACATCTGGAATCAAAAGAACTACCGACTAAGGTAGAGGAGAAAAAAATAAAAAGCCTGGGAAAAAAGATTGTAACAACAAAAGAAAGATTGAACAAAGCAATCAATAATTGGCGTGAAAAAAGTTCGGAAAGATTTGCAAAAGCAAAGCCCATATATAGAGAGTTGCTGATTGAACCATCTTTTTATATATTCATTAACAAATTCAAGTACGAAGCTGAAATTGCTGAATTAATGAAAGCGCATTTAAGCATATTCCCTTTATATATGGGCAATAGTGAATTTGCGGCAAATTATCAGTTTATTGATTGCCATAAGTATGAAGAAAAAAAAATCATGGAACTTGATTCTTTTACAGGGAATCCGGAAAAAATCAAATTTGAGTCAGGGAAAAAATATACAAATGTATATGCTGCAACACGCACAACTGGAAGTCGTGAGTACAGAGATTATAAAAGTATGGTTATTTGCGATAAAAAGATAATATTATCATCTGCAATTGATGGTTATAGCCTGAATACAGACATGGGAGATTTTAATTGTGAGTTTATTTGAAATAGCTGATATTTATTTCTCTCATCCGGATGAATATCCATTATCAACACATATAAAAAATATTGCTGCATCGTTTAATGATCCAACTCACAAGAGAGCTGCTGCTTTTCATGATTTGGGGAAACTAAATGACATCTTCCAGAAAAATATAAATAATGGAGGGGCGTTGCCTTTTCATGCTCTTGAAGGGGCATTTTTTTTTCTTCTTTATCATAATACACCGATTTCCACAGCCGGTTTAACCGTCATATATCAAGCTGTCCAGATGATTCTTAACGGTTTGTTCCCGAGCCATGGAACCTGTATTTCTCTGTTAAGTTTTTCAACACCCAGCAGAATAGGGG
>JAYEGQ010000078.1:0-2556 GCA_034659095.1 Thermotogota bacterium
ATGCGCTGCAGAGGGGTCTCTTTTTATCCACATAGGTAATTCAGGTCTTTACAAGGAATATTTGTTGTAAACGTCTATCTTTTAAGGGTTTGTATAAAGTGCATATGATTTCATTTAACATTTAAGATATAGTTAACCGATTTTCCAACTGACGGGGCTTGCCATTTTTCTGCTGTTATCAATTCCTTTGTTTCTCTAATATCTGCTCTGATCATCTCATAAAGTTGCTCAAGTTGCTCTTTAATTTCCTTGAAAATATTTACGACTTCCGGTACACTAATATCAAGTTTCATGTTAAAGGAAAAGCGCCTTTTTTCAATCTATTTTAGATTTTACACAATATATTTTACACTACATTATTTGCAAGCACGGCAAAGATTAAATTGAAAAATGGTAGCAGAATAAATCGAAGCATGAAGAAAGAAAAAATTCCTTTAAAAGCACCTAAGAGTATCCTTGTAATCATTACACGTCGCATAGGTGATGTTCTGATGGCAACCCCAGTTTTCGGATCGTTGCGTCATTCATACCAGAATGCAAAACTTGATGTAGTCGTTTATAAAGGAACAGAGGGTTGTATCGCTGCAAATAAAGATATTGACCATATCATTCCTATCATGGAAAAGGCGACCTTACGAGAACAGATCAAAACAGTTTGCAAACTGTTCCGCAGGTACGATCTGGCAATTTCTATCCTTCCTGGAGACAGGCCAACTTTTTACTCATGGTTAGCAGGAAAAAGGAGTATAGGGCTTGTCGAAAATGGATATAAGCATTTATGGAAACGAGCCCTTCTTGATAAATATGAGCTGTTTGACAACTATGAAACTCACACCATAAACATGAATCTTTCTCTTCTAAAACTTATCGATGTGAGGCAAATTCCGGAAGTCATAATTTCATGGGCAGCAAGCGATGAAATAAAGGTTAAGCAGATTCTTCCATTTAACATGGAAAAGAAAGCTTATGCAGTTGTACATATTTATCCTATGTTTACTTATAAAATGTGGAACCATGAAGGATGGGCGGATCTTATTTGCTGGCTTAAATCAAAGGGATTACGAACTGTATTGACAGGGAGTAATTCACTGGATGAACTGAAATATATATCCCTCCTTTGCCAATCTCTTTCATGTGACAGTATAAACCTTGCGGGCGCGCTTAACTTGGGCGGACTCGCTTACCTGTTAAGCAAGGCATCAGTATATATTGGACTTGATACATCAGTTACACATATGGCAGCAGCCCTGGGAATTCCCACGATTGCTCTATACGGGCCAACCAATCCCGTTAAGTGGGGACCAATGCCAGAAAATATTTCTTTCCCAGGCAAAAGTCCCTATAAACGAAAAGGATCTCAGATGAAGGGCAATGTCTTCATCTTGCAGGGCAAAGGTAACTGTGTGCCATGTCACAAAAAAGGATGCGATAGGCACAGAAAAAGCTTTAGCAGATGTCTTCAAGACATCCCTTCTGCTGATGTAATTGAAGCCGTAAAAACAATAATGGCAAAAGCAGGTAACCGGCAACCAATAAATGCTTGGTGATAATATGGAGAAAAAAACCTTAGTAAGAAATCGATGGTTCATCATTGCCCATTCTTTTAATGCGGATGGAGTAGCCGCAAGCCAAACAATAACTGACAGATTGCCTTATCTTAGGAAACGAGGAATTGATTTTATTGTGCTTAGCGCCCACACCGGAATAAAAAATACGCGATTTCCTCATTATCAAATAATATCTCCAGTTCCTTCCGGTATTCGGTATGAGATGAGATTTGTTATAAAAAATAAGGTAAAAAACAAGATGGCGCAAATTATATTAAAGGCCATATCTGCTGTTTTCTGCGCGCCCTTTTATTTTGTTGAAAAAATATTCCTTCAATTTGACAGTCAGTGGTCATGGTTTTTAAGCGCATCTCTTAAGGGTTGCCTGCTGATAAATAAATATCATCCTACGCTTCTGTATTCAACTGCAGGACCGCCGACTACACACCTGACAGCATATATACTTCATAAAATCTACGGCCTTCCGTGGATGGCGGAACTTCATGACCCCCTGATACTCGATGATCAGCACCCAAAATGGCACAAGTATTACTTTAATAGATTTGTGGAAAGGGTTGTATGTAATAATGCTTCAATAGTTGTGTACTTCACGAACCTGGCACTGAAAAATGCCAACAGGCGCCATCCGATAAAGAACAAAGCCATCGTTGTAAGGCCTGGCGCAAATCCCCCGGATTTTCATAATGTTACCTATAACAAGACGGATAAGATACACTTCGGCTATTTTGGATCGCTTTCTAAAACAAGAAATCTGCAAGTATTTATTAGGGCTCTTTATGAATTAATCAGGCAAAAGCCGGATTTAAAAAATCGCATAATTCTTGATGTATATGGTTGTGAGTTAGATTCTGTTTCACGAAAGGCGCTTAATAAATGCCCTCTGGGAGAAGTACTGGTTGAGCATGGCAGATTGGAATATGATCCGGAAACCGGCAAATCCGGAAGACAGCGAGTTATGGAAGCCATGAAAAAAACTGATGTATTGGTG
>JAYEGQ010000078.1:2566-3788 GCA_034659095.1 Thermotogota bacterium
ATGAATATATTCCGTCGAAATTATATGAATATCTCCTGACCGGACGTCCTATTTTAGGAATGGTTCAGAATGGGACGGAACTGGAAGAGTTTTTGATTGAAAACGATCATACATCTGTTGGTAAAGATAACATTTCGAAAGTTAAGAAAGCCATAAAATCGTATATCGATAAGTGGGATACAGAGGGATTGGATGACAAACAGGTCGCACCTGCTTTTACTGTCGAGGCAACGGTAGATAAACTGATGTCCGCAGTCTCTGAGATTGATGCTGTTGCCTGAACCGGTATTGATCAACACATAATCGGCTTTTTTGATTGTTGTATGAAATGAACGCGATGGAGCAAAAGACAAAAAAGATCATCCTGTTTTGCAAGTCTTACAGCAAAGATATGTTTCGGGCGCGCCGCATGGCCGAAAGTGTTCACCGCTTCAATGCTGACAACATTCCTCTGTACGTCAGCGTGCCGGCATCAGACCTGAATCAGTTCAAACAATGCTTCGAAAACATCCCCTGCCATTTCATTACAGATGAGGAGATACTCAACAAGAGTCGCCAGGTTTACGGTCAGCTGCCGAGATTGTTCCCCTCTCATTTGTTACAACAGTTGATCAAACTTGAGTTCTGGAGAATGGGTTTATGCTCAAATTATGTTTGGCTTGACTCTGATTCATACTTTATCAAGCCTTTTGAAATAAAGGACTTTTTTTATGATGAAGAGACGCCGTATACAATCTGCCATAAATCAAAAGAACTTCGCCGGTTTTCACTTCGGTATAACAAAAAGATAATTGAAGATTTTGAAAAATTGGCAAAAAAATTTCAGAAAATGTTCAACCGCTCCGGTCCATATTATAATTTTGGATATGCGCCCATAATATGGTCTTGCCGGGTTTTGGAAAGTCTATATGAAGATTACGCCAAACCAAACAATAAAAGTATTTACGAAATTCTGTATCAATACCCTTGCGAAATGCAGTTGTATGGAGAATATCTTCTTTACAGCAAAACGATACCGATTGTTCCCATTGAACCGATTTTTAAAGTTTTTCATTATGCCGAACAATTCTTTGAATCTCAAATGCGGGGAGAATCAGAATTTTCTCTTTCAGAAGAGTTTTTTGGCATTGTTATGCAATCAAACTGGACATTAATCAGAAAAAAGAAAAAGACAAGCATTCGATTAAAAAAGAATTTTCGTAAACTTTTAAGACAGCTCCAT
>JAYEGQ010000079.1:0-1275 GCA_034659095.1 Thermotogota bacterium
CCCCCACAGCCAAATCCACATACCCATGGGTTTTGTTGTTATACCATTGGGATCCTTCAGAGGTAAACTCCCGATCCTCATCCAGATGAGAGCCAAACACGCCGGTAATGAAATATTCTATCCCTTCATTTGTAATATGTTCCATCTGATGATTATGTCCGGAAAATACCATATCCACCCCTGTTTCTTCAAATAACGGAACCAGCTCATCAATGGCATTTTGATTATCCCCCCAAAGGACTCCCCGGTAATTGTAACCTGAGGCGTAAAGGAAGGCGTGAGTAAGGATAATGGTCCAATCATCTTCAGGAATGGATTTCAGCTGAGTTTCAAGCCACTGCTTCTGCTTTGTTGAGAAATCTTCAATACCCCAGGGGAGATTGAGAGCAATAAAATGAACTTTATCAAAATCAACTCTGAAATAGTCTTTTCCCATCAGCTCATCAAACAATTTATTACCACCAAAAAGGATGTCGTGATTGCCGATTAATGGCCTAAAAGGAACGGTTGTTTGTTTGCTTGCCAAAATCTCCCAAGCATCTACCCATTGTTCAAATGAAAAGCCGAATTCCACAATATCGCCCAGCAGAAAGAAACTGTTGTAAGGTGTGCTACTGATAGTTTCTAACATTTTTTTTGTAGAATCCAAATCGCTTTTCGTTGTTCCTATATGAGAGTCAGAGGCAATGGCAAATCGCTTGATTTTGGATGGGTTTTCTGGAATCACCATGGTAAATGTACCTTCTTCAGATGAGATTTCATAAGTAGCAGGTCCTGGTTGGCCGAATGTGAAATAGTGCTTGTTTGAGTCTTCATCATCCGTTAATTCTATGCTTTCAACATTATCACCCTTGCTGATTGTAACTTCGAGTGAATCTGACCGCTTTTCCTCTGTCCGGTAGGCAAAAGTGTAACGCTCCTCTTCAGTATTGTCATTGATAAAGACAAGAGGCGGAAAATCCACCGTTTTAAAGGAAGCGCTTACGAGAAAGAAAGTGACAACAGCAATGGGAACCACTAAAAGGATGAATGAAAGAAGCTTTGAAATCACACTGTAAAGTCTCTTTTTGACAATAAACCGATCCAACAGCCACAAAATGATGGGAATAATACCGACAAATCCCAGAATGTAAAAATACATGGCGTAACCGGGATCCCAAATCACCAGGCCTTTTGTTCCCGGAAACATGAAAACCCAAACAAACATCAGAACATACGCAAGCGTCGTGATAAAATAAAGCCAGTTCCCTCTGTTTTTTCTTTTCTTTTTCATAA
>JAYEGQ010000079.1:1375-3771 GCA_034659095.1 Thermotogota bacterium
TATTCTATCACAGAACTCTTGCTCTACCAAGATAGTTCTGAATGCGATGAAGAATGGTGATTCTTTGGGTGAACTCGTCCGCGGTTTCATTTTCGTCTTGATCCGATTGTATGCGTCTTTTTATTTCGTTGATGAACCTAAAAGACTTTCTGGGTGAAAGATGATCGAATGTGTAAGTATTTCTTGCTGTTTTTATGATCAATCCAAGAGTGTAAAATTTTCCGCTTCGTTCTTCAATCGATTCAATCTCATCAAAAGCAACGAAAAAATGTTTCTTTGCGCAACGTGAAAAGACATGTACGCCGCGACTGGTTGTCAACAACAGACAAATACGAGGCAAATTTTAAAAAATGACGTTTCATTTCCCTGATACTCATGGGACCTTTCTTTTTTAACAACAGTAATAACATGTGTCCTTCGTCATGTCTTGCCATATTTAACTCCTTTGAAATACAGTTTTATTTTTTCTAAGTAATTATATCAATAAATTAAAAAAGAGTAAACGAAAAAACAAAACACGAAAAACCCTCTACGTTTTTCGTGTTTTGATGAAGAATCTCTATAAAGTTTTTTCTTTGCCTAATGTTTATTTCTTTAGAAATAGCCCTGAAATCAGTGGTGCCAATTTTACCCCTATGATGACAAACAACGCAACAATGAACGTTTCTACACCTGCTTTAATACTGATTTCCTTCATAATAAAAGCAGCTCCGAAATCCGTTGCCACGCACAATATCAAAGCACCCCAAACACCAAATTTGTTAAACACAGCAACCATCAACAGCATAATTGGTATTGAAAAAAGAATACCCAGCAAAACCGTTAAAAACATTGAAGTATTTGTGTTTTTATGTATGATATGCATCATGGCTGCCATCCGTGGACAAACAATGAACAAACCAAAACCGGCACTGGTGATCAATAATTCCATTAAACCATCCCCTTTTTACGAGGTTTTATAAACCCCATCACAATCATCACAATAAAGAGAAGAATATACAATACCAACATCGCCTGTAATCCCGTTAATCCTAACATACTTCCACCGGTGAAAAGTAAAAATGCAAAGAGAAGACCCAAAACCGTGGGATAAGCAAAGGCAAACAAAGACCATTTAATACCAGCCTCTGCACCAATTGTTATCAATGCAGCAAGACACGGAGGATACAACGCCATGAAAATAATCATGGCTGCTGCATGTAGTGGTGTCATTTCTTTCTCTTGAGTGGCAATTTTTTCACCAAGCTCCTGCGTAGTATCACCATCATCTGTTTGATAAATACTCCCAAGGGTTGCAACGGTGTTTTCTTTGGCAGCTAAGGCACTGATTAATCCAACATTCACCTTCCAATTGAACCCCACATATTTCGTCAATGGTTCAATCCATTTACCAAAAGCACCAAGATAACTGGATTGCAGTATTTCATCATTAACATCTTTTCTCAAGATTTTTCTTTTTCTTTCGATTTGTCGAATGTTTTTTGACACAACAGCTGCATCGGCATCTTTTATTTTATTCCCGTTTATGGATATCTTACCCGTTCTTACGATATTGAAGAACAGTGGATTGGCTTCTTCCCATCGACTATAAAATTGTTGATAAGCTTGAATTACTTCTGTTTGAGTAAGACCGGCTGTATATACTGAAAATTCTTCAGAGGCTTTCTTATAGTCTTGTTGATAAGATTCAAGTCCTTGAATCCATTGGGAATTTAACTCAAAAGATCCTTTTGAAGCAATTTTAAAGTATTCAGGATCTTTCAACAGGAATTGTCGATTGATTTCCCAAATCTTTTTTTCATCTGTCAACCCTCTTTTAACCGAACTCAATTCATCATCAAAGGCAAAGTAGTCGGCAATCTTTTCAGGGGTATTTAAACTTAGAATATATGGATTGTTTATACCGATTTCATTCACGAATTGCAACACAACTGCTTCAGCCTGTTGACGATAAGCCTGTGTATCTGCTTTTCCCAAACCGGGCAAATTAAGAAGAAAATATAGGCCGATCATGACAAAGATGATGATAGTGAGAACTTTTTTCAGAAACATCCAAGTCCTTTCAACTACCCTTCTGAAAACATTTGTCAACGACGGCACATGATAGGCGGGCATTTCCATAAGAAAAGGAGCTGTTTCGTAGTTTTTCAAAACGGTTAGTGATAAAATTTTACTGACAATCAAAGCCATAAAAATGGTAATGGTTGATATCATGAACATCATGAATCCTGCATATTTTATAAAGAAGATATCAATCAGCAAGACATAAAAGGGGATCTTTGCCAAACAATTCATCAATGGTACGACAAGTATAGTCGCCAAACGGGCCTTTTCATCTTTTATCGCCCGAGTCGCCATAACTCCCGGGATAGCGCATCCTCCTACATAAAGTCCGC
>JAYEGQ010000080.1:0-3770 GCA_034659095.1 Thermotogota bacterium
TGGATCTAATTTCCCAATGAGTTTGCGTTTGGCCTGTGATTGTTGTTTGTCCTTATCCCAATGGGCTTTATTTTCATAGGCGTACGTGATACCGGTTTGTTTGTTTTTCTGATAAATAATCCCCATGTTTTCATCTCCTCGTTATACATTACAATATATAACGATGTAAAAGTCAAGGCCTTTTCTTCTGTGTTTGTTATTTTATCGTGACTTCCGGTTGTCTTTATCGTTACACTTTACGGGAATCCAGGTTACAGAACTCTTTTCTTCCATTTTCTTTCCCTCTCTTTCATCTCTCTCTGATTAAATATTAGAAGATAATATCATCTCTATCCCCACTATTCTCAAAATTTCAACAAAAGTAGAAAATAGGATATAATGAACATATTATCCAGAAAAGCAGGTGGAATAAATGAAGGTAACCGTATTTAATGGCAGCCCCAAAGGAAAACACAGTGTCACCTACCAATCGATAAGATATTTGGAAGTAAAATACAACGAATTTGAAATCAAGTCTTTTAATGTAGGTCAGGAAATCAAAAAAATAACAACAGATAGAGGTTCATTCGATACGATCATGGAAAGTGTAAAAGAAAGTCAGCTGATCATCTGGTGTTATCCCGTTTACACATTTCTCACCCCTTACCAGGTTGTGAAATTTAATGAGCTTATCTTTGAAAGGCATGCAGAAGATGCATTCAAGGAAAAATTTGCTACCCAGATTTCAACATCCAAACACTTTTACGATATTACCGCGCATGATTATGTGAAATCGATCACGGCTGATCTTGGCATGACTCACCTTTACGGTCATATGGCGGATATGGATGATTTGCTCACCGAGAAAGGACAAAAGAGATTGGAAGATTTTGGAAAAGAGATCATTTTCAAGATAGACAATAACATGGTTGATTTTCCGGAAAAAGCAAACTCCGAAAAGCCTCAACTACTTGAAGATAAGAAAATCAAGCCTGTTCAAAAGATCAAAGGGGATAAAAATGTCATCTTGTTAACGGATAACAAAGAAGAGGATTCAAATTTGACAAAGATGATTACTTGGCTTGTAGAGAGTGTGCCTTATGACATAAAAATCGTCAATCTCAACGATATGAAATTCCAGGGCGGTTGTCTTGGCTGTTTCAAATGTGCAGCTAATGGCAAATGCATTTATACGGATGGATTTGACAAATTTCACAAAGAAAATGTCCTCCATTCCGATTGCGTCATCTATGCAGCTGATATCAACAGACATTGGTTTAACGCTGTGTGGAAGTGTTATGATGACAGACAATTCTACAACGGGCACAGAACCAGTTCACACGGAAATGGCATCGGCTATTTGATCTCCGGAAATCTCTCTGAAGAACACAACTTGCGAACAATCCTTGAAGCAAGAAGCGAGGTTGGCGGGTTGTATCTAACGGATATTGTCACCGACGAAAGTGACACAGAGACCGTTATCGAGAGAATAAACCAGATGGCGAAAAAAATCACTTTTTTCCTTGAAAACCGACCGGAAAGACCCAGAAACTTCTACGGTACGGGCGGTATGAAGATATTCCGAGACCTGATATACGTCATGCGGGGACTGATGAAAGAAGATCACAAGTTCTACAAACGTGAAGGACTGTATGATGACTTCCCACAAAGGCAAAAGAAACGCATCCTCTTTATGCAATTGATCGGCTTTCTCCTACGGTCCAAGAAAATGGGCCCGAAGATCGATGCAATGATGAAAGAGAAAATCCTTGAACCTTATGAAAAGATCTTGAAAGATATCAAAGAGGATTAGAAGAAGATGACTAATATCAGGTTTAACCATTTGAACGGCACGAACAAGCTCTTCCCCTGTGTATTCGTTGATATTAAACAGATATTCTCCCACACCGCTCTGGTTAAAAATGCAAATCCGGCCTTTTGCAACGCCACCAATCGCCAGTTCCTTCCCTGAGGCATAGAGCCTCCCACTGCCACGTTGTTTGACAGGGCGAAACCGCCAAATGAAAGGGAAAGACTAATAGCCGCACCACCAAAGGCGTAAAGAAGAGAGATTGCCAACCCGGTTTGGGGGGTAAATGGCGGAAACTATCATCTGAAAATTAACAGCCCCCTGATCGATCAGGGGACCTCTGTGAATGCTCCGGAAGAAGACCTAAAATCAACATCAAGACCACAAGGATTAGAAACAGATATCGGGGCTTATGAACAGTAATTTGTCATTTTTTATTGTTTACCAAATCCTTTTAAATCCAGAGAAATTCATATGGGGACAACGTTAATGTTTCTTCATTTAATTTAATCGTTGTTCCCAGAAGATCCTTATTCTTGGAAATAGCAACCGGTGGAATAAGCCAGATTTGCCGATCAGAGAGATTCTGAATAATCGTCACGTTTCTTTCCTGTACATCTTCCATGGATCTGTTATAGGCAAGCATTTCTCTTCTCGTTTTTCCTTCCGTATCTTTGACAGATAAAAACTCTAAAGAACCTCTTCCCAAAACGGGATGAGCTTTTTTGGCAGCTATAAGCATGCACATGAACGAATATATATTCGAAGCGAGATTGTCACCATTCAACTTTTCTTCTACTTCATCCCAATTAATTCGTCCTCGAACCAGGTATCTTGAATCCTTGATCTTCGTTAACTCAACTTGTTCAGTATAAAAACTCATGTCGTTGGTCTTTGCAAATTCATCTCCGTAAAAGACAATGGGAGTACCCAATAGGGAAAACATGATGGAATAGGCGAGTTTAATTCTCTTAGGATTCTCTTCAAAAAGTGTTGCAAGCCTTGCAGAAATCCCTTCACCTTCACGAAAATTCCACAATGGATCTTTCACATAAAAATCAAAAACAGTTTTTCTTTCTTCCGGTGTAACCATTTCCAAAGTCAATTCATCATGGCAACGTAAAAACATCATCCACTGACAGTTATCCGGTATATCTTGAGGTGTAAAATCAGGCGAAAGTGCCATCTGCACAGCTTCGTTGGATTGTTCGGCCAAACTTCTGTAAATTCGCGGCATCACGGGAAAATGATAGGCCGCATTACATTCATCCCCGTTACCAAAGTATTCAACTACTTTTTTGGGAGGTTGACAGGCCTCGGCAAGCAGTAGTGTATCTTCTTCAATATAATCAAGAGCTGCACGGAAAAATTTTACAACTGTATGTGTTTTTGGAAGGTTTTCACAGTTGGTCCCATTTTCTTTCCAGATATAAGGGATGGCATCTGCCCGAAAACCGTCCAACCCTATTAGCTTCCAATTCACGAGGGTCTTTGCCATTTCAAGCAGTACCTCAGGATTGCGATAATTCAAATCCGGTTGGATGGCAAAAAAACGATGGAAATAATACTGAGAAGTATTTTCTTCCCATTCCCAGTTACTGGAGCAAAGACCTTTAAAGATGATTCTAGCCTCCTTGTATTTTTCCTTTGAATCACTCCAGATAAAATAATCTCTTTTTGGACTATTTTTATCGGAAATCGCTTCTTTAAACCAAGGATGCTCTATAGAACAGTGATTCAATGCAATATCAAAAATAACCCGCATTCCCCTTTTATGAGCCTTCAATAAAAATTCATCAAAAACCCTATTATCTCCTCCGGTCAATGAATCGCGAATCTTAGTGTAATCGGAAATATCAAAACCGGCATCTTTCATTGGGGATTCAAGGATTGGCAGAAGCCAAAGGCATGTTACACCAAGCGTTTCAAGGTAATCCAATTTTTCGATAAGACCTTGAATATTTCTATTAAACAAGTCCAC
>JAYEGQ010000081.1:0-3762 GCA_034659095.1 Thermotogota bacterium
TCTACAGAATAGACATTATGATTTACCCGTATGGTACTGCTGGGACCTACCTTCTTTTTTTCTCTTTTACATGAATCAATCCGGCGTTTGGGTAATCTGTGTAAAACAGCCTGTTCCTGCATGAAACGTTTTTTACGACCGGCATTTAACTGCTTAAATAATTTGCGTAAAAATTCTTCATATGCACTTCGATCTTCAAAGTCCCGGCTCCCCCTTAAAAGCAGGGTCTGATCCACTGCCTTTTTGAAACGATAATTTCGTTGTTCCACATCTCCGTTCTCATTTGGACTGTTCGGATTTGTTTTGCAGGGGGTTATTCTATAGTGATCGACAAGATCCTGATATCTCAAGGTAAAATCTTCAGGATTATCGGCATTGTTCACTGCCGAGGTCAAACAGTCAGTACGGTGTTTGCCAGGCACGCCTCCCAGTTCCCACAAAGCGTTTTGAAGCCCCTGACTCAGACTCTCAAAGCTTTCTGAAAAACAAATGGTTCCCGCCTCCCAGTTGGAATATGTCAAAACAAAGTGATAGATCATATGATCAAATGGAACACCGCTGATGGTTATTCCCAGTTTGTTCATATGGGTGAAATCCGATTGGCACAACTCTCCCGGCCTGTGAATTTGACTGAAAAAGATTTCTTTGGGTGGTCCCTCTACAGCCCTCCAGTTTTTAATACGCCGCTGTAAAGACCTAAGTTGTCCATCAGTAAATCTACCAGGATCTCTGCGTTGAAGATCCTCGAACAAGGTCTTGGCTTCTAATCCCGGATTGATTTCTAACATTGATTTCATACCCTCCCAAACATCTTCAAATGGATCTTTGCGTGTCCGCCATGTGTGCTCTTGTTTCAAGTCACTGGGTAACTTGCCGGATCTGCGATACTTACGCGCTGTTTTTTCATCCATTCCTGCTTTAATCGCTGCTATCCCGAAATTCTTTTCTGTTTTACTCAATTTGAATAACCTTCTTACTTGTTGGTCCGTTACCATCCAAATCTCTCCTTTCTATTTAAAATTCGGATAGTCTTACCACTTTTTTTAATTTTTTATTTCGGGAATTTTAATTGTCGTCAGGCGGGTATTATAATTGACGCTGATCAGGTGTCCCCATACTTTATAATTACTGCAACGTGGACAGCTTTCCGGCCTCGGCCATGAATAATTACGTTTTTTTCTTAAAAAGTTTCTTGAGTTTAACAGCAACAAAGATTACCATAGCACCACCTTTGGGAGGATCATTTGCTGATCCTCTGATTGAAAAGGGCGGTCACCCTGTAAACTGGCCGCC
The DNA here is from genome assembly GCA_034659095.1 of Thermotogota bacterium. Lineage (GTDB taxonomy): Bacteria > Thermotogota > Thermotogae > MWEM01 > MWEM01 > JASUTC01. Next base: position 1,294 of record JAYEGQ010000081.1, read on the forward strand.
CTTTTTTCCAAAATAAAAAAGCCCCTGTAAAGAGGCTCATTTAATCTGATAATCTTTTCTTTCTGTCAACGGAATCTAAATATATTTTAAACTACTGAAGTAGATAATCTGGAAGCTTACAATGGCTAAAGAAAACGATATTGTACTTATATATCTTGAGGATAAACCTCTTGCTTTTGCCAGGATAGAAGATATCCTGGCTGATTTTAAACCAGACTGGTACCACGTTAAGCTCCTTATTCTTCAAATCCCGGTACAGGCTGTCACATGGATATTGAAAGATATTTATATAAACGGCAGCGAATTTACAATGAATGGGAAGAAAATGCGGTTAGAAGAGATTATAGTCCCAAAAGATCCGCCAAAACCGGAGAGCATGGAGTCAGCGGCGGAAAAGGCTAAAAGTCCCGGAGGTACCGCCGGGGCTAAAGTTATCTCGCTAAAGGATTTGAAGAAGAAATGATTAAATAGAAAAAAGGTTATATCGACAAAATCCTGCCGATGCTTCATATGCAACTGCCTGGCCAGTTTATGGAATATTTCTCGCCTTTTTTCTTGACCACAACTCAATTACAATATAGCGAAAATATCATCAGTTTGAAAGGTGGATAAAAGTATGACCGTAGAGCCGATTCTTAAAGTGCAGGAAGTAACAAAGACATTCGGCGGGATTATTGCCTTAAACAGGGTGAGTTTCGATGTTTACGAAGGCGAAATCCTTGGAATTATCGGTCCAAACGGGTCCGGCAAGACCTCGGTGGTCAACTGCATAACAGGATTTATTAAGGCATCGTCGGGCAGGATCTTTTATCGCGGAAAAGATATCTCGGCATACTACTTGACAGAATACCATCCGGCAAGTTAGAGAAAAACAGCCGGGTTCATCAATTCAAATCCCTTTTAAATCAAGCGCCCATAAAGTCACAGGTATCAATCGATCCTATAAAAGATCTCTCTTACATCCTTTATACAGGGGGAACAACCGGTTTCCCAAAAGGGGTGCCCGGCAATCATATCGGCATAACCTCTTACGTAAATGACGTAACGGATGATGTAGCCGGAAGAAACAAATCGTACCTATGTAGAACTAAACGGAAAAATATATTGCTGCATGGGCGATTTCTTAAGCTTCAATTCCGATGGGGAGCTGGTTTATATGGAGCGCTCAGCGGACATTATAAAGCACAAAGCTTTAAGAGTTTCAGCCTCAGAGGTGGAAACGACTCTTCAGGACCATCCCACGGTTATCGGCGCATGCGTGGTCGGTATCCCCGATCCCAAGGTTGGGGAACGGATCAAGGCGATTGTAGTCTTGAAAGAAGATGCCAGGGGAGTTGGTGGTGCAGAGCTGCTCAAATGGTGTCGTGATCGACTGGCTTCTTACAAGGTTCCCGGTTATATCGAATTCAGAGACATGCTGCCCAAGTCCAAGGTAGGAAAACTTTTGAGGCGTGAAGTCCGGGACGAAGAACGCCGGAGAATCGAAAAAGAAAAGGAATAGTTACGGGTTGCGGGTTTCGCGTTACGGGTAAAAAAAAGGAGAACCCCATATGGGAGAAAGCATCTTAAATAATAAGCGAATTCTGGCTGTGGACGATGAACCTGACATCCTTGACACCCTTGAGGATCTTCTTGAAGACTACAGCGGGCTGGTTCTGGATAAGGCACAGGACTATGAAACCGGCTACCATTTGATCAGGTCATGGACTTACGATGGCGTCATACTCGATATCATGGGAGTTAGAGGATTTGATTTGCTCAATGCCGCTGTTCATCTTGGTTTTCCCACGGTAATGCTGACAGCTCACGCTCTTTCTTCAGAAAGCCTGAAAAAATCTATTGAAATGGGTGCAAGAGCGTATATCCCAAAGGAAAAAATGATGGATATAGCCGAATTTTTAGAGGACGTCCTTACCCTTGAACATAGCTCGAATTTGCGGCGAATGTTCCAGCGACTGGGTGGTTTTTTCACCGAAAAATTCGGGTCCCAATGGCAAAAGGGTGAAAAAGAATTCTGGGAGCAGGTAGAAACAGGAAACTATGAGCCGAAACCGGTAATCCTCCGCAAATAGTCATGTTCTTCCCAAGGAGATATTTGAAATTGGCTCAATTTGCTAGCGCGTCCGTGAAACCTGTAGTCAAATTCATGACGGAATCTATAAGGTATTTTATCGAGAAAGGCTTTTTCAAAATCGTCCGGTTCAGCAAGCCACGGAGTTCCGGAAATACCAATAACCGGTGTATATTGCTTGCCGGAAATGCTAATGTGCATAGCCACACCATTGCCGTCAATTTTGGGCATACATATATCGGTTATCACAAGGTCAAAGTTGTTATTATCAAACTTCAATGTCATTAACTTAAGCACAAAAAAGCAATTAAAACTTGTAATTATATATAGTTATGATATACTGCCAGCCAACATTAAATACAATTCAATTTTGTGAAAGGAGAAAAAAATGTCAGAAA
>JAYEGQ010000082.1:0-3746 GCA_034659095.1 Thermotogota bacterium
ATAAAAGAATTGATAAACAGTTTGAATTAGATACTTTCAAGTCAAGACAGGTCCATTGTCCCTAACACTCAAGAACAGTAAATTTAAATTGGATAGAGTTTCTTAGCTAATCCTAATAGTTATTATTAAAAAAGGACACACTGATTTATCAATCTTTTGGTGTGTCCTTTTTTTCTTTTCATGGTAAAATTGAGAAAACAAAAGAAAAAGGTTACAGGGGGAAAATCATGAATCCTTTAGCCGTCAATCTTTCAAAATCTCAACTATTTGATGGGGTTACTATCAGCGAATTGGAGCAGATCAGTCGAAAAACAAATATTAAAATGACCAGATATCGGAGCGAAGAAATCATCCGAAGAGCCGATGAAAAGGCGAACAATATGTTTTTGGTCCTTGAAGGTGCCATTAAAGGTGTTATGGAGGATATAGAAGGCCATGTGTATCAGGTTGAGGAATTTGGTGAATCTGAATTGACGGCTCCTGCCAATCTTTTTTCAGAGCAGGAATACTTTCCTGTGACCCTCATTGCAAAAGCGGATTGTAAATTAATCGAAATAGACAAGCCTTCTATCTTGATTATGTTCGAAATCTCCGGGAGAATGGGGGAGAATTTTCTCAGGATATTATCCAATAAAGTCCTCTTTCTCGCCAACCGATTGCGGGAGAATCAGTTTTATTCCATTGGGCAAAAGATTTATCAGATGGTTTACAAAGCTTTTAAGGAACATAATCAACCGGATTTTGAAGTGGCGTTTACCCATGAGGAATTGGCCCAACGTTTTGGGGTATCCCGTCCGTCCCTTTCAAGGGCTTTCATTAAAATAAATAAAGAAGGGATTATCAAATGCACCGGTAGACGGGTTTTAATCCTATCAAGAGAGGCTTTAACGGATAAAATTACCAAAATGAGTTAAGGAGTTGAATCAACCTGATAAAAACGTTCAAAGGCCTTTTTGATATCTTTTTGGGGTATCCCGATACCGGAATCAAAAACGGAACAATTCTTTATGACGCAGATGCTACAGAAATTGGCCGAAATACCTTAACGGATCCGTTGTATCAGAATTTTCCGGAGTTATTGGAACTGTTTGAACAACAAATCATGGTGGAAAAAAGAGGAGAAGGTTCTTATTCTTTTTATGCAAGTGGCACGGGGGTTTCTACTGAAAAGTACGTCATGTGGAACACCATCGATGCCTTCGGTACAGAGATTAAAGTGTGCATGATTACCAAATAAGAGAATATTAATACAATCAAACCGGGGTTTGAACTGACTCCGGTTTTTTTATTAGAAAAATGAGAACAAATCATAATCAGGGGGTGTCAAATGCGAACGAGTTTTTCCTTGAAACAAAAGCGGGTAAAATTTGGGGCTGTATTTTTGGAAAAGATAAAAAAGGTATCCCCCTTTTGGTAGTACACGGAGGTCCGGGATTTCTCACCATGACAGAAACGGTTGAGGAATTTGCCAAAGACAGACCGGTATATTTCTACAATCAGCTGGGAAGCCATCAGTCGGATATAGCAGCCGATAAAGATAACTATTCTTTGGAGCTGTTTATTGAAGAACTGAACCAGGTTCGAGAAAAACTGGCTCTCAAAGAGGTTGTATTGATGGGGTTTTCCTGGGGAACGGCTTTGATTTGCTCATACAAAAAGCATGAAGTTTCCTCCAAAGGAGGAAACTTCTAAGCTTAAATCGCATCGCGATTTAAGCAGTTGACTTACCACTGTTTATAATTGTATAATATATTTCGGATTATATATATTATATATATCAACATATTATATGTAATCATCATATATATAATAAAAAAGAGGAGGTACTACATGAAAAAACTATTCTTATCATTTCTACTAACAGCGCTGATAACCACTTTCGTACTAGCTTCTGACAAAATCCTTATTTACATTTCTGGGCCAGAGAAGATGGTTTCCAGGCTTGAACAAATCTTTGAGGAAAAGCACGGTGATGTAATCAATGTTTATCATACCGGTTCAGGGCCATTGCAACAGAAGGTTTGGACGGAGATGATGGCTGGATCCATTCAAGCGGATATTATTTGGGGGGCGGAGCCGTTGATGTATTATTCGTTAATGGATGCCGGTGTGCTTCAGGCATATTATCCGGAAGAATATGATAAACTTTACGATGAGTTAAAGGTTGGAGATGGTCATTTCACGGCAACGGGGATCCGATATGGAACGATGATTGTCAATACAACAGAGGTTTCTGCTGATGATTTCCCCAACTCTTGGAAAGATTTGAAGAAAGAGATTTTTGAGAGCCAAATCGCTATGGCAGATGTCTCTCAATCGGCAATGGCCTTTGCCTTGTTTGCCGCTTTGTCAGAGATGGTTGACGGGAAAGCATTGTTGAAATCCATGGGAGAAAAGGGTGTTTTTGTTACAAAAATGAATATGGATGCGATTTCAGTGGTTCGATCAGGTGAAAAGTCTGTATGTATTGCACCGAGTGACGGGGCATATCGACTGATGAAGAGTCAGAAATCAATGGGAATGAACCCGGTTTTGAAGCTTTGCTGGCCCGAGGAAGGTGCTATTCTCATCCAAAGACCAATTGCCTTAGTTAAAAAGTCAAGAACTACCCAGCATCAGGAAACAGCAGAGTTATTCATGGATTTTTCAATCTCCGAGGCATGCCAAAAAATGTTATCACAATTTGGTTTTGAAACGGTACGCAAGGATTTGGATTTTGTTTTATTTAAGGATGTTCAGAAGATGAACGTTGATTGGGAAAAGCTGTGGATGAATAAAGATGACATCTTAGATCTGTATTCTGAATGGTTTTAAATTTATTGTAAAAGGATAAACATGTGAAAAGATACCAACGTGACCGAAAATCGGTGTTTTTGTCGTATTCAAATCTAATCGTTTTATTGTTTATCGTCTTTTTTCCTTTGGTGATGTTGTTTTTGAACAGCTTTGGGATTAATTTAAAGACGGTTCAACCCACACTTGATTACTATACACAAGCCTTTTCGGATAAAGGTTTTTTTAAGGCGTTGCAAAACACCGGTTTTTTGGGAGTTTCCGTCACTTTTTTATCATTGACCGTTGGTTCTCTGTTGGCTTTCGTATTGGCGAGAACGGATATCTTTTTCAAAAAGTTAATTCGATACTTGATTTTAACTACGTTTATGATTCCTTCCTATATTATGGCCATGGCCTGGATTCAATTGCTTGGGGGACAAGGGTTGTTACGATTTATACCATTTGAGATCTATTCCCTAAATGGTGTTATATGGGTCATGGCCTTACACCTTTATCCCATGGCGTTTTTGGCCGTATATAATGCTTTGAACAAAATCGATGTGTCCATTGAGGAGGCAGCCAGATTGGACGGTTGTACACATATGCAGGCGTTCAGGTATATGATCTTTCCCATGATCAAACCCTCTTTGTTTGCCATCGGGTTGTTTATTTTTGCCAAGACTATCGCCTGTTTTGGCGTGGCGGCACTCTTGGCCATTCCTTCAAAAGAATATATCTTGAGTACGTATATTTACAAATCCATGAGTACGCTGAAAATACAGGTGGCTTTGGCCATTTCCGTGATCATGATGGTGATGACTGCCATTTTATTCGTGGCTCAATTAAAGTGGTCAAAAGGTTCGGAAAGCTCGGAAAATCTGGATTTAGCTTCTAAGTCAGTGGTGAGATTGAACAAATTCAAATGGCTATTATTTATTGTGTTAGTAGTTTTTTTTGCGCTTTCTCTTTTT
>JAYEGQ010000083.1:0-3725 GCA_034659095.1 Thermotogota bacterium
ACAGCAAATCACGCAAAAGTTGCCAGGCATATTTTGGCAACAAAATACGGAGACGAAGTGTGTTTGATAGAAGATATGGATACTGCGCCATTACAGAATGATTACCTTAATCGTATTATTAAAAACAAAGAACAGGGAAAATTGCTTGCTGTTGGGCCTGAAGTGTTTGGAAATACAGGACAATTTCCAATAAGTAATATGTCGGCAGAAAGCTATATTTTTAAAGAATTTATAAACCCTTTAAACTTAAATGCACAAGACTTGGTCAAGAGTTGGATGGGTATCAAAATATATGATGAATGTGAGGCAGTAGATGGTCCACCTGTTAAATTTTCTGACGAGAAATTGCTAAGAATATTAATAGAGCGGTGGCAAAATAAAAAAATAACCTATATCAACAGGGGTATGAACATACGCAAAGAGTGGATCGATAGATCTTGGTGGTCTATAAAAACCAGAAAACTATTTAAAGGGGGATATATATATGTTAACTTTTTAAGGCCTTTTGATAAAAATTACAGACGTATTAAGCCAATTGTCGAATATATATACGGTTGCGGTATTAAAAAAGAAGATATTATTTTCCCTTTTTGCCTTGAAAATGAAACGAGCAAATCTTTTATATATAACATACTTAAATTTCTCTCATCCTGATCTTGAAAAATCTGATCGATATTTTTATTAGAAAGGTTTTCGCTTCCCTATAAAGTATAATTCCGTGTTTTTTAAGTATACTCCGTGACAATATTGCACCGTGGGATAATAAGACTTCATAAGTGTATCAAAACTTTCTGACAAGTATGATTCTATTACTTGGTATGTAACTTTTAGGGGATGACCAGCGTTGTAGTGAATAGATGAAAGACGGTTAACCTCATCGACCTCATACATCACCTCCCCGAATACTAATATTCCGCCTGGCGCAATGATTCTCAAAATCTTTTCTAAGACCGCATCAGCATCCTGGCAGTGTTCAAGCACATTTATCATGACGATAAGATCAAATTTTAAATCAGTCTGATAAAATTCAATCGCCGATGGTATTAGATTAACACACCTCCCCCATAAACCACCTATGCGACATTCAAGAAATTTTCTTTTTAAAAAACGAATTGGTTTTTCAAGCTCATGGAGAGTCGGCCAACATTTAATTATTCCTCCAAGTCGGCTACGACGATAACTGCAATAAGAATGGTCAAGATAGCTTTCCATCAATGGATCAAGGAGATATGTTTCTTTAACATCAACACAATCGAGAAGTAACCTCATATTAGTAAATGGTCCGCATCCCAATTCTATGGCCCTTTTAAACTTTAAATCTTTCAGTAACAAAAAGCTTCCAAATCGTTTACAGTTATGCTCATTATGGTCACTGACCATATCTTTGCATTTATCCATCCACGTTCTTCTTTCATACCTTTGCGCCTCCTCCCAACGGTTTTTGTCAACTGCTGTCACCCCACGTTGCGGGTCTAAAAATTTAGACTCCTCTATCAGCTTTGTTTTCAGAAAATTAGCAGCTTGCTTGCCTGTATATCTTTTACAATACTCGTTTTCAAAAACACATGGCACTTCTGATTTTAACTCATCCATAAATTCCCCAAGTGTCACCCATTAAAATCGTCTTTTCATAACTGAAATTGCCACACTGAAATATGTTCAATCAAACAATTTCAATATTCCCTCAACCCATCCACGCAGGCTATCCATTTATCTTCACCAACCTGATGAGGATCTACCTGATGCATTCCCTGTCCATTCCATGCTGTTCCACCAGTTAATTTTACTATCGGCAGTTCACTCGCCAGTCTCTCCTTATAGCTTGTAGTTGTGAGTTCCGTTATCTCGTATGCCCATACCTGATTCCCATAAGTAGGATATGCATCCTGAGTGTATCTGATAATCCTGTTATCAAATATTAATACCCTGCCCCCTGGTCTTGCGATATCTGGGTCTCCTTTTACAACAGGGCTCTTAGGATGCTCTTTCCATGGTCCCTCTAACCTGTCAGCGTAATAAAGTTTGAGAGTATCGCAGGAGGGAGTGGCAGTAAAAAGCCACCATTTGCCGGCATGCCGAAAAATACATGGGTCCACATATGGTTCTCCTTCAAGCAAGGTTTTGACAAATACCCACTTTGTTGGAAAATCTTCCGCTTTATACAAACGAACCGAATTAGCAGCAAAGCTCTCAGGGATCATGTAATACTGATTCTCCCGTTTAAAAACATACGGATAAGAAAGATGAAAATCCTCATCGAGAACAATTTTGTTATATTTCCAATTATATCCGTCTGAACTTGTTGCAAATCCTATATCGCCATTGCTGGTTTTCGCATTATAAACCTCAAAAAACATGTACCATACTGAACGCTCTTTAATCATGAAAGGATCAGCGACAAACTTAGCAGGCACATCTGTAACATCCTTAGCTGTTAAAACCGGGTTTTTTATACTTTCAGATGCTTTAAGATCAAAGGGGGTTTTGCCCGCATAAATTCCTATAGACCATACTGCTTCCTTGGCTACGGAATGAGGGCATTTTGATTTTCCTGCGTAAAAACCGATTATGAAGCCAATTATTAAACATATAACTGTCAAGATAACAGCGTTTTTAGAAAGTTTCATCATTTTTCTCTTATACCATTATAAGATCCTTCTTCGCCAAGCTGGCCTTTTATTAAACGTCGAATAAATCTTTCCGGCGCTCCAAAAACTTTTTTCCACAATGTTCTAAATCTTCTATCCCTTATGGGTTCTTTTGGCATATAGGGAGAACCTGGCACAGACATGTGTGAAACAAAGTAATTTAAATCTTCTGTCAACAAAGACCGGCGATGGACCCAGACCTTTTGACCTGGAACCTGCTTTGGTGAGAGCCAGCCCAAATACACGGGGCCATCCGCCATCGTCACATCGCCAAATCGTTTATAAAGCAGAAGTGAAATGATTGCCTGATCGTGACGGTGCATTCTTTCTGTTGCTTGTATATATTCCTCAGTCAAGGCAATAGAAAGGGCCTTTCCCAAGATATGCTGGATTTGTCCTTCTTTTTTAAATCCTATGAGGCCGCCAGCCAGAGTTACTTTTCCTTCTCGAAAGCTTGCATCTACTCCACAACCCCGGCATGCCGCTTCTGAAGCATTTTCAGTAAGCGGATGATACGTGGGAATCACAAAATAACCAAGGTTATCTATTGCACAAAATACATCGTCGAGAGGCTTAAGTACAACAATCCCGGCATCCATCCATAATATCTCACGTGCAGGAGCATCATTCCAGCACCAGATTTTCCATGTAAAGTGTTTCTGCCAGTGGGGACAGAATTCCGGGACTTTTATAACTTCGACATTATCAGAACGGAGCATGCTTAACGTATCATCATCTAAACCTATATCATAGACTCGCACATGCGGATGCCCCGGCCAATTCAGGTTAAGAGAACCCAACAGTGCAAGAAGTGACGGCCCGAAGACGCTGGACGCACCGGTGACAATCATTCTATCTTCGATTTCTGTATTCAATTCTTCTTCACCAGACCATTCTCGCAAAAAAAGGGGATGTTTTTTCTTTTGAGATATTCAATATTCGAACCTTCATTCCAGTGTTTATCACCAAGCTCCTTAGGATGCCAGAGATGAAAAACCCGCGCTTCCCGCATAATTGACTTTCCTCCTAATCCGGCTTCAGCAAAGCGAATTGCCAAATCTTCGTCTTCCCCGCCCC
>JAYEGQ010000084.1:0-3719 GCA_034659095.1 Thermotogota bacterium
GCAATTCTATGCTGACGCTGGCAGGAACGCGGAGGCGGTTTCTGAGATCATGACCGAGTATCTGGCTGCGGTTGATGCGGCAGAGCGGGTGGAGCGCGAGATTGCGGAGGCGGATCAGGCGATCGATGCGCGGGTGTATGCGCTGTACGGGATCGAGGAGGACGAAATCAAAGTCGTAGAGAAAAATTATTGAGTGGGCGATGCATGACAACTGATACAAAATTATGGGGCAAAGAATTTTTAATACCTTCGATACTATTTATTATTTGCTTCTATATTTTATTATCCACTTCAAATTTATTGGGGCTACCACAGAGTGACGACACGCATAATCAGACAATGGTCGATACTGATACTGTAGCCAACGATTCGGCGTACTTACCTTTTTTCAAGTTACCAGCCAATTTGAAAGAGGAGCCTGTTTTATTCTTTTTTGTTACATTTATCCTATTTTTGATCACCTCCAATCTCAAATATGGCCACAAAATCAGGAAACGTTTACTAAACAATATTTATCGTAGTGAAGACCAAAAATTAAGAAGAGCGTTGGATAGAGTAAAAGAGAAATCACCAATTTATCTATATGAAAAAGAGAAACCGTTGACTTATCTGTACGATCGCAAATTGGACCAGCATATGAGATACGAAATCGATAAACTGGATTCAAGAGTCTTGTTGTATTCTAATCTTGTTCTCATCTCCACGTTATTGATGCTGTTGACCATAATATCATTGTTATCTCTTTTTCTAGTTCAGACCAAACCAAGCAATTTACAAACGATAGCGATCGATATGGTGATTTTGGCAGGAATGTTTTTTATATGTAGGATCTCTATTGATAACTGGAAAACATCATTAGAAGAGATAACAAAGGTATATGTACAAGCTATGGGGGATGATACCAATGATTTCACATGAAAATATTGTCAATATGGCAAAAGATTGTAATATAAAAGATGAAGAGTGGATTGTTAATATATTAAACAAGATACCGGATATTTCGCAGCAAAACAGATTTTCACATCAACCTTTTAGAATTAAAAAGATAGTCATTAAAAAATTCGCTATTCCGGAATACGGTGGAGTGTCATGCACCCCACATGGAAAAAATTGCTTAATCTGGGGTTCGCATCGATCGGGAAAAAGTACAACATATGATGCTTTGCTATATGGATTATTGGGCAAAAGAGCTGTGTTAAGACCATCGATTGGCAAAGTAGACGTATCGATTACATTATCGAATGGATCGATGGATATGAAAATAACACGAAAGTACAAGAAGAGCCTTTTAGTCGAGATAGGAAACGAACCATACGAAGGTGTAGAAGCTACATCAATTCTCCAAGAGTATATGGGTATAGACCCAGACGATTATCGCACATTTAGAGGTATAACGTTACCTCAACGAAGCGAAACCGACTCGATATTGCAGCTTACGAATGCAAAAGAACTTACACCAATTATAGAACGTTTTGGTTCGGATAAAAAATTTTCACAAACAAAAGATTTCGTTCTAACCAGTTTAGATGAAATAGAAACTGTGGTTAAACAGTTAGAGGTGCAAGATTTAGACATGGCTCATAACGAGACGGACGTAAAACAGAGAATGTCATCAACTAAATACCAAATAAATCAACTTAAAGATTACATAAAGAATTATGAGTCTGGTAAATTGGAAAAACTTGTGCAAACACTTGGGAAAAATCCCGAAATCAAGAATCAACTACAAAAATTAGAACACGAGTTTCAGCAACTTCAACGAAAAGGTCTTCGTTTGAGACGATTAGTTGGGGCTGCCACCCACAAATATGTTGATAAAACTCCTAAAGAAGTGGTTGAGAATGTGCTGTTGAAAGTGGTTTGTCCGGTTTGTGAAAACGTGATTGATGCAGAAAGGATTCAGAATCGAATCAATAATAAATATAGATGCCCATTATGTAACGAACCATACTCATGGGACATATTGGATAAAGCGGAGTTAAAAGTAGAGGAATCAAAAAAAGTTGAAGAATGGAGCGAAAGAATAAAGGAAATTAATCAAAGAAAAACTGAAATAGATTATGAGAAGAAAAAAATAAATTTTGAGTATAGTCACGAAACAACTCGAAGAGTTATCAAGAAACAAATATCTGAAAAGGACTATACAGGTGTGAAGGAGAAATTGGAGAGTGCAAATGAATTACTGAAAGACGACGAAGGGCGTTTAAAAAAACTTGATCTGGCGAGGAGACAAAATAAGGAAGAACTTAATGAACTCAAGAATAAAAAAGATTTTATTAAATATTTGATTAACAATCTTAATGATACCAAGTCACTCGAAAAAGCAGAGTATGAGTTTGAAAATAAGATAAATACGATATTTAGAAGAATAACAAATAGCGGAACGATTATAGACTATGAAAATGGAGAAATGCATCTGGTTGAACAATACGGGTCGCGTGAGAGAAAAAGGAGAGCGCGGGACAAATATGATATAAGTGTCGGTGAAAAACGAGCTCTTGACATCTCTATTGTTTTATCGCTCTTTTTGATGAATCAAGAGTCGAGATACTACAATATCGATTTTATTATTTTAGATGATGTGACCGAAGGTATTTGGGATGATGTGTGGAAAAGCAATTTAATCGAAATTATAGATAAAATTGGTATCAACACACAGTTAGTTTGCACGTCTTACGATAAACAGATTAAGCAGTTAAACTTTAGCTGCGAGGAAAAACTAAAAGTGCAGACAAGGCTTGATGATTGGTGAGTTTGGCTAAACTTTTTCCTTCCAGAATTTTTCTTTTGCTGTTTTAACACGTTCATCTTGTAAAATTTGAGATAAAGTTTTTTCACCGGATATTTTCAGTTCTTCGTCAATTCCATCTTTCGTTTGTTCATAATCTGGTTCAAGACTAAGTATACCTTTTATCCCATGAACGAATCCCATCCATTTTTCTGTAACTTTTAGACGAATTGCCGAGTCTTTATCATCTATTTCGTAAAGTCCCAGCATCAAATTTGTTTCAAGATCGTATGAACCGCCAGGATCTCTTGGTCCATAAAATCCCCTCTCAAATTCGATTGATTGCAAACCCCGACTTTTTCCGTGAAGTCTTTTGTTACATAGGAAGATTAACTTCTCTAACTTCGTTACACCATCGATTTCGCCGAACTTTTCACTCATTTGATCAATGATGTAAAACACCCAAAGTTTATCTTTCGGCGATGTCATCAGTACTTTGTTAATCTTCAACTAACTTAAAGTATTTACTATGCGATGCCCGAATGCGGATTGAATAAAATGCACCCCCTACAAAAACAATACATAACCAATGAATCCGGCACTAAAATCGCAGTGCAACTCGATATCAGATCCTTCCAGCAGTTGGAAAGGTATATCGAGTCGCTGGAGGATCGGATAGATCTGGAATTAGCCATGAAAGGACCCCCAGATCTCACGAATTGGGACGACTTCGCGAAAGAACTCCGCAAAGAAACTGCCCAAAAGCAGCCTAATCACACCACCTTGCAACGTTTATTACCCACACGATCAAATAAACACAAGGGTCAATCACGAGAAAAATAATCGTCACAGCCGAGATATGGAAAGAGAGGAATGTGTTCACAGCATACTATCCGAAATTGGATGTTGCAAGCTGCGGTCATTCGTCTGATGAGGCAAAGAAGAACCTAAAAGAAGTTATAGGAATACAACTGGAAGAAACATCCAAACT
>JAYEGQ010000085.1:0-3709 GCA_034659095.1 Thermotogota bacterium
TGGGGGGATTCGTTTTTAATAATAGTAAAAATCTGTCCAAAATACCTGTAATTACGTTTGTATTTTTTAATTTTAAAAATATTTAGGACAGCTATGAACTAAAATATATGTTTAAATAACAACACACAGAACTTATCTAGTGCTATCAAAAAAACGCCAATTGCTGCGTTGGGCTTGCTTAAAAAACAGGAGTTTTCTTGCTGGCACTATCTAACATGTATAAACTCTTTTTTGGGATGATTTCTGATCATTTCATTGACAGAATCAATCGATATTTCATTTTTTACGATATTACCGGTACCCGGTTCCCTCAACTGCTGGATATAATAATTGGTATCAGCTATATCCGCAATACTCCGAAGGTCAACAATTGATAACTCCGAAGCCAGAGTGGTTCTGAATTCATGCGAAATATCTCCCTTTTTTAACCGTTCAACAGATCGGTTAATGCTTTCAAACATTTTGCGGTTAAATAAATGACCAGCAATTTCTTTGTATCGGTCGTATTCGAGTGGCGCTTTAATATCCATAGCAACATAGTCGACCAACTGATAATCGATGAGGCAGCATAACATATCCGGATTGGTTCCGTTTGTATCCAACTTTACTTTCATATCCATGTTTTTTATCAGTTCCAAAAAAACGGGCAACTTTTTATGCAATGTGGGTTCCCCACCGGTTACAACAACTGCATCCAGCATTTTTTTGTTTTTGCTGATCCAGTCCAGTAATTCAGCAACATCGTATTTAGACGCTTTCCTTATTTTATCGGGGAGTACCAGTTGAGCGTTGTGACAATAGCTGCATCTGAAATTACAACCAGCTGTAAACACAATGGCTGATATATATCCCGGAAAGTCTATGAGACTCTGTTTCAGAAAACCGCCAACAGGCAAATCCGGAATTTTTTTCCGATGGTGCATTTCGCAACATATATCCCAGCTTATGAGCGGCGGCTTTAGTGGCTGGCAATATTTTTTCTCGTATTCCGATTTATTCAATGGCATTTTAATTGTTTTTATGCCGTTTGAATGACCGGAGAAAGCCATCCAAACGGAAATAGTGAAAACATCTTGCTTGAACACTTATGCTTCTTCCAACACTTTCACTCCCCGGGAATCAAATAAAGCCCTGCTTTTGAATTCTTCCTGTTTTCCCTCGTTCCAGTGGTCGACCGGTCGCAGGTACCCTACAATACGTGAAAAAACCGTGCACTTTTGTTGCTTTCCGGCGGCCTCGCATTTGGGACAAACGGGATGCTCGCCATAAAGATACCCGTGTTGGGGGCAAATGCTGAAAGTGGGTGACAAGGTAATGTATGGAAGCCGGAAGTTTTCAGTAATTTTTCGGATCAATTGCTTAACAGACTCCACAGGGATCCGGTTCTCTCCAACAAATGTGTGAAAAACAGTCCCACCAGTGTACAAGGTTTGCAATTCATCCTGTAATTCCAGAGCTTCAAAAAGATCATCGGTATAGTTAACCGGCAATTGTGTGGAATTGGTATAATAGGGTTCTCCTCCATCGTTTACCGATTCCTGATTGGCAACTATAATATCCGGGTATTCCTTTTTATCGATGCGGGCCAAACGATAAGAAGTACCTTCTGCAGGTGTGGCTTCCAGGTTGTAGATATGCCCGGTTTCTTCCTGGAACTGCTCCAGTTTGTGCCGCATAAAATTCATGGTTTTTAAGGCAAACGCATGACCTTCCAGGTCGGCAATGGAGCAACCGAGAAAATTCAGCGCACATTCGTTCATCCCGATAAGTCCGATGGTGGAAAAATGATTTCCCCAGTATGAATGGTTCTTTTTATATAGATGCCTCAGGTAAAATTTGGAGTAAGGATATAACCCCTGTTCTGTCAGTTTCTCAATGACTTTGCGTTTAATCTCCAGACTTTCTTTGGCCTGTTCCATAAGATGTTCCAGACGGTTAAAATAATCCTCTTCCGATCGTGCCTCATAACCAAGTCGCGGTAAATTGAGTGTTACCACACCAACCGAACCTGTCAGGGGATTGGATCCGAACAAACCTCCTCCCCTTTTTTTCAGCTCCCGTTTGTCGAGACGTAAACGACAACACATGCTGCGTACATCGTCAGGGTCCATATCCGAATTAACAAAATTGGAAAAATAGGGAATCCCGTACTTGGAAGTCATCTCCCATATATATTTATAGTCGGAATTATCCCAGTCAAAATCAGGCGTAATATTATAGGTGGGAATTGGAAAAGAAAAAACACTGCCATTGGCATCTCCTTCCATCATTACCTCGGCATAAGCCTTATTGAAAACATCCATCTCTTTTTGGAAGTCACCATAAGTTTCTTCCATAATCCTGCCACCGATTACAACAGGCTGATCTTTTAAAAAGCGGGGCACCTTCAGATCAAGAGTTACATTGGTAAAAGGCGTCTGAAATCCCACACGGGTTGGTATATTCATGTTAAAGAAAAATTCCTGCAAACACTGTTTCACCTGAGAATATTCCAGTTTATCGTATCGGATAAACGGAGCCAGATATGTGTCAAAATTCGAGAATGCCTGAGCCCCTGCAGCTTCGCCCTGCATAGTATAGAAAAAATTTACAACCTGTCCGAGAGCGGTTCTAAGATGCTTTGTAGGATGGCTCTGAACTTTAGAGTCAACTCCTTTGAAGCCGGTTAACAACAAATCCTCCAAATCCCAGCCAACACAATAAACACTGAGAAAACCAAGATCATGGATATGAAAACGACCCGACTTGTGATTCTCTGCAATTTCTTTCGGATAAATCTGGTTCAGCCAATATTGAGAACTAACAATAGTCGAGATATGCTGATTCAGCCCCTGAAGTGAATATGTAGAATTGGCACTCTCCTTAATACGCCAGTCTTTAAGGTTGACGTAATCTTCAACCATATCGATATTAGAGAAAAGCTCTTTGGTATTTCGAATATTCTGATGCTGATAGCGATAAATAATAAATGCTCTGGCAGCCTGAAACTCACGCGAATCGAAAAGCACCTTTTCCACCAGGTCCTGAATTTCCTCAACAAAAGGCGGTGTGTTTCTCTTTTTCAGATTAAGTTTTTCGACTACTTCACGGCAATACTTAGAAGCTTTTTTTCTGTCGGGGTTTCCGACAGCGCGAAGGGCTTTGAAAATGGCAAAAGTAATTTTCTCTTCATCAAAGAATACGTGGTGACCATCACGCTTAACAACAAGCGTGGCATCAACCAAAGCTGCATTTTTCTTCATTGCATTTAAATTTTAAAGTTTGCAAAATGATACAATGCAGCTTCCGGAAAAAGAATTGGACAGGAAATATTTACCTCAAAAAATACAAGATAGATACCTCTCCTTTGCTTTTCGCCCGAAAGCTACGAATTGATTATTCGTCGGCAGGTCTTCTGGCTTGTCCTGTTTTGATGGCCTTCTCAACCTTAAAGGTCAATGGCATTTGAAGTATCAAAACATCATTAGGACTTACAGCTGCGGGGACAGCTCCTGATTTTCACAGGATTCCCTTTTAATTCTTTCCGACTGATCATCAGAAAGAAAACCGATAAATTTTGTTTAATCTGAAATCAAAGATAGGTATTTTTCCAGCAATTCCGCAAGTTAATAATAAATTTTGCTGGCTCATGCTTTGAAAAAATAAGGCATAAAATTCCCTTTCCGCCGAAAATAGCAGATTACGATATTTATATTTCAGGTTTACATTT
>JAYEGQ010000086.1:0-14581 GCA_034659095.1 Thermotogota bacterium
TTGGAAAATACCCAATTCAGTTGATGATTGATAAGGACCGATTATTTGTCTTATGCATGGACAGTGCGGAAATCAACGTTTTTAAAATTAAAAAGGATTGATTAATAAATGAACAAAACCGTTGTTTTGGCCATGAGTGGGGGTATTGATAGCACGGTGGCTTTGAGTCTTCTAAAAGAGAATGGTTTTATTGTTAAAGGGATCACGATGCAAAATGGCTATCTTTCTTCTATAGAATTGTCAAAAGCAGAACAAGTTGCCAAAAAATTTAATGTGGACTGGGAAGTTCTTTCTGTAGAAAAAGAGTTTGCAGATTACGTGATTAACCCATTTATTAATGATTACAAAAAAGGATTAACTCCCAATCCCTGTGCACTATGTAATAAAACTATTAAATTTGGGTTCCTTTTTGATATCATGCAAAAAAGATTCCCTGATTCATTTTACGCAACTGGACATTATGCAATCATCGCAAAAGAAAAGGGTTCTTTTTTTATAAAAGAAGCAAAAGATAAACGAAAAGATCAAAGTTATTTCTTAGGAATGATCAATCCTGACATAATACATCGCTTATTCTTTCCCCTTGGCGATAAATTAAAAACAGAGGTAATCGAATACGCAAAAAAAAGGGGGATTGCTTCAGCCCATGTATCAGAAAGCCAAGACATTTGCTTCATACAAGGTAATGATTATCAAACCTTTCTATTTAGTAAGGGAATCAAAGAGAGAAGGGGAGAAATTATTCATGAGAATGGTGAATTGTTGGGTTTTCATCAAGGCATTTTTAATTATACAATTGGACAAAGACGTGGATTAGGAATCTCATATACCGAAAAACTTTTCGTGAAAGAAATCATACCTGAAACAAATACCATTGTATTAGCCTCTTTAAAAAACATGTATAGTAAAGTACTACGTGCCTCAAATCTCAACAGTTTTATCGTTAACGAAGAAATTTTTGATTTATCAAAAAAAATGTTAAAATGCAGAGTAAAAAGTGGCAGTCAAAAATTTGATTGCAACGTTGAAGTGTTGGAATCTGAAATGAAAGTCTTTTTCAAAGAGGACATTTTTGCTGTCACACCCGGGCAACTATGTGTTATTTATAATAATGAAGGACGGATCATGTTAAGCGGTATTATTAAAAAAAGTATAGATCCAAAAATTGGAACGATTACTTAGATGAATAAGGATAAAACATTAAAATACAAACATTATCTACTAAAGAGATTGCTTGTTTTCATAATTTCTTTTACAGTTACCATATCATTACTTTTTACTGTTGGTTTCATTATGATTCAGACAAATAAAACCAAATCTATCGGAATGGAAATCACAAAAATCCACACTCAAAAATTTCAAACATGGCTTCAAAGCAGGAAAATTGAGCTTGAAAGTATCATTCAAACACTTGGCACGAATATTAATACACAGGTTCAGTTAAATGAAAATTTGATAAGACCTTGTAAAGAACGACCCGGTTATTTTGAAACCATTTTTATATCAGATTTAGAAGGTAGGACAAACGATTGTTTCAAAGAAACCCATACAATCACCGATCGGGACTATTATCATCGTATTATTCATAATAATGAAGAATTTGTGATTAGTAACCCGTTATTATCAAAAACCAACGACAAACCATCAATTGTCATTGCAACTCGATTAATCGACAAAGAAGGAGAATTAAGAGGCTTATTTGGAGCAACCATTAATTTAAGTGTCATTAGAGACTTTCTTACCCAGATCAAGATTGATAATCTTGGGAAAGCCGTTTTAATCAGTAAAGACGGTCAATTTATCGCACATTCTAAATTCATTTATTCTGTAGAAAATACCAATGAATACATACAAAACTTCCCTACATCTATAATGGAAGAAATTCTCTCATCACAAAATGGTGTCATAGAATACTCATCAGAACAGGTAAACGGGGCAAAAGAATTTCTTTTTTTCGAAACACTTAATACCATGCCCAATTGGAAAGTGCTTATTCATATACCAAAAAATGCCTTTTATAAAGAAATCGTTCAAATTACGGTTATTGCATGGAGTCTTCTTTTCGCTTCTATTATTCTGGTGATAATTCTGTTGATGCGTGCCAGTATAAAGATAACAGAACCTTTAGAAACCACAGTTTCTGAGATTAGTAGTATCAATCTTAAAAATTTTGATATTTCTTTACCTAAAACCAAAATTACAGAAATTAATCAATTAACCGATACATTCAAAAAAATGTCAAAAAAACTCAGGTACTCTATTAATGAAGCAGAAAGAACTCAAGATGAATTATCTGCAGCTTATGAAGAATTGAGTGCCACGAATGAAGACCTTGAACAATCCTATCAGCAATTGGAAAAAATGTCCCATAATTTGGAGGAAATCTTCGAAACTGCGACTCAGATTAATCAAGCCGGTTTAAAATCCGAAGAAGAATATTTGGACTTTTTATTGACAATGTTAATAGATATAATCGATAGTGCTGAATACGGCAGTGTGGCATTGTTTGAAAACGATAAATGGCGATTTGTTTCAGCAAAAGGGCATGATCTACAGAAATTGCAACAAATTGACTTGGATAAAGCCTATCACATCAAAACAGAGTCAGTAAAATTAATTAATAACATCCTTTCAAATGTTTCGAGAATACCAGAAGAAAAAATGAAAGAACTCATAGATGCCAGTAAACCCATTGGACATACGATGATCTCCGAATTAAAGATTAAAAATATTGTTGTCGGTACAATATCCATTGATTCTCCACCTGAGGCAAGTCCTTTTACCAACTCTGATTTAAGGGTTTTTGAAGCATTTACTAATTTTGCCACGGCCTTTTTAGGGTTAAAAAGACTATTTAAAGTACAAACCCAGTTCCAACATCAATTGATTCTTGCCATAATTAAGATTTTGGAAATTCACGATCCCTACACAAAAGGGCATTCAGAAAATGTTGGGCTTTTATCAGCAGAAATTGCCCGTGAAATGAATTTTGATGAGGAAGAAATCAACGAAATTTTTGGGGCGGGACTTGTACATGATATTGGAAAAATCAATATCCCCAATACGATCCTGTTAAAAGCCGGTAGATTGACAAAGGAAGAATACGATGAGATTAAAAAGCACCCGGTTTGGGGTGCTCAAATACTGGATACATCAGAAAATATTGATGTAATTGTCAAGGCAGTACGTCACCATCATGAACGTTGGGATGGCTATGGATATCCTGATGGTTTATCTAAAACAGACATTCCACTCTATTCCAGGATAATTGCAGTTGCAGATACTTTTGACGCCATGACTTCTGATAGATCTTACAAGAGAGCTGTTTCTAAAGACATTGCTATTGAAGAAATCAAAAATAACAGCGGCGAACAATTCGATCCTGAGATTGTGGAAATATTTTGCAGAATTAAAGCTAAATCGAAATAAACATCAAGCAGTACGAAAAAAGGAGTGATCTACTTTGGAAGTAACAAATTCAATCTATGAACTGGCTAAAAACTATGAAACACCTTTTGTGCTTTTGGATACAAAACTCCTTGAAACAAATTATAAGCGTCTTTTTTCGATTATGGATAATCTAGAGATTTATTATGCAGTGAAAGCCAACAGCCATCCGGAGATTATAAAAAAACTTTTTACTCAGGGATCACATTTTGATATTGCTTCTCGCGGCGAGATCGAATTACTTTTAAGTCTTGGTGTCCCAGGTCAACTCATGAGTTTTGGTAATACCATCAAAAAGGAAAAAGATATTGCATTTGCTTATGAAAATAATATTGAAATGTACTCTGTGGACAGTGAAATGGAACTTGAAAAAATTGCAAATAACGCACCCGGAAGTAAAGTTTATGCCCGTTTGTTAATGAGTTCTGATGATTCAGATTGGCCCTTGTCAAAAAAATTCGGGACAGATATTGACCATGTCATTCAGCTGTTAGTCCATGCAAAAGGATTAGGATTGATCCCTTACGGTGTCTCTTTCCATGTGGGTTCCCAAACTTACAACAAATACAAATGGAAAGAAGCGATTGTTCAGGCGGCAGAAATATTCTACCAATTAAAAGAGTATGAAAACATAGAATTGGAGATGATCAACCTTGGTGGTGGGATGCCAATTCAGCATACACGACCCATTCCACAAATTGAAGAAATTGGTTTGATGATAAAAGAATCCATTGAAGAATATTTTGCGGATGTTAAAAAACTCCGTGTGATTGTAGAACCCGGTAGGTCCATGGTGGGTGATATTGGAGTATTAGTCAGTGAAGTTATTCTTCGTTCCAGAAAGCAAAAGGATAATTGGGTGTACATTGATGCCGGTGTTTTCCATGGATTGCTGGAAACCATAGAAGATTTCAGATATGAAATCATTGTTGAAGGCAAAGAGGAAGAGGAAACAGGCATCTCCTCGCTTGCGGGCCCTACTTGTGACAGTGTGGACACCATATACGATGAAGTGGAACTACCCGTTACCATTACAATGGGGGACAAACTTTACTTTAAAAATGCCGGTGCCTATACAGTGGAATACGGAACAACCTTTAACGGAATCAAACCGCCAAAAGCGTATATAATACAGTAAAAAAGGGGGCAAGGCCCCCTTTTTATACTGATTTTCCCCTACATTCTATAATAATCTTTTTATATCCATCTTCGCTGAATAAATAAAAGTAATCGTAAAGATTTACCGCAGGACAAATATGATTGGGAATAATTTCTACTTTATCCCCAACTCTCACCTTCGAATAAAAGGCATTATCTATTATAACAGTATGCTCGTCGAAAAAAGAATTAATCCATACATCGTAATCTTTTAAATAACCAAATCCATCGTTTTTCGTGATACCATTTCTTACAATTTGGCCGGTTATGGCTTTTGCCCCTGCGTTTAAAACAATCCTACCTTTCACCGGTTTGCTGATAACTGTTGTCAAAATCGCGGCCGCACATGAATCAAAACTATTGATAACACCGGCTTGTGAAGCATCCATTAAAGGATAAGTTCCAGGTCTTATCTCGGTAACTCCTTCGAGTATTGGCGTTGTCATAATAGAAGGTGTGGAGCCAACGCTGACAGTCCTTACTTCAACTCCGGAAGCTTTCAATTTACTGGCAATTTCTACAGTCTTAAAATGACTTTCATTTGAAATCTTTCGGCATTCCTCAACAGTAGCCGCGCCATATGATTGTCCTTCATGAGAAAAAATTCCTGAAAATTCAAGGTTTTTCATCTCTTTAATATTTTTTGCTAAAGATAAAGCTGTTTGGAAATCTTGAAGTCCCGCCCGTCCATCTCCAACATCTATCTCTATCAGCACCTTTAAAGGGTTTTTACTACCGTTAAAAACGGATTGTGCCAGTTCTACATGATAAGGATTATCTACTCCGATCTTTAAATCACAGCCTAAAGCGATCAGTCTATGTAACCGAATTAACTTTTCTTCGTCAGCGATTTCATTTGCTATAAAGATATCCTGAATCCCGGCTGCATGCATACATTCTGCCTCTCCTGTAGTTGCAACGGTGATGCCAAGACTACCATATTCTAATTGCATTCTTGCAATCTCAGGTGTCCTGTGAGTTTTGGTATGAGGTCTTAAACAGACATTGTTTTTGTTTGCCAATTCTTGCATGGCATGTAGATTATTCCTTAGAATTTTTTCGTTTATTAATAACGCAGGTGTTGGAATGTTTCCTAAACTATTTAAAAGATGATTCACAAAATCCCCCCAAATAAATTATACCTTAAAGCGGTTGATTTCCTGATTCAACTGATCTGCCAAGATACTGAGTTTTTCAGTAGATTGTTTAAGATTTTCAACGGAATTTGTTTGCTTTGCCACTTCACTAACCAACGATTCAACCTGTTCAGAAGCCTGAACCATGGATTGTGCAGATTGATCCATAGCTCCCGCAATCTCATCTGCAGCTGCGCTTTGTTCTTCTGATGTGGTTGAAAGATTTTCAACTGAATCTAAAACTTCAGAAAGATTCTCGGAGATGGCCTCAAACTGTACAAGTGCACTCTGAGCCCTTTCGTTCATATCACTTACAATGTCGACGGTCTTATCTGATGCTACATTGACAGATTGTACGCGATTACCAATCTCTTTTAACATCTTTGAAATATTTTCCGTTGCTTTTTGACTTTCTTCAGCCAATTTCCTTATTTCATCTGCTACAACTGCAAATCCCTTGCCAGCTTCTCCTGCTCTTGCCGCTTCAATAGCGGCATTTAACGCTAGTAGATTCGTTTGTTCTGAAATACCCGAGATAGTTAATACAATTTCACCAACATTTTTCGCTTGTATTTGTAATTCATCAACATATTTTGAGGTTTCTGAAGCTTGATTTTCTGCATCATTTACTATTGAAGCCATCTTAGTCAATTCAGTTTTTCCGGTTTTTGCCGAGGAAGAAGTATCATTTGTTTTTTCATACAATGCTTTTGAAATATCAGAGACATTCTTAGCTGAAGCTGCAATTTCCTGGATTCCTGAAGTCACTTCTTCTATGGCTGCAGAAGTATCTTGAATATTTCTATCCGTACTATCTGAAATATCCTTCAACTCGTTAGAAACACCCGTTGTTTCCTCGGTAATATGGTCAAGCTCTTGAGATGCCCCTTTTACATCATCCATCGCAGTTTTAACTTTGGTCAATGTCGCTTTCATTGAAAGAACTATCTCCTGCATAGCTTGTTCAGCTAAGCCAATTTCATCTTTTCGTTTCTTCAAATCTTCAAACTCAATGGTTAAATCAAGCGTTTTTAATCTCTCGGTTCTTGAAAGTAATAATTTCATAGATTTTCGAATATTAAGGTGAATGATAATGGCTACAAAAATTGCGATAACAATGGAAGCTAAAACAATTATGAGGATGATCACATTACTTGAATATATGCTATCTACGCTTTCATCACTTCTTTTCTTGACTGTCTCTAACCCACTGTTAAAAGCTTTATTTTGTTGAACCCCAATTTCATCCAATCTTTGGAGCAATTTATTCAAAGTTCTGTTGATATCCTCATTAATGATATTCAACGAACCTGCTTTCGCTTCTTCAATATCTGTTTGAACAGATTCCATATTTTCTTGAATATCAATGAGCTTTGCACTAATTTCAGTGGATCGATTTAGTAATTCCTTTAATTCTTCAATTTTCTCTACATATCGATCTAAAGACAAAGTGATCAAAACCGTTACAACCGGATCAAAAAGATCAAATCCGTATTTTGAAACAATAAAACCTCTTTTACCTTCGGCAAGTACTCGAGATAGCATTTCATTTTTAAAGGTTTTGATTTCTTCCACTTGCTGATCAGCATTTTCCGGTTTGATTAATACCTCTCGTGTCATCAGTTTAAGTTGTTTCAACTCCGTAAAGGGAACATTTGTTCCCAATATCTTTTCATTCCATAATAATTCCAATTCTAATAAGCCGAAATCATCCACCCCGGCTTCCTCTTTTAGGGCTGTTTGTATTTCTTTTTCTTGTTCTTCAGTTAAATCAGTCAGTACATTTCCTTCTTCTTTGATTGTCTCATATACCTGGAAAAAGGCATCCAGTTTTGCACTATTTAAACCTTGAAAGGATTCTTCGGGGTTTTCCGAAGGTTCAGTATAAAGAGCAGAATCAATTTCACTTTCAATATCTTTTTCTTCCTTTTGATAAGTCAAGATATCCGCACTCATAGTATCCAAATCGTTGGTTCTTTTTATCTCTTTACTTTTATAACTATAAACACCTTCTACTTCTTGGGTAATTTCCTCTAATCCATCTTTCATATCATCATACAAATTTAATTCTTGTGCACGTTTTGATATATTGGACTGTTCTGAACTGAGTTGATCATATAAATCATTTAAATGTTCAAGATTAAAAATATACCCCATTTTTAAAACCGTTTGAAGCATACCGTTAATTTGTGTAGAGAATTCACTCACTTGTTCATAATTGATAAATTGTTCACTGACAGCATCCACTTCATCTTTGATTTTGCTTCCTTCAGCATCGATTTTTCCGGATGAAAGCAAAGTTAACATTGAAATAACAACAAATAACGCTACCAATATTGAAAATCCAATAATAACTCTTTTTGAAATTGTCACCGTAAACCACCCCCGTGAATTAATTCAATTTCCTAAAAGACACATTATTTTACCACATTATTTTACCACATTATTTTACCACATTAGATTTGACTTTCTTTTTATTATCTATTGTGTTTATTCTTGCGATTAACCGGATAAACTTCATAACCGTTACCCAAGAGAATTTTAAAAATTTTATAACCCTATTTTTCAAGCTTGTTAGTAGCACCCAACACTGCCCATCTTTTTAAAGAAAGCATCTTCTCCGTTACCATTAAGACCCCCCAACCTTATTTATATTCTTTGGCTAAGTGATTGAAGTATATCACATTAAAGTTGAAAAACTGAGAATTTCGAACTTTTTTAAAGCTAATCATAATTATTTATCTTTAATCAAACGAGATGTCTTCTGATAACACTTGATAATAACTTTGATTAGTATATGATATAGATGTGATAGTACATTCACATATTAATTTTATCAATATTATACGGAGGTGTTATTTTGAAATTAGAGGGAAAAATTACTGTTATTACTGGGGCCGCAAGAGGAATCGGCAGAGAAACAGCCCTTTTATTTGCAAAACATGGTTCAAAAGTCATCGCTTGTGATGTTTTAGACGAAGATTTATCGGCTTTAGTAAAAGAAGCTACGGATTTGTCCGGTTCAATCAAAGGAGTTCATTTAGACGTAACTAACAGAGAAGAGATTGAAAAAGTAATCGGAGAAATTAAAGAAGAATTCTCGAAAATCGATATACTGATCAACAACGCCGGAATTACACGCGATGCTTTCCTGATGAAAATGACTGAAGAACAATGGGATCAAGTTATTAATGTAAATCTTAAAGGTATCTTTAACATGACCCAGGCTTGTTCCAGACTCATGAAAAACGATGGTGGGGTTGTTTTATCCACCTCTTCGGTTGTTGGTATTTACGGAAATATTGGTCAAACAAACTATGCTGCAACAAAGTCAGGTGTTATTGGTATGACCTATACTTGGGCAAAAGAATTGGCCAGGTATAAGATTAGAGTTAATGCCGTAGCCCCGGGTTTCATCAAAACACCGATGACAGAAAATCTTCCCCAAAAGGTATTGGATTACATGACAGAAAAAACACCTTTGAAGATGATTGGAGATCCTATTGATATTGCAAACGCATTCCTGTTCCTGGCAAGCGAAGATGCAAGATATATAACAGGACAAGTGCTTGGTGTAGATGGAGGTCTTGTTATTTAAATGATATCCAACAAGGAGAAACCTATCAGAAGAATCCCGAAATCAGAGAAGGGAGAAAAAACCTGGAAAAACCTCTTTGAAAGTGCACAACGCATTTTTTTGGAGAAGGGCTATCATAAAACTTCCGTATTGGCTATCTCAAAAGATGCCATGGTCTCTCCTGCAACTTTTTACCAATATTTTAGTTCAAAAAATGAGATTTTTGAAATTATCTTGGAAACCTTTCAAAATGAGTTCTTTAATCTCTTATCAAGCATCATCCATTCAGAATTGTCCTTGGAAGAGAAAATCAAGATGCTGATCAACCGGGTTTTTGATACATTTTGGAATTTCAGATATGAATACAAAGTATTCCGTGAAGCTGAATTTATAGATAAAAAACTCTGTCTGAATTTCCATCTACAGATCAAAGAAATTCTTGAAAATAATCCTGATTCTCATTACGATGATCCTGACACCTTTTTTTGGTTTTTGTTTGGACCTTTGTTTTACGTTGCGGGTTATTGGATTCTTTTGGTTGCCAAGAGGGTGGTGACTTGATCTCTTTTGTTGCAAAAGTAGAGGGTTTAAGTCAAATAGAAGCGGTACAATTTTTAGTTGAGAAATATAATTTACAAGTTCCCGATGAGACAAGGGAAACACTATTAAAATTTTATTTAAACGGACTTTCAATCAGCAACTTCAACGTTGATGATAGGGTTTTCTCGACACTGAACACTTTATATTTAGACGATGAAAATATTTTGAATAAAGGGGAACAGAGTAAAAAGAGATTATTGAATTCAGCTGAATTACTTTTTGGAGAAAAAGGCTATTTTGAAACAACCGTTCATGAAATCTGTAAACATTCGGATCTCAGTGCTGGGGCGTTTTATCTGTATTTCCCGGGAAAAATAAATGTGTTATCTGAGTTAATCAAAAAGACAAGTAAGGAACTTCGGTTTGTTTTAAAAAAATATTCAGAAAGATTTTCAGACAGAAGGAATATGGAAATTGCCTCGTTGAAAGGATTTCTTGAATTTTTCAAAAAGCATTCCAACATGTATGGCGTTGTAAGAGAGAGCGAATTCATCGATAACAAAATCACATTGGAATATTATGATTCATTAAAAAAGCCTTATATAAAAGTTTTGAATTATGCAAAAGAAAAAGAACAGATTGGAGATTATGATTCTGAAACCCTATCTATGATATTAATGGGAATCGGACATTTATTAGGACAATCCCTATTGATTTTGTCGGATAAATCTTCTGAGAAATTCGAAAGTTATTTAAAAGCGCTTTCAGATTTGATGATGAATGGAGTTTCTAAGAACACTCCCGAGAACTTGTGAAGTAAATTCCAAGGGATAAAGTCGAAAAATAATTAAACAACAGGAAAAATAGGAGGAGCAAATGAAAAAGATCTTTATTACTGGAGCAAAAAGAACAGCGATCGGAACAATGGGAGGCACCCTTAAAAATACATCAGCCGTTGATCTTGGTGTGGTAGCTGCTAAAGCGGCCATGAAACAATCTGAAATCAATCCTGAAGAAGTTGAGGAAACCATCGTTGGAAACATTCTTTCAGCAGGTCTGGGCATGGGACCAGGAAGACAAGTTAGTATTTATGCAGGTGTACCTGATGAAAAACCGGGATATTCAGTGAATATGCTATGCGGTTCCGGAATGAAATCGGTGATGATTGGTGCCTCAGACATTTTACTCGGTGAGGCTGACTGTGTTCTTTGTGGGGGTACCGAAAACATGAGCCTGGCTCCATATCTTTTAACCAAGGGCCGCTTTGGATACAGGTTGGGAGACGGGAAAATCGTTGATCATATGGTAAACGATGGATTAACTGATATTTTCAATCACTATCATATGGGAATGACCGCTGAGAATATTGCGGAAAAATATGGCATCACAAGAGAAGAACAGGACCGATTTGCCTATGAAAGTCAGAAAAGAGCAGCTAAAGCCATCGAAGAAGGTAAATTCAAAGAGGAAATTGAACCGGTTGTCATCAAAGGAAGAAAAGGAGATACGATTTTTGAAGTGGATGAACATCCCAGACTAACCGATCTTGAAAAAATGGCAAAACTAAGACCGGCATTTAAAAAAGACGGTTCTGTAACAGCTGGAAATGCTTCCGGTATCAACGATGGAGCTTCCATGACCGTTTTAATGACGGATGAAAAAAGTGAAAAGCTGGGTGCAAAACCATTGGCAGAATTGGTAGCCTTTGCACAGCATGGGGTAGATCCAGCATTTATGGGTTTGGGTCCGGTTGGCGCCATTAAAAAGGTTTTGAAAAAGGCCGATATGAGCCTCAAAGACATGGACCTTATCGAATTAAATGAAGCCTTTGCCGTTCAGAGTTTGGGTGTTGTTAAAGATTTGATGGAAGAACACAATGTATCAAAAGAATGGATCATGGAAAGAACTAATGTAAACGGTGGTGCCATCGCATTGGGACATCCCGTTGGTTGTTCAGGAAACAGAATCATAGTCACATTGCTGTATGAGATGAAAAAAAGAAATCTTAAATACGGGTTGGCAAGTCTTTGTATTGGTGGAGGAATGGGAACAGCCGTTATTATTAAGAATGTGTAGTTAGTAGTTTGGGATTTGGGATTAAAAAAAACTGATCATCTCACATTAAAATCCCTCTGCTTTCTATGGATTCGCATGCTTTTAGCTTTTCCAGACCCCAAACTCTAAACTCTGTATTTTCAAGTGGAGGACTTATTTATGTCAAAAGAATTAATTGGTATCAAGGGAATCGGTACCTATTTCCCTGAGAAAATTGAAACTGCTCAGTATATCGCGGAAGAAACCAACATTCCGCAGGATGTTATAGAAAAGAAATTTGGTGTCTTAAAAAAAACCGTTCCAGGTCCCGAAGATACAGCTAGCAATATGGGATTAAGGGCGGCACAAAAGGCGATTCAAAACGCACAAGTCAGCCCAGAAAAAATTGATTTGGTAATCTGGAACGGAGCACAGCATAAGGATTTTCCATGCTGGTTAGCCAGTCTGGATGTCGCCCATCGTTTAGGGGCCACCAACGCATGGGGTTTCGACATGGAAGCCATGTGCGGTTCCATGATGGCGGGTTTTGAGACGGCAAAAAGTCTCATGAGAAATAACGATGAATTAAAGACAGTTTTATTGTGTTCGGGCTACAGAAATAACGATTTGATCAGTTATCAGGAACCTTCATCTTCTTTTATGTTTGATATCGGAGCCAGCGGCGCAGCGGTTCTATTGGAAAAGGGGTATAACAAGAATGTGATCCTTTCCTCCTCTTTTAAAGGTGATGGGTCATTCTCCAGAGGATGTGTTGTACCAGTGGGAGGAAATGACAGCTGGCCGATGAAAGAAGAAGATGTAAAGGATTATCATTTTAAGATACAAGGAGATCCCAAGGCGTTTAAGACTAAACTTGGCGAGAAGACATTACCCAACTTCTTTTGGGTCATTCGAGACTCACTAAGAAAATCCGGATATTCACAAGGAGATATCGATTATCTTGCTATTTTACACTTTAAGCGTTCTGCCCATGATTTAATTTTAGAAGAATTGAATATCAGCCCGGAAAAAACCACTTATCTTGATGAATATGGCCATATTGGTCAAAATGACCAAATCATTTCATTGGAGATTGGTTTAAAGAACAACAAAGTTAAAGACGGGGACATTATTGTTATGGTGGGAGCAGGTTTAGGCTTTGTCTGGGCATCATCAGTGATTCAATGGGGTTTATACAAAGGCGGGGAGTGATTTTTTTGAACGGTTTTTACAAAGACTACGCAGCAAAGAAAACAAATCATCATCATGTATTATCGCACATAAAATCCAATGATGTTATTGTTTGTGGTATGGCAGCCATGGAGCCTCAACAGTTCCTAACGGATTTACACACAATCTCTGACAAGGTAAAAAACGTTGAAGTATACACATGCCTGAATATGAAAGCCTATGAGTTTTACATGAAAAAGGAATACGAAGGTTCTTTTATCAACAATTCCTGGTTTCATAATGCGGCTATTCGAAGTGCTATCAAGAGTGGTTTAAGAACAGCTGCCTATGTTCCCAACAATTTACATGAAGCCGGTACGAATCTACTTTCACTACAGGATCCGGACTATTATGTGGGAATCGCATCTGAAATGGATGAACATGGTTTTTTCACCTGTTCTTTAAGTGCAACCTATGAAAAAGATGTGATTGAGAAAGCAAAAAAGGTGGTTCTGGAAGTGAACAAAAATGCCCCAAGAACTCATGGGGATACACAAATTCACATTTCCCAGGTTGATTGGCTGTACGAAGTCAATTATCCCATTCCTGAACTACCGGATGCACAAGCCAGTGAACAGGATGAAAAGATTGCCGGTTTTATCGCCGAACTCGTTCACGATGGCTCAACACTTCAGATCGGCATTGGTGGTATTCCAAATGCAGTTGCGGGTCTTTTGAAAGACAAAAGGAATTTGGGGATTCATACCGAGATGTTTACGGAATCCATGATCGATTTGTTTGAACTGGGCGTGATTACAAATACCAAAAAGACACTGTGGCCTGGAAAAGCCATCTGTACGTTTGCATTGGGTTCAAAGAAAATGTACGATTTTATCCAGGACAATCCCGGTGTCTGGTTATTAAGAGGGAATTATGTCAATGATCCCTATGTCATTGCACAAAATGACAACATGGTCAGTGTGAACTCGGCCATTATGGTGGATTTGACCGGACAAGTGTGCTCAGAATCAATCGGAACGACTCATTTTAGCGGAACAGGAGGTCAGCTGGATACACACAGAGGAGCCGTCATGAGTAAAGGCGGTAAAGGCGTTATTGCCCTCTCTGCTAAAACTCGAAAGGGGACCTCCAAAATCGTTCCCATACTTAAACCAGGTTCAGGAGTTACCGTTCCAAGACAAGATCTGGATTGGGTGGTTACGGATTATGGTATCGCCAAATTAAGGGGGCTTCCGGTTAACAAACGAGTTAAAGAACTTATCAGAATAGCGCATCCCGAAGACCGGGATGAACTTAAAAAACAGGCTCATGAAATTGGGCTTTTATAAAAAGGAGGAAATAAAATGAAAAAAATTCTACTTATCGTTCTAATTATTGCCATGGTTTTTTCAATGAGTTTTTCAGCCGAAAATTCAACAAACGGAATCACAGACGATTCTGTAAAAATCGGTACATTCCAGGCTCTTTCGGGAGGCGTAGCCTTTATCGGGGTTTCAAT
>JAYEGQ010000086.1:14681-18700 GCA_034659095.1 Thermotogota bacterium
TTATTGCCATGGTTTTTTCAATGAGTTTTTCAGCCGAAAATTCAACAAACGGAATCACAGACGATTCTGTAAAAATCGGTACATTCCAGGCTCTTTCGGGAGGCGTAGCCTTTATCGGGGTTTCAATTTTGTATACCAGGGAAGCGGCTCAAGCTTGCTTTCTATACCTCCAAAAGAATACATTTTCTCAGTACAGCCAAATTATTCTATTGAAGCACCTATCGTAGGGAAATATCTCACAGAGGTTGCAAACAAGAAAAGAATAGGTATGATCTACAGAGCAGCTGAGGAAGGAAAAGAAGCTTACGGTGCTTTAAGGGCTTATCTCAGAGAAAAGGGACAAGAAGACCTCCTGGTTAGAGCGATTGCTGTGGATCCTGCACAAACATCATTTGACAATGAAATCATTAAAATGATGCAGTCCGGTGTAGATTCTGTTTATCTGCTCACTTTCACAGACCAGACACCAAACATTCTCAAACAATCGAGAGATTACGGTTTTGAACCATTATTTGTTGCAAGCTATTCAAATGCTGATCCAAAAGTTATTCAGCTGACAGATGGTGCAGCTGAAGGTCTTGAAGTTATGGCCTGGGTTGATCTCGGTGATCCTCAATCAGAGACATTCATAAAATACTTAGAAATTTTCCAAGGCACTTACCCGGATGAAACGCCGGATGCTTATGCAGCGGCGGGTTTTATTGCAGCTGAACTCTTCACGGAAGGTTTGAGAAGAGCAGGAGAAAATCCAACCAGTGAATCATTAGTTGAAGGACTTGAAAGCATGAGTGGTTGGCAGGGAATTATTTCTCCAATCATTACCTATTATCCGTTTGATCCAGAAAACGAGAAATGTAGACTTGGTTTGAATGCCATGTATATCTTGAGAGTTGAAGGTGATCAGATGCTTAAGGCAGTTGATTGGGTAAAAATGGGAGAATAGTCACATTTCTTTTGGGATTCGGCTCTCAAACCGAATCCCATCGCTTATTATTTATTTTGTTTTTGGCAGGTGATTAAGTATGGGTTTAATGGAAGTCAGAGATGTAACAGTAAAATTTGGAGGTCTCATTGCAGCCTCTGAGATCACCATGGATATCGAAGTAGGAACCATTCATTCGTTAATTGGTCCCAATGGGGCTGGAAAAACAACCATGTTTAACGTGATCACAAGAGTAATTGACCCAAATGAAGGAGACTTTCTTTTTAATGGTGAAAGTTTGTTAAAATCAAAGCCTCATGAAATAATAAAAAACGGAATTGCAAGAACATTCCAAAATCTTGAAATCTTTAAATTGATGACGGTCAGAGACAATTTTTTGGTTGGAGAACATGTGAATATAGATTCTAAATTAACCGCTGAAATGTTTCAAACAAAGCATATTCAATCTGAGGAAGCTAATTCCAACACCAAAGCCATTCAAATAGCTGAGTTCTTAGGCTTAAAAAACAGATTGAACAGTTTAACCGGCATGCTTCCTTATGGGTTGCAAAAGATGGTAGAAATCGGAAGGGCGTTGATTTCATCTCCAAAACTCTTGCTTTTGGATGAACCTGCAGCGGGTTTAAACCCCTCGGAAACCGATTTCTTAAAGGATGTTATCAGGGAAATCAAATCCCAAGGCGTGACCATATTGCTTGTGGAGCATGATATGTCATTGGTCATGGATATTTCAGATTATATTACTGTCATGAATTTTGGAAAAAAGATTGCTGAAGGAAAGCCTGATCAAATTAAAAACGATCCTGAAGTCATCAAGGCCTATCTGGGGGAGAGCAAATATGCTTAAACTAATAGATGTCAAACTAAAATACGGATATGTCGAGGCGCTTAAGGGGATTAACCTTGAGGTCAAAGAAGGAACTATTACTTCATTACTTGGAGCCAATGGTGCGGGAAAATCAACAACCCTTCGTGCCATATCCGGACTCAATCACATTTATTCTGGGGAAATCATTTTTTTAGACCAAGAAATTCAAAATCGTTCAACCGATTATATTGTCAAGCAGGGAATCATACATTGCCCTGAGGGAAGAAAACTGTTTCCGGATTTGTCAGTGTATGAAAATCTTTTAACTGGAGCCTACGTGTTAAAGGATAAAGAAAGGGTGAAAGAAAATCTAGAACGTGTATATGGACTTTTTCCAATTCTTAACGAAAGAAGAAAACAAATGGCCGGAACACTTTCCGGTGGGGAACAACAAATGCTTGCAGTTGGAAGATCGCTGATGGCTGATCCAAAACTGCTAATGCTTGATGAACCGTCTCTTGGACTGGCCCCAATCATATTTGAACAAATCTTTGATACCTTAATCGAATTAAAAAAGGCCGGAACAACCATCTTTCTGGTGGAACAAAACGCAAATGCCGCGTTACACATATCAGACTATGCTTATATCATAGAAGTTGGAAAAATACCTCTGGAAGGCCTTGCTTCGGGGTTGTTGAAAAATGATCAAGTCAAACAGAAATATCTGGGGGGTTAGGTGATATCATGCAGCAATTAATATTGGGATTAAGAGATGGAAGCTTGTTTGCATTGGTTGCTCTGGGTCTTGTTATCATCCATCGTACAACCGGGGTTTTAAATTTCGCTTATGGACATATGGGAATGTTTGCAGCTTACATAACTTTCTCATGTTACGCATTCTTTGGTTTTCCACTGTTATTGGCAATCTTTATGGGGTTGCTTTTTGCCGTTGTTCTGGGAATGCTGACGGAAAAGTTTTTGCTAAGACCTATCAGAAACCTCTCCCATTCGGCCATGCTCATAATCACGTTGGGAATGCTCATGACTTTGGAAGGAACAGCTCTTTGGATTTGGAAACAAGATACCAGGCAACTTCCGAACTTGATTAGTGGTAAGCCTTTAATTATCAACTTTGGTGAAACTTTCCTGGTTATTACACAACAGGATTTATTGATTTTCATCTTAACGGCCATTATTGTTTTCGGAACCTTTTTCTATCTGAAATACACCAAAGTAGGACTGGCGATCAGGGCATCCTCACAAAACGAGGAAGCTGCAAAACTCATGGGTATACCCGTTGGGAGTGTTTACGGATTCGCCTGGGGGTTTGGAGTTGCTTTAAGTGCTCTGGCAGCCATACTGGCAGCACCAAAAACATATGTACATCCTAATATGATGTTGAATCTTCAAATACAAGGCCTTACCGCAGCTGTTCTTGGTGGATTTGACAGCCTGCCAGGTGCGATTGTAGGAGGTTTATTGCTTGGGGTCATTGAACAATTTGTGGGAGAATGGATATCTGCGGAGTTAAAACTTGCCGTGGCATTAATCATCATTATCGTTCTGCTGTTGATTAAACCTTCGGGCATTTTAGGCAGATCATCCAAGAGGAGGGTATGATTATGAAAAATATGAAAAACTTTATACTCTTTGCAGCTGTTTTATGTATTCTTCCCCTTCTCTTTTTAAATCAGACCTTTTTAATCAGCATTTTTTCTCAAGTATTAATCTTTTCAATCGCCGCCTTGGGATTGAATATCTTAATCGGTTACGCCGGACAGATCTCTATTGGCCATGCCGCTTTTATGGCATTAGGTGCCTATCTTACAGCTGTATTGACAAAGAATTTTAACTTTCCCTTCTTGATAACCATCTTTTTAGCAGGAGGATTTTCCGGTCTTTTTGGTTTGATTCTGGGATTCCCGGCTTTAAGATTAAAAGGCTTTTATCTCGCCATTGCAACCATGGCTTTTGGTGTAGCAGTTGAAAAAATAGTGGCAGCCAGTGATTATCTGGGCGGTCACACGGGAATGACCAATGTGCCTAATCCGGACTTGTTTGGTATCAGTATTTCCACAGATTTGGGTAAGTATTATCTCATAGCCGTCATAACCATTATTTTATTTATCTTTGCTCAAAATATCCTGAAATCTAAAACAGGACGAGCCTTTAAAGCCATCAGAGAAAGTGAGTTTGCTGCCAGATCATCGGGGATTAACATTTCTAAATATAAGTTAATCGCCTTTATCATAAGTGCAGTGTACGGTG
>JAYEGQ010000087.1:0-18683 GCA_034659095.1 Thermotogota bacterium
TCTGTGAGAGCCTTGGGGTGAAATTCCCCTTGGCTACTCGACTGAGAGGGATAATGACTGGGGGATACCTTGGTCATTACCCTACTCGATCTTTGTTCACCCTTGTGGGTCCACCTCAAACCGTCCCCATTGCTTTCGGAATACTATTGCTTGTTTTTTTCATCTTAGTATCCACATCGCTTGATCATATCATAACTAATCATAACTAAAAAAATAAAAAAGATAAAAAACTTCAAAAAAGTACGAAGAAAAGAGATTTTCAATTCTAATCAAAATTATTGTGTTGTTATTAACAATAATCGGATTTTTGATCAAATTCTCATTCTGGTATAATACAAATACCGGTATGAATATCATACCATTAAACCAAATAGTCTGAAAGGACAAAAAGGGAGTGAGGAGTTTGTTTAGCAAGAAATGTTTAGTTTCGGTTTTTATTGTTGTACTAATGTGTTTTGTCGGTAGTGTTTTTGCGGAAGATTTTGAATGGGTCACACCAAACAGAATTGGACATCCCGATGCTGAAATTGTTCTAACAGCAGCTTTGAGGAGAGGAGAAACAGTCGCCAACCCTTATGATTCATCAAGAGAATATGTGAAAAAGGCGGCAACAGAATGGGCTAAGGCCCACCCTAATGTAAGAATTGATATTCAACAGATTCCCGTCGGCGCTATATCGATGATGATGGCAAAGATCATGACACAAGCCGCTAACGGAAATGCTCCGGATTTTGCTTATATTGATTCTTTCTGGATTGGGAAATATCTTGCCAATGGATACCTTCAACCTCTAAATGATTATATGAGTGAGGCAGATATCAATGCATTTTTCCCCTTTATAAGGGATGTTGTTTCAAAAGAAGGTCAGATGTACGCGATTTGGTGTGAAACAGATGCAAGATACCTTTATTACAGAAAAGACTGGATCCCAAATCCTCCAAGGACTTGGGATGAAGTAATTGAAACGGCTTTACAGATGAAAGAAGAAAAACATGTAAATGGATATTTGGCATGGCTTGCTACATGGGAAGGAGCTACCAATGGAAATGTATGGCCTTCTTTCTGGGCACAAGGAGGTCAGATGTTTGATGAAACAGGTAGGCCAGTGATTGGAGAAGGAAAGAATAAAACTGCGCTTGTCAACAGTCTTAACTTTTTAAAGCGCCTAATTAAAACCGGAGCCGCTCCTATGATGGTTACTTCCATCGATTCTACAGATCCACTTATCACAGAAGTAAAGTGTAATAATGTGGCAATGGTTGCCAATGGAAGCTGGTTTATCGGTCAGATTAGAGATGTTTTAGGAAAAGAAGAAGCGGATGAAAAATGGGACTTTGTGCCACTACCACAGATGGAAGCCGGACAAAGGTCAAACAGTAACGGTGGATGGACCTATGCGGTTCTGACAGATGATCCAGTTAAACAGGAATTAGCAATGAGTTATATCATGGCGGTTGTTGGAAGTAGAGATGCCATGGCGGAAAGATGTAAGGCAATGAACAATATTCCTACAAGAAGTGATGTTTACGAAACAGATCCTTATTTCTCAACAGACCCAACAATGCTTAAATTTGCCGAATCCCTTAATTACGGAAACGCCAGACCTGCACATCCATTGTATATGAACGTATCAGATCTGGTTCAGAAAGCCCTTGGAAAATTACTGATTGGTCAAGAATCAGATACCGAAAAACTCGTAGATGAGATACAGGAAAAAGCGTTAGAGCTATGGGAGGAAAGCAAGTAATCACTTTAAGGGGGCTCTATGAGCCCCCTTTCACATTATGCGATGAAAAGAGGATACGATAATGAAAAGCGGGAAATTATTGGAGAGATGGTGGATTTGGTTGATTCCCATGGTGGCCATATTGGGAATCTTTTATTTATATCCACTTTTAAATGTTTTTTTTCTGAGTTTTACAAATTCTGAAATTGGTAGAAATGATTTCGTTTTTACTTTTTCAAAATATGTCAATGTCTTCACAAACGACGAATTATGGCATGTGCTAAAGGTAACGTTTTTGTTTGTCGGCTTTTCTGTTGTTTTCCAATTGATTTTGGGGTTATTTACCGCTATGTTGATTAATCAAAATCAATTTGGAGCAACATTTGTAAAGGTTAGCATGATCAGTGCCTGGGTTGTTCCGGGGATTATCACCGGTGTTGTCTGGAAAATCATGTACAGCAGCAGTAATTGGGGAGTGATCAATTATTTTGTTAAATTGTTAGGTTTTGATTCAATTCCCTTTCTCTACACTCCGGGGTGGGCATTGTTTTCGGTAACACTTGCCAACATCTGGAGAGGAACAGGATTCAGCGGTATTATGCAATATGCGGCACTGAGGGCAATACCGGAACAACTGTATGAAGCTGCTTCAATCGACGGAGCGAACTCATGGCAGAAATTCTGGAAAATAACGTTGCCGCAGTTAAAACCCATGTTGCTGATCAACGTGATTCTCATTACGATTTATACGTTCAATACCTACGATTCGGTTTATGCACTAACAAGAGGTGGTCCTGGAAATAGTACGACTGTTTTGTCACTGATTACGTATAAGTCAGTCTTTAAATACTTGGATCTTGGAACCGGTTCGGTTTATGCCATCCTGATGATAGGCCTTTCGGCAACATTTACCATCATCTATTCAAGATTAATGAAAAAGGAGAATTAAAATGATAAAAAAGATTTTTGTCTGGATAGGATATGCGATTGTATCGTTATTTTTCCTTTTTCCAGTGTTATGGGTCTTTTCTTTGTCTTTGAAAACGAAGGCGGAGTTGTTTGAATACCCACCGACTTTGATTCCCAAAAGCCCCACCTTCGATAACTTCAGGAATGTATTTCAGAACACTTCCATGTGGCGTTACTTGTTTAATTCATTCGAACTGGTTGTTTTCACCGTTTTGGGAACATTACTGGTTGCCATACCGGCAGGATACGCCTTTTCGCGTTTTCGTTTCAAAAATAAACAGAAATATCTGTTTCTGGTGCTTGTTTTTCAAATGATTTCCCCGGTCATTATTGGGATCCCCATCTACAAATATTATGCATCACTTGGACTCATAAACAATTATTTTGGTCTTGTAATGGTTTACATCGCCGTACAGATACCTTTCACAACTTTTTTAATAAAGGGTGGGTTTGATGCCATACCAAAAGAATTTGATGAAGCAGCTCGTATAGATGGTGCTACCCGATTTCAATTATTGAGAAAGATCATTATTCCGGTTTCGCTCCCCTCAATTGCAAGTGCCACGATCTTTACGAGTATCAACGCATGGTCTCAGTTTTTATTACCGTTTATCTTGATTGATAAGGAAAAAATGTTCCCCGTTTCAGTTGGTATTTTGTTGACACAGGGAAATTATCAGGAGATCAGTACACATTTCGTCGCTGCAGCGAGTGTGATTTCACTTGTTCCGGCTGTTTTAATGGTTATATTCCTGCAAAAATTCATCATTAAGTCGCTAACGGCAGGTGCGCTTAAAGGATAAAAAAAGAGGTGAGTCACTATCATACTTAGAGAAGAAAAAATAAAAAAATACATTTCAGATCTTAAAAAGAGAACAATCGAACGAGAAATCAAGCTAACGTCATTTGAAAAATATCCGTGCAGTGAACGAGAAAAATCATATCCCAACTTTCAGCAAATGAACTATCAGACATTTCAGATACCAGGGCTTTGGGGAGGATGGGACCATACCAATTGGTTTCGGATTATAACGGAGCTTCCTGAAATCAAAAGGGATGAGGAACTGGTACTTCAGCTGATTCTTGGAAAAGGTGATCCCTGCAATCTTGGTGGTGCTGAATCATTGCTGTATATAAACGGAGTCCCTTGTCAAGGAATCGATAAGGCTCATTCCGAGTATAGATTTGATGCCGACCAACTCAACAATCATACCGTTGAAATTGGAATAAAGGCTTTTAGCGGGCTTCAGAAAGAAAAGAATCTCTTCTCAACCGCGGTTTTAAAAATCATCAATACGAATGTCAAGGCGTTGTATTTGAATTTGAAGGTTTCGTTCGACGCGCTGATGACCTTTGATCAAAACGAACCGGTTTACACCAAATTATGTAATTTGCTGAACGAAACAGTTGATCGGATAGATTTCAGGGTTCCCGATTCAGATGCCTTTATTCAATCGGTAAAAAAGGCAAACCATTTCTTTAATGCTGAATTATCTCTTTTAAAAACTGAATTTTCAAATGATATAACGATGTATGCAAGCGGGCATTCACATATTGATGTTGCCTGGCTCTGGCAGTTAAAACATACCAGGGAAAAATGCGCACGCACCTTTTCAACAGTTTTAAAACTGATGGAAAAATACCCGGAATACAAATTTCTGCAGAGTACACCCCAATTATACGAATATATCAAAGAAGATTATCCGGAGATTTATGAAAAGATTAAAGCACGCGTCAAAGAAGGGCGTTGGGAAGTAACCGGTGGCATGTGGGTTGAAGCTGATTGCAATGTCCCATCTGGTGAATCCTTAGTCAGACAATTCTTATATGGAATGAAATTTTTTCGAGAGGAATTTGGCGTCTCTTGTAAAACCCTTTGGTTGCCCGATGTCTTTGGTTATTCTTGGGCTTTACCTCAAATTATCAAGCAATGTGGTATGGCGTATTTCATGACAACAAAAATCAGTTGGAATCAATTTAATCACCCGGAATACGATACATTCAAATGGCGGGGATTGGATGGAACGGAAATTCTAACCCATTTTATAACGGCACCCGAAAGTCTTAACAACCATCATTACTACACATATCATGCTGATTTGAATCCGGAATGTGTTCAGGGAACCTGGGCAAATTACAGACAGAAAGCATTCAATAAAAATCTTCTAATAGCTTATGGCTGGGGGGATGGCGGTGGTGGTCCAACGGTTGAAATGTTGGATAACGCCATGACAATGAAAAATATTCCCGGTTTGCCGGAAATCAAATTGGAAAATGGAGAAGCCTTTTTTGAAGAACTTGAAAAAACGACCGCCGGGAAAAATATCCCCGTGGTTGATGGTGAACTCTATCTGGAATATCACCGTGGGACATACACCTCACAAAGTCGAACAAAGAAAAACAACCGAAAAACAGAAATTTTACTACATGACCTGGAATTTTTTGCCTCTCTTTGTGCATCAAACGTTGAAGGCTATCATTATCCCAAAGAAGATCTTGATCGGTTCTGGAAAACCCTGCTGAAGAATCAATTTCATGATATTCTACCGGGTTCTTCCATTCGTGAAGTTTATCAGGATAGTGAAGCGGAATTTGATGAACTGAGAAAAGAAGCCTTTCCGCTCATTGAAAAGGCTAAAAAGAACTTGATGGATCATGTTGCTTCCAATAAAGATGAAATTGTCGTATTCAATACATTGCCTTGGACAAGAAGCGGTATTATCCACTGTGATGCCTCTCAAATGAAAGGAAAAACTCTTCAAAAAAGTGATACCGATAAAATAGTGCAGCTTGATGATGGTTCATGCATGATATATGTCAAAGCGGTTCCAGGATTTGGGGTTAAAAAGATTGAACTAACCGATGAGCAATCAACATGCGTTGAGAAAAAGACAGTTCGTGTATCAACCTCGTGCCTTGAAAATGATTTCCTCAGAATTGAAATGAATCCTGCCGGAAATATCTGTTCAATCTATGACAAGATCTTTCAGCGGGAATATATCGAAAAAGGTCAACAGGCCAATGTTTTAAAAACCTTTGAAGACCGACCTTTAAAATACGATGCGTGGGATATTGATATCTACTATTCCGAAAAGGAATATCCGGTTGATGCCCTGGAAAGTATTGAGGTAGTGGAGCAGAATACCATCAGAGGGGTTATCAGAATCAGAAAAAGATTGTTTAGTAAAACAAGTTATCAATCAACCGTTGAACAGGATATCATACTTTATTCTGACAGTAGAAGAATCGATTTTAAAACGACCGTTGATTGGCACGCGCATCAAATTCTTTTGAAAACGGAGTTTCCGGTTAACGTTAGAAGTACCAAAGCCACC
The DNA here is from genome assembly GCA_034659095.1 of Thermotogota bacterium. Classification (GTDB taxonomy): domain Bacteria; phylum Thermotogota; class Thermotogae; order MWEM01; family MWEM01; genus JASUTC01. Next base: position 6,031 of record JAYEGQ010000087.1, read on the forward strand.
TATGATATTCAGTTTGGAAACGTTGAACGTCCTACACATTGGAATACCCGTTGGGATTATGCCAAGTTTGAGATGTTGGGACACAAATGGGCCGATCTTTCAGAGCGTGATTATGGTGTTGCTTTAATGAACGACTGTAAATACGGTTATGATATTAAGGACAATCGTATGCGCTTAACGCTGATCAAATCGGGAATCATGCCGGATGAAATGGCCGATCAGGGGATACATGAATTGACGTATTCACTATTTCCCCATGAAGGAGATTGGTTCAATGGCAAGGTGCATCAAGCATCCTGTGAATTGAATGATGATTTGTCTCACACTCTTTCAATGGCTGAAGATCACCCGGAAAGCGAATCATATAACGAAAGAGTATGGCAACCGATCCGATTCAACAGTCAACATAACAGCTCAATGATTGATACGCTTAAAGTATCTGAAGATGGAACAGGGTATATCCTTAGAATTTTTGAATATGGCAATTGTACGGATGAAATTGAAATCAGTTTCGATCGGGAAATCAAGCAAGTCTATGGTTGTAATCTTTTGGAAGAGCAAATGACATCTGAGGGTATAAAGTTGGATAAAAACAGAAAATGTATCAAAACTCAAATGAAACCTTTTGAAATTAAAACATTAAAAATCTTTTTTGATTTGGTATAATGATTTGGTATTTGTTTTAATCATCCGATTTGGGGGTAGGCATGAAGAAATTAACGGTTGTAGAGATAACAAAAAACGAGATTGTCAAATTTATCGTGATGCGTGGATTAAAAGCAGGGGATAAATTACCCTCGGAAAGAATCATGTCGGATTTATTTCAAAGCAGTCGTTCAACTACAAGAGAAGCTCTAAAGATGTTGGAGGGAGAAGGCACGGTAAAAGTAGAGGCCTCCAAGGGAAATTACGTTGGAGATAATCCGAATCTGAACTTTTTTAGCGCTTCAAAATTCAACTTTGTTGCAAACAAGAAGTTCTTGATTGATTTAATTGAGGTGCGTGCCGCCCTTGAAGAACTTTCTGTAAAGCTGACCATTGAAAATGCAACGGATGAAGAGATCGAAAAGATCTACGATATTTTTAAGATAATGGCGATTCAACATGAAAACGAAGGCGAACATCCCGAAATGGATTTAAAATTTCATAAAAGCTTTTTTCTATACTCACATAATGATTTTATGATGAATGTCTTTCAAGTGCTATATGATGCCTTTGAAATTCTTTGGAATTATCCATTTGACAACGTGGAATTTGGAAAATCAGGATTCCCTTATCACAAAACCTTAATCGAAGCAACAAGGGAAAGAGATCTTGACAGAGCAATGAAAGCCGTTCGTATGATTCACAAATGCAACATGGAAAATATTGAATCCGGACCTTTTTATCAAATGTTCGGGAAGAAGACTCCTGCTTCTTTAAGCGGGAGATGAATTCCCGTTTTTTAAAACTACCAAAGCCTGGTATAATGGTTCTACCTTGAAAACCGAAAACCAAGGTCTTCAAGTTTGTACCGCAGGGACTGCGGGATTTCAAGCCTGTGGAGAGTGTGTAAGACCTGTCCCCATGAAGGCTGTTCTCGTTGAAGCAGGAAGCTCCTACTTCTTTAAGTAGGGGTAGTTCGCAGCTTTTGTTGTTTTCATTAAAAAAATCATTTGGTTGGATTTAAAGATTTGGTTCTAAATAGGGCCTGCTGAAAAACTCAGAGTCCTTTTCAATAAAGCTTTACATAGCATTTTTGCCAATTTAGCTGCAAGGTTTTTTAAGGAAATATACGAAAAACCTTGCAGATGATAATTCCCCCATTGGGGGGGGAGGGCCGCTTGCGGCGGGGGGGGTCTAAACACTATAACGGGAACAACACTCTTAATGGTATTTTCCCGATAACCCCCTCCGCCCCCGTTGGGGTGCACCTCCCCCAAGGGAGGAATTATTTGTTTTTCAGCAGACCCTAAATATTATCAGTATTTGCCTGTTTGGGCTTAATTTTCGGTGTTATAACCTTTTTCTGTTAAAGATCGTGTTTAGTCAGTTTTGAATTATTAAAAGTATTTTTTGATTATCGAAAATTTATTTTTATTAACTATGTGATATGTAATATAACTCATTTGCTGGTCACTTGCGCTTTTTCGTAATATTGATATTGCTCTTAAGTTTTTTTGCATTATAAGCGGGTTTTAAAAAACGGTTTTTTGTTTTTCATTTGCAGCACACTGACTCATGTTAAGTTATAATCAATTGATGATGAATACTCTAGTGCCCGCTTTTAGTCAAAAGGACTGTTTCTACAGTCTATGAAGCTATCAGACAAAAATGCTTTGAAAAGCTTTGTTAATAGGAGTTCTGGGTTATTCGACAAGCCCTAATTATCCTTGAAAATACTATTTGCATTGCAACCATACATAAAAAGGTGGCGTTTGAAAGAATGATCCATACAACAGAGGAAATGGAACGATTCAGACTCTTTTCAAGAATTGTGGTTCAATTATTAAGCAAAGGGAATGTGAACGATGAAGAGGATCGTGAGCTGATTGTTGCCTATGAGACGGATGAGGCGATTCAGGAGATGCTGAAGACCTTTGCCGAGGAGGCCAATCTGGAATTGTTCGATCAGCAGTACGGCTATCTCAGTTGTTTTCAAAAGGATTTCAGAAGCCCCTTTGCCATGAAACGGGATGAATTTTATCGGGAATCAGGCTTTGACGCCAAGACTTGGCCGGTCTTTTCCTTTTACGTCTTTTCTATTCTATCTCTGTTTTTCGATGAAGAGGATAACCAATCCATCAGTTTAAAGATGATCGTTGATTTTTGTGAAGAAAAGGTGGACAAGATCAAAAACGCCCCGGAAACAGAACAAATTAACCAGAAGTACAATTGGAATTTTGAGGGGCTGGTGGCCATTTGGGATACGTTGCGGGATACGGCCAACATCGAAACGGATTGGGACCGTTCAACGGCTCAAACCAAGCAGGGGTTGTTGTTGCGTACGGTGAAATTTTTGAAAAGAGAGGGGCTGGTGGAATTTGCCCCGGAATTTCAAACCTGTTCCGTGAACAAAAAGACAGAGGGGATCTTTTACACCTTGTTGAAGGACGACAAATACAAACAGATTGCAAGTTTTATGAGGGGGGAGTCGGAACAAGATGCCATCGATTGATGCCTACCGGATTATCAATGTGACTTACGGAACAAAAAATAGAATCGACGATTTGAACATCGAAACTGACGGCAGACACACCATCGTAGTCATTCCCAACGGATGCGGGAAAACCTTCACCATCACCCTCCTGCTGCAAACCATCCTGCCGGGATCAGCCTTGAACAACCGAACCTTTGACGAGACCTTTGCCAACGTGAAAGGCACCGCCCATATTGTGCTTTCCCATCTGTTGGATAACGGTGAGGACAAGTTGATCAACGGGATCACCGTCAACAACGAGGGCTCTTTGAGATATTTCAACTGGTGCTTTGAGACCCACGTAGACCAGAACTTGTCAGACATCCCACTAATAGATGACGCCATGACCCTTTCATACGAGGAAACCCGTGACTGGCTGAGGGAAATGCCTTACGAAAAGCGGGCGAAGGTGTTTAATCAGGGGGAAAAGACCAAACTGAGCAAACATTTGAGTCTGTACGGCATTTATGGTGACGAATGGCAAATGATGTACAAGATGAACATGACCGAAGGTGGGGTTAAAAACATCTTTGGATCGAGAAGCAGAAAAAGCACTGATGATTTGCTGAAAGAGTTCGTCATACCGGCCATCACCAGGGAATTGAAGGGCTCTGCGGAGATTGATCATGTCCAGGACTCATTTTTGAAAAAGATCGATACCTTAAAAATGATACCCCAATGGGAAGATGAAATCAGGCGTATGGACGAATACTTGATCTTGTTTGGCAGACAGGTGGAGAAATTGAAGACCCTGTATGAGCGAGGAGAGGATTACCGGGTCAAGTTGTACCTGCTGAAATTGATCAACGAGCGAACCAAAGAGACGCTACAGGAAAAACTGGCACAATCTGAACGGATGGCATTAAAGTTAAAGGGCCAGCAGAAGGGAATTGAGATACTGAAAAACAACGCCTTAAAACTTACTTATGCCAACTTGCTCCATCAAATTACCATGATCAGGGAAAAGATCGGGAGAACCTTACAGTATTTGACTGAGGCGGAAGATGAACGAAATCATAAGAAAAAGCAGCTGCTACTCATACAGGCCATGGATGATTTAACGGATTTCAACGCCGCTTCCGCCAGGTATGACATCATCAAGGCCATGATTGACAAAAAGCAGATGGAGGACCGTCAGCTGAAAGAACAGATGGCCATCCTGGAATCCAAACTTCACGATTATTACACCATCACCATCCGAAAAACCGGAGACCGCTATGAATCGAATGCGGAACTCATCTCAGAAACCGAGGAGGAACGGGATGAGTTGACCGGCCAAATGGCAGCCCTGCAGGACAAAAAAAGACAGCAAAAGAAAGAACTTGACTTTTTGGAACGAATCAGCGAAGAGATGGACAAAGTAGGGGGCCTTTCAGCCTATGATGAAGCGAGAGAATCTACGCAAAAGATTCAAAATGAAATCGGTGATAAACAAGCTGCCATTGAACGGCTGAAGGGTGAAATAGAAACCCTGAAAGAGGATTCTCACCAGGAAAAAGAACGAAAGCTCACTCTTAGGCAGCAACGTGACCAGACAAAAGAATCTTACCAGGCCTTTTCAAACAAACATGCTGTGATCAAACAGATCAAACAAGTGTATCATGCCAATACAGTGGATGAATTGTATGACCTGCTCTCCAATCAACTGGAAAACACTCAAAGAACCCTGTTGTCCAACGGGATGGAACAGGCTGATCTCCAGGAAATCATCGACTACATCTCCCGGTTCTCCACCTTGCCCCCGGAGAGAACGGTGAAAAAGCTGGCTTCACAATTGAGAGAAGCCGGATTTCAGGACTTTATTCCGGGATATGAGTATTTAAAAGAAAAAGGGGACATCAACAACAAACTGGTCTCTTACGGGATCATATGTGAGAATCTTAAGGGACTGAGTGTGGCCCTGAATAAAATCGGATTGCCCGAAGCACCGGTCTTTGTCTTTTCCAGAAAAGAATTGGACAACGGGGCGGATGTTCAGATCAAGGGCCTTTTAAGGCAGAAGAACCTGTTCATTGAAACCAGGCGTTTGTCAATTCTTACGGGCCATTTAACGGTGGATGCCTATCTTGCAGACCATGAAAAGACACTGGAACGGATTGAAAAAAACATCGAAAAATACACTTCCCGTGAAAGTGAATTAAAACTTCATTTACACACTGTGGAACAGTTCATCGAACAATATGGCATCGATCCAGCGGCCAGCGAAGCCACATTGCACAATCAGAGAACAGAAGCCATAAAAGAATGGGAAAGCTGTTCCAAAACCCTGGGCCAAATCCACGCAACAGTTGAAAAAAAGAAGGGCGAGACGGTAAGTATTCAGGCCCAAATCAGCGGATTAAGAGAAAAGTTGACCCAACAGGAAGCCCTGTGCCGAAAATTCGAAGACCTGGGACAGCGCTGCCGGTATTTGGTGGAACGCTTGGAGGAAGTCCCGGTCTCGATTGAAGCCCATCAGGATAGTATGAAACAGCTTGAGGGCCAGCTTGAAACGGGGCAGCATCGGATGAGGGAAATCAAGACCCATTTGAAACGGCTCACAACCACATCAAGGCAGATCAACGAAGAATTGGGAGGACTCAAGCAAAGGCAAAAAGGATACAAAAAGGCCGATCAACCGGGCAATAACGATTACCTTTACAATGGTGAGCCGGTGGAAAGTCTGGAGGAAAAACTTCACACCCTAAAACTTCGATTTGAAGACAATCAGCTGATGGATGAGGAAAGACGCCTTTCCCAACAACTGTCTCAAATCCGTTCAGCCATCTTAAGAAAGGGCTATACCGTGAGGGAATTGAATCGAATCGACCGGTCAACCCTTCCCACACCTGATGATTGCAATAAGGCTGTTGACGAATTGCAGGCCAGAATTGACCGACTTAATCGTTCCTTGGGAACCCATGAGGCTGAAAAGAAACAACTGGAAAAGCAACGAGACGAGCTTAAACTATTAGAAGAAAATCGGGAAACCATTCAGCTTATTGATAACAAAACTTTCATAGCCCTTTTTGAAAAAAATCGAACCCGCTTGACGAATTTGGAAAAGGCCGCTGTTGAAGAACAAGAGAAGTTTGAGGCTATCAAAACCCAAATCCACAAAAGCGAGATTCTCCATGAAAGTCAACGGGAGTTCCTGTCCGGATTTTCATTGACTGAAAAAGTGCACATTAAGCAGTTAGACCCTGCCCTTTTTCAGCAGGATGAAATGAAGGCCTGGAACAACGCAAAGACAGATTTTCTAACGGTAAAAGAAAGCCTTGAACAGGATCAAAAGGCCGTTGAAGCGGGATGGAACTCACTTCAAAAAAGCATACATTCCGAAACCTATGACATGAATTTAAACATGGCCTTGATCATGGAAAGCGATACCACCAATATCTTGTTTGATTATCAGAAGATCAAAAACCTTTACGAACAGGACCAACACATGATCAACACATCCCGTGAGATGATCGAACTGAATATCAGCAAAAACAAACAGGAAATGGAAACCCTGGTGGAAAACGCCTACAGAAGTGTGGAGTGCTACCTGAACGAATTCGCCAACCTGTCCAAATACTCCAGGATCGAAACTCACGGGAAACGGGACGTATCTGTGAAATTCATCTTTCCGGAACTGTCTCAGCAAGCCAAAAAGTCCAATTTGAAAGCCTATATCGATGAAATATTAAACAAGATCAACCACATCGAAAAAGACCGGGTCAAAGAATTTGTCAGCAAGAATTTCTCGGTGAAACGCCTGATCGAGGAAATCCATCGAAAAAAGACCGTACTGAAAGTCTACAAACCCTCCACATCCGCCGGCTGGTATTACGAAGATTGGGACAACGTGATCAAATGGTCCCAGGGCGAGCAATTTTTCGCCTTTTTCCTCATTTACGCCTCCATGAGCATCTGGATCCGCCAAAAAAGAATGGGCCTGAGCAAAAGCAAAACCGTCCTAATCGCCGATAACCCCTTTGGAGAAGCCATCTCCGAACACATCTTCAACCCCTTGTTGGAATTCATGTCGGATAATCAAATCCAGCTGATCACCTTCACCGCCATCAAAGAAAGACAAATCATCGCCCTGTTTCCCAACAAGTACAGCCTGATTCTCTATCCCCAACAAAACACCAAAAGCCTCATCATCCAACCCGGCTTTTTCCGGGAGGAGTTTTGAGGGTGATTTATGTATTTTTTATTTCCGCTGCAGATGCAAAACATAATGCCAGCTGGATTTACCATCGGAAATATCTTCTATCTGCCTGACTCTGATAATCTCAAAATCTTTAAACAGTGTCAGAATATCCTGATAATTCACATAAAAATGCGGTAAGAAATTACCGTCTTGCTCCTCTTTTAACCGAACATTCTCATCAACCACAATCACACTGGAAGAATTATGAGATTTTTCTTTTCAGCCTTTTTGCTCAAGACATCCAGCCCGTATTCCGATAAGTCAAACCCAGTGACATTGAAACTATTCTCAGCAAAAAGAACACAATGCCGCCCCATCCCGCAACCCAAATCCAGGATATTCTTGAAATCCTTCTCCTTCCACCTTTTCCCAATCCCATGCTTTGTTTTGCACTATATTTCACCTCGTTTAAAAAATCAAAATCTATTATGTCAACTTCCAATTCCATGATAAAATATAATCAACAAAACGAATTAAAAAGGGGGATGCAATATGAATACAATTATTGAAAGTCTCATGAACAGAAAATCTATGAGAGTATTCGAGAAAAAGGAGATTTCTCAAGAAAACAAAGAACTGATACTAAAAGCAGCGACTGCTGCTCCTACAGCTGGAAATCAACAGCTCTATACCATACTGGATATCATCGATCAGGATCTAAAAGACAAATTAGCTGTTACCTGTGACAATCAGCCATTCATTGCAACTGCACCTTTGGTGCTCATATTTTGTGCCAATACCAAAAAATGGTATGATGCCTTTATTGAAGCCAATGCCCATCCCAAAAAACCCGGTGTGGGAGACCTTTTACTGGCAGTCAGTGATGCCAACATCGCGGCTCAAAATGCCGTTGTAGCTGCTGAAAGCCTTGGAATCGGCTCCTGTTATATCGGAGACATTATGGAAAACCGTGAAGAACACAAACAACTCCTCAACCTTCCCGACTGGGTATTTCCCACAGCCATGCTTGTTTTCGGCTATCCTACACAGCAACAGCTGGAAAGACAGAAGCCCCAACGGGCGGATATGCAGTACATTGTCCATAAAAACACTTATCAATCCTTAAACGGCAAACAACTCCGGGAAATGTTTGGCAATAAAACCGGAAGCAAGACCTATGATGAATGGATGAAAGCCTTCTGTGAGAGAAAATACAATTCAGAGTTTTCAAAAGAGATGAATCGATCTGTGATGGCCTATTTGAAGAAGTTTATGTAGAAAAGACAAAAGAAAATGGGACAGAGATTTCCATTCTGTCCCATTTCATCTATGTTTTAAACCTCGAATTTATTAATCTGCTGTTTCAACGTTTTGTTTTGCTCTTCCAAGCCAGAAGTCAATTCTGATAGGCCTTCGATAGCCGTGTCCAAATTTTGAATACCTTCTTGAGTAGCCTGCATTTTTTCAGCGGCTTCTTTGATCAGTCTGACGATATCCGCAACACCGCCCGCCATCTCTTCAGCAGCGGCACTTTGTTCCTCTGATACAGCTGCCAGATCCTCAGACTTTTCAGTGGTAGATGAGACGCTACTGCTAATGTCGGAGAAATTCATCTCCACTTTTTTCATCTTTTCAATGACCTTATGAATGGACGTGCCAATCTCTTTGGTATATCTTTCAGTTTGACTGGAATTCTCTGAGATTTCGTTGAGTTTTTTGCCCACATTCACCGTGGCTGTTTTTGTTTCCTCTGCCAATTTCCTAATTTCATCGGCAACAACGGCAAACCCCTTGCCGGCTTCTCCCGCCCTTGCTGCCTCTATAGCTGCGTTTAAAGCCAGTAAATTTGTTTGCTCTGTAATACTGCCGATGGTTTCCAATATTTCACCGATTTGATTGGTGGAATCTGTCAATCGATTGGCCTGAGTGACCAAATGCTCTGATTGGGTGTTCGCCAGTTCCACTTCAGTTCCCATTTCCTTCAGATTGTCAGTGCCTTTTTGAGAATTATCGAAAACTTTGTTCATTTCCGAGGACAGTTCTGTGGAAGCGTTGGCAACATTCGTGGCCGATTGAGCAACTTCCTGAACATTGGCATCGATGATTTTGGCTGTTTCTGAAACGTCTGTGAGATAATCCGATGTGGAATCCGTTAACGCTCTAATTTCGCTGGAGCTTCCAGAAAGCTTCTCTGAATCCCGAGAAAGGGTATTGATTCTGTTTTCAGTTTCTTTTTCTCCACCGGAAAGTTCCAAAATAATCTTTTCAAGTTTTTGCAAAAAGCCGTTAAAAGCCTTTGAAAGCTCACCTATCTCATCTTTTGTTACAACCGGCAAACGTGTTTTAAGGTTTCCTCTATCAGAAGCCAGCTCTTGTGCCACGTCCAACAATATTATTACCGGGAGATAAATAACTTTGCGATAAATCAGCACGAACAAAAAGATGAGAATAATGGCAACAATGGTAATGGACATGACGATTACCTTTAAAAACTGGACCTTTGCTTCGGATTCTTCCTGTATGAGTGTCACGGCTTCATTAACTAAAGCAAGTATTACCATGTTTTCCTGCTTGATTTGCTCATAATCGGACGGGGTTGCCTGACCCTCAAGGATTTTGTTTACCGTTTTATCAAAGCCTTCATAAATAGACAACGCTCTGGACAATTTCTCTTCTATTTCTGGTGTATAGGCCTTGGGAAGCTGGATATATTTACTCATTGTGAAATCCAAAGGAGCTTGACCACTTTCTATAAGGGCATGCTGCGTTTCTTCAAACACCTTCCTGCTTTCTGCTAATATCTCTGCAATCTGTGGATCTTCGTTATGTTTTTTATTTACATCTGTATTATAACACCAATCGTGTAAATTCAGTAACCTACGTTACACACACTAAGCAATCGGTGTATTTAAAAAGTTATAGAAGGCACTTGTGAATTTTAAATCAAACTAAAACCCTATTTAGTCATCTTATCAAGGTTTCTTTTATAAACAATGGCCCCCGTTGGACAAACCGTTTGGCATTTATGGCACATAATACAATCTTTGTTTTCTACATGACGTTTTTTATTTTCAAGCGTGACAATACAGTTGGTGATACATTCTTTTTGACATAACCCGCAGGATATACATTTGGATTCGTCAATCTGAAGTTTCAATGGTGCCTTGCGTGTGGTAATATTCAATATCGTTCCATAAGGACACAGGTACTTGTGCCAGAATGCCTCTTCAAAGATCAGCGAAACCAAAACACCTGCTGCAACCACATACAAGATGATATTGATTTTGAGTTGGATCATTCGTGTCATCAGCATTAAAACAATAAAAGCTATCAGTAACAGCCATTTGAAAATGGGTGATTTCATGAATTCAGGTGTCTTTAACCGCTTAATATGGAAAAGCTTATACACCCACGTTTGAAAACGCATAAGCGTACCAATGGGACACACCCACCCACAGTAGAAACGACTGAAAAAGACTGAAACCAATACCCCGGCCCCAAAGATAAATATCCAAAGCTGCATTCTTTTCGTTAAAAGCAGCAGGACAAATATCCCAAGAAACAGTATTTGAGTAATGATTCGTATCTTGTCCCAATTCTTTGATGTCTTTTTATCCATTTTGATTCACATCCTTTCTCATGCTTTATCTTGAAATTAAAGGGGGACTAATATTAGGGGTCTGTCCCCTGGTCTATCTGTTAACCCTTCTCTGGAGAATGACTCAATATCTTACAATCCTCCATATCCGCTTCTCCTTTTTTAACCGCCTTGGCGAACTCATGACAGTCCGTATATCCACAGGCCCCACAATGCCTTTGAGGTAATTGATCGTATATTTCTGCGATCTCCCCGTCCAAATCAGAAACGGGTATATCCTTTCTTTTAACGATTCTTTGCATAAGATAACCCAAAATAATGATTAAAGGAATGGTCAACAAATACCGGGTGTTTGCAAATGCTGCCCCGAGAAAAGAAGTCTCTACCAAATACATGGGGACTTTGACAACTGCCCAAGCACTGAGGATAATGACCACGTTGCCCACACTGGCCCCTTTATCATAAAGGGTTTTTGCCACGGGAAAACCTGCATATATAGGACCGGCAGAAAAGGCACCGATGAAAATTGAAAGTAGTTTTCCCTTGATCCCGGATGTACTGCCAAATCCCTTAATGATAACATAATTTGGAACCCAGACGCTAATCAGCGAAGAGATCACCATGATAGGAGGCAGGATTTCCACCATCTCCAGTAAAAAGGCCCCGTTTTGCTTGATGGCGTTCATAAAAATTTCCGGAGAAGCAATTAAAGTAACGAGATACGCAAGGGCAGCCACGGTGATGAGTTTATGCTTTTTGATGAATGTCATCATAATATCACTCCCATGAATAATGCCACGAAAATAGCGGCAAAAAAGCTGAATAGATTTCGGTAAATAGTGAATTTGGTCCCAAAGTATTCCTTTTCAATGGGAAAAGTGGCAAAACCCACCATGGTCAATGTGGTTAGGAAAGCCGCAACCGCCGTTAACGCAGCCCCGGTCTCCATCAACTGCTTGGATAAGGGAAAAGCGATAAACGCGGGAATGATAGTAACCGTTCCGATGAGCGATCCCCAAAGGACACTGACGGCTTCATTGGCCCCACCCATGACCTTTTTGATCATTTCCGGTGGAATGAGAGCTAAGAATAGACTGACCAAAGCCAGTACCCCGACAATCTGAATGGCTGTACTGATAAACAACCCCTTTGCGATTTTGAGAGATTCCTTAGTCTTTTTTCTACTCTTGATCAAAGACCAGACAAAAAAAATCACGGCAATAGCGATAAGAATAATTGTTGTCATTGTTGCCCCCTTGTTTTAGTTGTATATTTAAAAATAATCATATCTTGTAGGGTCAAACCATGTGGTTGCCCTTATTGCACATGTACACTCTGTTTTACTGAATAAAATGTTGATTAGAAAAACAAATTCAGGCTACAAACTGGTATGTTATGAAAACAAAATATCTCACTAAAATATAGGGCACCCGCAAGGGGAGCCCCTACATATAACGAAGATTCCGTTTATATTGAAAGAATAAAGTATTTGGGTAGAAAAATCTGTAACTCATGTTACAATCCGGTATGTTAGGATCCCGAAATATAAAAGCGAATTCAATGTAGGGGCACCCCTACAAAAGCTCTTTTACCTGTGGAAAAACAAAATCCCAACCGTATAAGAAGATGGTTCCACTGCAAAAAGGGTAAGATAATCCAAACAAAAGAAGATAAGAGAAAACATTGTTTTTGTCAATAAATATGGTATAATAGGGTCATACAAGCGGTACAGGAGATGATTTGAATGTGGAAATCAA
>JAYEGQ010000088.1:0-3663 GCA_034659095.1 Thermotogota bacterium
TTTTCTCAGCAAAAAGAACCGTCCCCATTGCTTTATAATCCCAATTCATGGTTTTTATAGAGATTTTTTCAGCAAAAAGAACTGTCCCCATTGATGCTTTTGTCAAGTGAAAACTGGTTCTTTCCACCTTTAATAGACAACATGAATAACTCATGATAATGACAAGGCTTTATTTCTTAACGTATCAAATCCACACCGTCCATACATCACCCGCTTGATCGTTTTTAACTTGTTGATCTTCCCCTCTGCCAGGCCATTGCTATAGGGAAATACAATGGCATTGATGACCGCTTCTTTATCTCTTTGAATGCCGTTGACAAAACTGTTGATTTCCTCAGAACCAATGCTTTGGGCTTTATTCAACCAAGATTCCAGATTATAAACCGCCTGGGTCTTGAGCATCTCTTTAAACTCTGCGATCAGATCAATGATTTCTTTCTCCTTTGAATAATGTGTTTGAAATCGTTCATACAGTTGTTCCGTTAATCCTTCTATCTTGTCCAAGGGTTTGTAGAGTAATTTAAGGATGAGGCCCCTGTTGATGTAATCATAACGGGTTTTGCTTTTTTGAGTATGGTAGGCATCCCGTTTTTCTTGTTTCAGCTTTGAAATGTACTTGCGGATTAAACTCGCAGAGCCTGCATACCCTTTTTGTCTCAGTTTTTCTTCTATTTCTCTGCTTTTCAATCCTTTGATGAGTAATTGTTCGATTGTCTCATGATAGCCATCTAATAAACTCGCTTTCTTTTTACCGTACATGGCATGTACCGGATTAAATGCCGGATCCAAATACCGTTTGACGGTTATCCATTGAAGATGTAAGGTTCTGGCGATACTTCTTTGTGAAAAACCATTTTGGTACATTTCTCTAACCTGGCTTACCAGCGCTTCTTTTTGTTTCACCCGTTCTTCGTGTCTTTTTTGGCTGGTGCTGGTTAAGGTTTTCTCCCGTTGGGTTGGGCTCATGGCAAGAAATTTTTTTAACGTTCTGATGTCGAGTTTCAACTGTTTGCAAATGTGGCTCTTTAAAACCCCTTGCTTGTCTAATTCAACTGCTTGTTCAATCTTTTCTGCAAATGTGATGAATGCTTTTGAGCTTTCTTTGTTGTTTTGTGCTTTTGATTCGATGAGATCTTCTTCCAGTTTAGGCAGTCGTATCTTGGGTTTCAAATGCTTTTTCAAATGGTCGCTGCCATAGTCCGTTAGATTCTTGATCAAATGAAACCGGTCACTGACTTGTATGATTTGATCGCTGGCCTCGCTGATGGCTTTGGCGTAGGTGATGGAGCCGTCTCGTGAGATCATTTGTAAGTTCGGATAGCTTTCCAGCCATTGACTCACATCTTCTTTTTTTCTACTTTCTATCATATCCACAACGGTTCTCGTCTCAATGTCAATCATGATGGTTCCATATTTCTCCCGTTTCTTCACTGCAAAGTCATCGATGCACACGAGTTTTACCTGTTCACGCTTGATTGGTATCACTATTTTTTTTTTAGTCTGTTGCATATGGTGCTTTTTCCAATCTTGATGCCCATTTCCCTTAATATTCCCGCCCCAGCGATGGAGCTGGTGTGTTTGCAAACCCCCATTATTTTTTCTTCCAATCGTTTGGTCATTCTGGCGTATTCACTGATACAGTCAAATGGTTCTACAAAGGTCTTTTTCTCACAGTCGGGGTTTTCACAAAACAGTTTTCTGCTTTCTATTTCGATGAAGACGGTTTTTCCCTGTATGGGTAAATCTTGACATCTTCGAGTGTATTTTGAGTAGATTTTCTTTGATTTTTGACCGCAATAGGGACACGCCACTTCTTGTCTGTTCGATCTAACGTGGATGATGATTCCGTTTCCTCTGTATTCATATGTGATGTATTCGAAGTTTTCATCTAGTTCTTGGATTGTTTCTTCGAGCATCTCTCCCCACCCCCAGGTTTTTTCAGAATACATCTATTATACTACTTTCTATTGAAAATGGAAAGAACCAGTTTTCGCTTGACAAAAGCATAAGGGCTCTGAGTTATTCAGCAAGCCCTACTTTAACTTATAGGTTAATGTTGCTCCGCTACCTATTTTCTGTATAGTGTTTTTATCTACAAGACTATTAAGTATCCTCAGGGTCTTCGCCTTATTAAATCCAGTTTTTAAATCGATTTCTTTTCGTGAAAGTTCTATCTCTTCTTTTAATAACTGGTATATCTTATTTTCATCTTCAGATAAGTCTATAAGATCAATTTCACAAACTGGAAGTATGATTCTAATTCTATTTTCACTTACCTCAAAGTCAGGCTTAGAAATGCTATGAGTATACTCTTTATTAATTCTTGCTATTCCTGTCCCAAACTTTTCAATAATATTTAATCGATTAAACACCCCTGCTATGATTGGGTTTCTGAGTACAGAAATATTACCATATAAATATTCGTCTTCAGATATTCCTGTTGGGAGTCCCCCAGGTGAGTTTATTTCTATTTTGTCTTCATACATTGCTATTTGTATATAAGAATTGGTATCCCAAACTCTATGGACAATGGCATTTGCCAAGGACTCTCTAAAAGCTTCTCTAGGAATCAACTCTTTTTTTATTCTATTATAACCGTCTATCTCTTCGAATAGATAGTATTGCTCAAAAATATCTACTGCGCTATCGAATTGCGCTAATAGCGATACATTGCTTATGGTTTTTCTATACAAAATCTTATTGATGTCTTTCCCGAATTTTACGATATCAATGCCTGAAAAGGCTATATCATTTTGATCTGCCAACAGCTCTCCTGCAGTATTATAGTATCCATCTTTATGATATAAGTTAAGGGTTTTTAGAATATCTAAGTTAATCCTTTCTATCCCGGCCTCTTTTTTTAGACTCGCTTCTAATATATTAAAATTTAAGTCTTGGGACGATGCTTTTCTATCTTCATAATGCATGTTAATCCCTTCCAAAGCTAACCTTCTCAACTCAAACCTATCCACCTCTATGGTTGCAGTATCACCTCTTTTGTAAGCTTTTCCTTTATAATAATAAGGAGTATCTTTCCCTTTTTTAACTTCTACAATAATGATTGTCTTTCCCTCTACTTCCTTAATACTCATTTCAAAATAAGGAACTGGAGTAAGACAATCATTAATCATATTTTCAATTCTTAGGGCTTCTTCTTTTGCGCTCTCTCTCACACCTACCACATTTCCATTGTCATCTAAACCAAAAAGGATTTCTCCGTCATTATAATTAGCATAGGCACTAACCGTTTTTAAAAAAGTTTTTGATACTTCTTTTTTGAATTCTAAATTGTAGTTCTCCTTGGTATACACAAGCGCCACCTCCAAAATATTTATAGTGTGATTTTACCATAAACATTCTGATTTTGCAACTATAAGCGCCTCGTTGTATTTATAGTTGCATTTTGCATCGATTATTCATTTATCGTTGCACATCGTTCTGCAACGAGGAAAAATAACCAAGGACAAGAGGATGGAAGGACAAGGGGACAGCCCCTTCGGTAAATAAATGGTAACTATTCAGAACCCCTCGAAAAAACTCAAGAAGAAAACAAAACATCAACAATCAAGAGAGGAGAAAAACGCTGAAAACAGAAACGGATGGCATCAAAAACACGAATACCATTTTTCCTGACAGAATCAGTAAAACTTCTGATAACAGCAA
>JAYEGQ010000089.1:0-3648 GCA_034659095.1 Thermotogota bacterium
GGCGGAGACCCCGGCATTAAGTGGGCGTATGGGCCAGGCGGCAGAGGAACGATTTAATAAGATCTATCAGATAGATCGTGTGTCTGTTGAGATAAGGGGCGTATATGAGACCATCTTACGCAACAGGAGCTGACATCGATTTGTTAACAAAGGATCATCTCCCGATTAGTTGTAGTTAATTAAGGCAAAATAAGTGGGCTATCTCCAATTAATACCAGAGGGTTCAAGGGGTCAAGGATTCGTGGATTCGAGTGAAATGCTAAAAAACTACAAAGAAAGGTACAAGGGGTCAAGGATTCAAGGGTTCGAGTGACACGAAGTGACACGTAGTGAAGCAGAAGCGCTAACCCTCAGCGCTCAATGTTAGAGAATTACAAAGATTTGAAAGTGTGGCAAAAGTCATACAAACTCTGTTTAGAAATATGGGTTCGGCAAAAAATAAGTTCGCAATTTCAGGTGTTAAGGCGCTCGGCTGGCAAGGCGCGAAAAAGCATGAATATCAAGTATATTCAGAATTTTCGCAACGCCCTGGGCGGGATGCATCGGCGCCTGAAATGTAAAGTTATTTTTTGTCGAGCCCTAAGCCTTGCCATGCAATGGCTTAACGTCAGTTATGCCGCATACTACAACAAAAAACGTCGAAGATCAGGTCATCCCTCCAGGCGGATCTTCGACTTTTTCAGGGAAGATTCAAGTCCGTATTAGTAGAAGCTGATAAATACCTCAAGCCTCTTTCCCGTTATATTCACCTCAATCCTGTCCAGGCCAAAATGGTGAACAGTCCAGGTGAATTTCCCTGGAGTAGTTACCCTGCATTTATAGGAAAAATAAAAACTCCTGACTGGCTGGAGACCGGATGGCTGCTGGCCACTTTCGGAAGAAAAAAAGGAAGCGGCTAATAATTATAGGTAACCGTTCACGGAATGTTGAAATTAGAAATTAGGTAACCGTTCACGGGTTCAGAGGTTCAAGGTTCAAAGGTTAAACCTAAATTGAGCGATTTTTTACTCGATCTGCACCAATCTCTTGCGCATCAAGGATTCGCGAAAATCCTCGACATATCCACGGGTATGCCTGTGGTTTTCGTAAACCCTTATGCATCAAGATCTCGGCACATATCTTCGCAATAAATCGCTCAACTTAGGTTAAAAGTTCAGGATTCGGGAGGTTCAATGTTTACCGAAAACCTGTCTGCCGTAACTCCGGCACAGGCAGGTCTGAATCCCGCCCCAGCGGGAATTTGTGAGTTTTGAATGAAGAAGGCACAAGAATCGAACAATTTGAAAATATTGGTGCATAGCAGTTAGCCTGGCGCCCCAAGAAAAATAACCCTGAACCTCTGAACCGTGAACCTGTGAACGGTTACCACATTTTTTTGATTTTAGGAAACCATCTTAATTGACTTCTGTCAATAATGCGTGTATTATATTTCTAAAAATAGCTAAAAATAGCATTTAAAGGAAATACAATGCGCTATAATGAGTTTCGAGAGACTTTTAAGTCTTATACCGTATTCTCTGTAAATGAGATTAGAAAAGTGGATAGCCGTTTCAATCTCAGAAGGCTGGTTGAATGGCAAGGCAAGGGATATATCAAAAAGATTATTCGGGGATATTATACACTTGCAGATCTGAAAGTGGATGAAAACGTTCTTTTCGAAATTGCCAATAGAATCTACAGCCCTTCTTATATCTCTTTTGAAATGGCGCTTTCATATTACCATATGATACCGGAAAGTGTTTACGGCCTGACTTCTGCCACAAGTCGAAAAACAATGGTTTTCAAGACTAATCTTGGTAACTTCATCTACCATACCATTCAACCCAGACTGCTTTTTGGGCACAGGTTGGTTAACTACGGAGGCAAGAGATTTAAGATTGCTGAGCCGGAGAAGGCGCTTCTTGATTATTTCTACCTCAATACCTCTATAAGATCGGAAGATGACTTTGCTGGAATGCGTATTGGAAAGGACCAATATTTCGCTTGGGTGGATGAGACACATCTCATAGCTTATTTGAATGAATTCCAACAGAAGAGTCTCGCAAAAAGGGTCAAAACTTTTATAAGATACATGAAAAATGCTCAATATTAAAGAAATAGAATCTTATTATCCGGAGAATCTGCGGGCATTCAAGCGCAGTCTGATGCGCGAGTATCTTCAATACAAAATCATGGAGATTATTTTTGGTTCAAAGCAATCAGAATGCCTTTCATTTCTGGGAGGAACTGCTATCAGAATGCTGCATGGGAATAAACGTTTTTCCGAAGACTTAGATTTTGATAATTTTGGGCTAAAGGAAAACGAGTTCGAAAATCTTGCTACCGGGATTCGCAAAAAACTCAAGATGGAAGGATATAATGCAAAGATAAAAAATGTGTTTAAGAACGCCTATCATTGCCATGTTCGGATTCCAGGTCTTTTGTTTGACAGCGGACTGTCCGGTCACAAAGAAGAGAAGATTCTGATTCAAATCGATACCGAACCGCAACATTTTGATTATTTGCCGGATAACCTGATTATAAATAAATTTGATGTCTTTTGCCGGATACGGGTAACGCCGCCTGATATCCTGTTATCCCAGAAGATAGTTGCGATATTCAATCGAAAACGAAAGATGGGACGGGATTTTTACGATACCTTGTTTTTATTCGGCAAGGTCAGGCCTAATTTTGACTTCCTGCGGCAAAAAATAGGAGTTCAGGATATGGCAGAATTGAAGGAACATTTACTTTCACTTTGTAAAGCGATTGATTTTGCAGCCTTAGCCAGGGACGTAGAACCTTTCTTGTTTTCAGCAATCGACGCGAAGAAGGTATTGGCTTTTCCCGACTACATCAACCAGATATGACACTGGATTAAATTTACCTCTCGGCCAGAAAGAGGATGGATGAAAAGTACCAGGTTTGTATCAGCCAACGCATCAGGGCAGTGACCGTTGTGCAGGTTGTAGAGTAATTTAATGTGTCACTCAGTTTTTTAAGCCGCAAAGGTGCAAATTTTACAACATGGAGATGGATCTCACGCTTCAGCAAGAGGATATACAAAACACATACAACATTGACCGGATGCTCCAAATCGGTATGGCTTGTTCGTTGGCCCGACCGTTTTGTATGGAGGGTTTCTGAATTTTGCTCAAGCTCTGGCTTCTGCAAAAAGTACAATTGTATTGCTGTTTAACCGTCCAATGAAAACAGTGCATAAACTTCTAAATGATTTAACTGAACTCTTTTCCATAATCATCGAGCCTGTTAGACCTGGTAGAAATTTCCCGCGAAAACCGAAACAACGGAAAAACTTTTACTTAAATTATAAACCTATTGGCTAAAACCTTAATGACATTGATTTCCAGATAGTAAACTGAGCGTTGCTGTGAAAAGTATTATTTGATCCTCTATCAAACATAACTCAATGTAATTACAGTCAATTGTCCGGATACTGCTATGTAATCCAAGGGGCGGAGCTGTCTCAAGCTGAGAAGTAGCCAAAATGAAGTGATAAAGTGCCAACGTCCCCTATACCGTCCCGGATACGGCCCTAAAATCCCAAATTACAATACTCAAATTACAAACAATATCAAAATTACAAATTACAATGACCAAAACATTTCAATTACTTATTGTATGTCTCGCCGTCATTCTATCTGTTTT
>JAYEGQ010000090.1:0-18479 GCA_034659095.1 Thermotogota bacterium
AGGGGTGTATAATAGAGGAAATAAAAAGGGGGGGGTACTATGAAAGTCCTTGCACATCGGGGAAATCATCACGATGCACTTGAAAATTCATTGCAAGCCTTTAAAGCCATAAACCAAACATCTGCAAATGGTGTAGAGTTGGACATACGTCTTTCAAAAGATGGAACAGTCCTTGTCTTTCACGATGAAGATCTGAAGAGATTATTCGATAAAGAAATGAAAATTGCCGATCTAACCATTGGCCAAATCAATGAAATATCCGCTCAAAAGAATGTTATTGTCCCTGCGTTAAAAGAGGTGTTTGATTTATTGTTGCCTGAATCTATTATCAACGTGGAGATAAAAGAGCCGGAAGTGGTTTTTCCTTTGATTGATTTATTAAGAGAGAATGATTATCCCTTAGAAAATCTCATTTTTTCTTCCTTTATTCATAACACCCTTCCTCCTATCAGAGATGCACTTAAAGGCGCAAGAATCGGTCTTCTCATAGGCAGCGATGCAGAGAACGTTGCCAATCCAATGGGTTATATACAAAGCGCAATGCTAAAGCACGAACCCTATTCACTCCACTTGCCCATTCAAGCTTTCGAAAAAATAGAACAAAACCTTCTTGTGAATGCTTTAACCGATATGAAAGAAAAAACGCAGATACAATACGCTTGGTGGACAGTCAATACAATCAGAGAACTATCACCTCTTGTAGAGTTTCCAAATATCTCTGATTATATCATCACCGATAATCCGGAACAAATCATTAATCACATAAAAAGCGGAGGTTAAATGACAACAAAGAACTGCGCCCCCGGAGAACTGTTGATCGAAGTGGGTCAACCAATTAAATACGTTCATAAATTAGTCAAGGGAAAACTGGAATTAAAATGGAAATGGACTTCGTGGAAACCCTTATTACTAACGCCCGAATTCTACATTGGTTTGGTGGAGCACATCAGTAAAGAAGGTGCAATATATTCCGTACAAGCGGTCGTAGAATCTGAAATTGAGCTGATTGAACCTGAAACTTTGGTTTTTACAAGCTCCAAAGAGGTTTCCCAATCCGTTCTAAGTTCACTGGGCAAAATTTATGAAAAGGTGTTATTCCAACGGTTAATCGGTGTGGAGATGAGCGCGGCAGAGATTATGTATCAGGCTTTTGACACTTTTTCAAAAGCCGGGAATGAAGCCAATACCATTGAAGCTTACAGCCGTTTTATGGTTCAATATCCCGACTCAAAATACGTTGATGAGATGCTAAAAATCATACAGGAAATCTTTACAGATAAAACAAATGATACTCCCATACCTGAAAATCCCAACACTGCTTTTGACTTTATTCAAGAAAATCTCAAACCGAACGAACCCAATGAAAACATTTTGTTGCTAAAAAGCTACCAAAAAAAATTCCCTCATTCAGAAAAGATAACATCCATTCTATCTATGATGATCAACGAATATGATAAACTGGGTGATGAATATCAGTTGAACTTTTACACCAGAAAACTGATATTCATCAATCCTGACTCCGATGCCGCAAAAGACGCTTTGTACTATTTGATACATTTGCAACGAAAAAATGGGCGACCGGAGTGGTATGAAAATGTCATCAGATTCCTTTTAAAATTTGATGATGAAGAACAATGCACACAACTTAAAAAATATATTTACTTAGAACAGGACTGATTACATTGAATCTTCTTTCAAAAAACAAAAAAACCAACGCTTATATTCTGGTCCCCCTTTATGTAACCGCAATCTATATAGGGATATTTGCCCTTTTTTCTTGGGGTAATTGGCGATTGGTATCCAACGCCTTATTTGGATCGGCCATAATCGCAGTTAACATTTCTTGGGTTTCCTTATCCAGAAACCTTAAAAAAGAGAGAAAGGATCAAACCAAGAAAAAAGATGTAATTGGAATGGCCTTTTTAATTTACAGCGGCTATAATTTTCTGATCTCACTCTTAATCACCAACTTTATATAACGGAGGAAAAAGTTTTGAAAAAACTCGCGCTGCTACTACTGTTAACCATCGTTACCGTATCACTGTTCGGTTATATTACACTCAGACACTTTGTTCAATACACGGACACGTTTTCTTCCATCTGTGATAAATATAAAATTGACAGTTCTGTCATCATGGATTGGAACCCAGATATAAATCCAAAAAAACCCAACGTGGGAGAAGTCATTAAGATTCCCTTCCCAATAGGCTACAGATATCAGGTTAATCCTGAAGATACATTGAGTACCATCGCCGATTTCTTTTTTGCCAATTTGGAATCTATTGCTTTGGCCAATGATATGAAGAACCCTTACAGTGTTCGTGTGGGGGATTATTTATTTATCCCTGAATACTCAATCGGCGAAACCTTCAATGACCTTCCCGGAAAACTGCTATGGCCCGCTTACGGTGTCATTACTTCACCCTATGGATATCGCACACATCCGGTAACGGGTGAAAAAGACAGTTTTCATTCAGGCGTCGACATCGCCAGAGATGCTTCAGGAATCAAAGAGAACACCCCTTACGGCGCACCTGTGTTTGCTGCGGAATCAGGCACAGTTACCTTTGCCGGAGAAAACAACGGATATGGCAATATGATCGAGATCAAAGGAGCTTCTTACATTTTCCGATACGGGCA
The DNA here is from genome assembly GCA_034659095.1 of Thermotogota bacterium. Taxonomy (GTDB): domain Bacteria; phylum Thermotogota; class Thermotogae; order MWEM01; family MWEM01; genus JASUTC01. Next base: position 2,641 of record JAYEGQ010000090.1, read on the forward strand.
TATGACAAGATTTGCAGTATACGAAGGCCAATATGTAAAAAAAGGACAGATTTTGGGACGAATGGGCAACACAGGAAGAAGTACCGGGCAACATCTCCATTTTGAAGTCAGGACATTGGACAACTCGCAAACATTGGATCCCATGGATTTTTTACCCCCGGTATCTGAAATGAAAAAATAGGAGGGAAAATATGAACATCAACCAAATAAACGAAAAGGCATTACAATATAAACAGGATATGATAGCGTTCCTGAGAGATATGGTGGCTATCCCCAGCACATCACAAAACGAAAAAGAGGTAGTCCTTCGTGTAAAAGAAGAAATGGAAAAATGCGGTTTTGACGAGGTCACCATCGATAGATTCGGAAACATTTTAGGCAGAATCGGAACGGGCTCAACGGTGATTGCCATGGATGCCCATCTGGATACCGTGGATGTGGGTAATCCGGACCTTTGGGAAGTAGATCCTTTTAAAGGGGATTATCGTGATGGGGTCATATACGGAAGAGGAGCCAGTGATCAGGAAGCAGGTATGGCCTCTATGGTCTACGCAGGAAAAATCATCAAAGAGCTGGGCCTTGAAGAGGACTATACGCTTTACGTTGTTGGCAGTATCATGGAAGAGGATTGCGATGGGCTATGCTGGCAGTATCTTTTAAAAGAAAATGTCATCAAACCGGATGTGGTCGTCATAACTGAACCTACAAACCTGGGTATTTACAGGGGTCATAGGGGCAGAATGGAGATGCGGGTTAAAACAGTGGGGTTATCCTGCCATGCCAGTGCACCGGAACGTGGAGAAAATGCCATTTACAAAATGACACCCATCATCAAGGAAATTGAACAGCTGAACGAAAACCTGAAAGATGATCCCTTTCTAGGAAAAGGCACTATTGCAGTTACTCAAATCTTTTTTAAATCTCCTTCACAAAATGCCGTGGCTGATGAATGTGTCATACAACTGGACCGACGACTTACGGCCGGTGAAACCAAAGAAAGCGCTGTGGAAGAATTGGAAAAAATCTTCAAAAAAACGGGTGTTGACGCTCAAGTAGAAATTCTTCAATACTCTGAAAAAACATATACAGGACTGCTGTATCCCACCGAGAAGTATTATCCCACCTGGGTTTTCCCAGAAGAGAGCGACGTTGTTCAAAAGGCAAAAAAGACCTTTGAAACACTTTTTAACACGCCAGCAAGAATTGACAAATGGACCTTCTCAACCAACGGAATCGCCACTGCGGGTATGTTTGGTATTCCAACAGTGGGTTTTGGACCGGCAAATGAGATATACGCCCACAGCCCAAAAGATCAATGCCCCGATGATCATTTGGTAAAAGCTGCAGCCTTTTACGCGGCATTTCCACATTTTTATATCACAGATTAAGAGGGTTTAAACTGTGTCAAAAACGCTGAGATTTTCCATTCAAATGGCCCTGGCAACTTTGATTAGCCGAATATTGGGGTTGGCAAGGGATATGCTGTTTGCCAAAGAATTCGGCGCATCACCGGAATACGATGCCTATCTAGTTGCCGTTTTATTGCCTTTTTTTCTTAGGAAAATCTTTGCGGAAGGCGCTTTATCCAGCGCTTTTATCCCCTTATATAACAAACGAGCTTTGAAAGGCATTGAAAAGGGGCGGGAATTTGCCAATTCAATATTAACTATTTTTATACCCATTTTGTTAATCGTGGTCATTTTGAGTATTTATTTTATGCCGGATATTTTATCCCTGGTAGCTCCCGGACTTGAACCGGGCGTGAAAGGTTTGGCAGTCTTTATGGGAAGGCTGATCTTTCCCTTTATCCTGTTCATCAGTTTATGGGCAGTATATGCAGGCATGCTCAACAGTCATGATGTATTCTTCACCCCCGCGCTCTCTCCTGCCATACACAATGTGTTCATTATTGTTGGTATCGCTCTGTCACCGTTTTTTGACCCGCCCATTTTGGGCCCAGCTATCTTCTTTATTCTGGGAGGAGCAGCTCAATGGCTGATGGTTGTATTTGCAGCCAAGGGGATCAAATTTAAATTCACACCGACTATTGACAAAAAAGATATAAAGGATTTCATGCCGATCTTTCTCAGTAGCTTCGCTGCCCTTTCTATCACACAAATCAATTCCATTGTGGATACTAACGTGGTCTCGGGTCTTGGAGCCGGAAGCGTTTCACTGTTACAATACGCAAACAGACTGTTTCAGCTTCCTTTGGGGGTTTTTGCCATTTCCGTTTCGACCGTTGCATTAGCGCAATTATCCAAAAACAGCCCGGAAGAATTTAAGAGAAACCTTGCCGAAGGCATTGAGCGTATGGCTTTGTTTGTATTGCCTGCTACGATTGGTCTGTTCCTATTACGTCAGGATATCATTGTGTTACTCTTTCAACGAGGGGAATTTAGCCTTTACGATTCGTTTATGACTTCCGATATCCTCATGGGGTATCTCATCGGATTGCCCTTTTATTCCCTTTATTCACTGCTATCAAGAGCTGAATACGCCATTAAAAAGCCTCGTATCGTCTTTATCGCGAGTTCATCGTCCGTTGCTGTGAATATCTTTTTAGATATCACTTTGTCAAAAAGCCTCGGACCATTGGGAATTGCACTTGCAACGTCTTTTGCCGGGATATCCGGTTTTGTTGTTCTATTAATACACTTATATGCCACAAAAAGGCTTAGAATAAAACAAACCAACACACTTGAAATCTTTAAAAGTTTCAGCGCTACCGTTCTCATGGGCTTGACTATTGTTCTAACAAACTCATTCCTTTCATACTCGATTGTTAATGTGATGATCAAAATTGTGGTGGCTACAGGTGTTCTATTCCTTTCTTTGATTGTACTCAAACAAAAGGATTTCATGGTTATTTACAGAAGACTAATGAAAAAATAGCCTTCACTAACAGTTGACAAGGAAAACAAATTATAGTATAATCCAGACTGATTTGGGAGATCGTCTAATTGGCAGGACAACGGACTCTGGATCCGTCAATGGTGGTTCGAGTCCACCTCTCTCAGCCATAGAGCACCCTAAAGGGTGCTTTTTCTTTTGGAGTGATGAACATGTTTAGAGATCCGCGACAAATACTGTTATCCATACCGGCTGTTTTTTTGGCCATTATCTTTCACGAGTTGGCGCATGCCTTTACGGCGGATAAACTGGGAGATCCCACACCACGTTCTTATGGTAGATTAACTCTGAATCCACTGGCCCATATGGATTTATTTGGTTTGATGGCATTCTTACTCATCGGCTTTGGATGGGCAAAACCGGTTCCAGTCAACCCCAATTATTTTAAAAATCCCAAACGAGATAATATCTTGGTATCCATCAGTGGTCCTTTGGCAAATCTTTTAATTGCCCTCATCACAATCCTAATTGAAGTGTTTCTTTTAAAACTTGTTCCCGGTGTTTATGATACTCTGCCGGGACTAATACCCGTCTTTCATACCATCGCCTATTTGAATATCGCTTTTTCGATTCTTAACTTACTCCCCATCCCCCCTTTGGATGGCTATCACATTTTACGAGAATTAATCAGTGATAAATATAGGTATATTCTGAAAATGTACGAACGATATTCAATCATTGTGTTCTTCATCGCCTTATTCGTGATATTTCCATACGTTTTCCGCACTGCTCAAGTTATTTTTTTTACACTGCTTGATTTATTCGTATAAAGCCAACGCGAATATCCTTGGAAAAAGTGTTATGATAGAATATCCAAAGAAATTTATGGTCAGACAGCTATCATTAACTCAAAGGAGTGATTGGTATGAAAAAAAGAGGTGTTATTGTTTTATTTTCCTTTCTTTTGATTTTTTCCTTAGGTCTTGCTCTAAATCCCGTTGATTTTGTCCCCGCTGATATTGATTTCGCCCTAGAACTCTCCTATCCAAAAACGATTATGGAACAAACCGGCATGGAAGATGAAATTCTTTCTGAACTGTCCGGCATGGATTTTCTTAACTACCCGATACAAAACGCAAAAATGGCTCTTTTCGGAAAATTCGGATTGAGCGATCTTTTAATTGGAGAATTGGATTTTTATGACTTTGAAGACGTTCTGGATTCACCTGAAATGCTCCTGAGTCTGTCAACCATGCCCATAGCTATATTGACCAATCTGATCAATGTTGAATTCATTCTGGAATTTCTTGAAGGTGAATTTATGGCAGGGGCTCTCGAGGAAGATGTCTATATTAAATCTGAAACCATAGACAAAGCCGGTTACGAAACCAAACATTTCAAGATTCGTTATTACGGCAATAGCCCCAGCGTCTTTTTGGATTTGTTTTTTGTCAAATTGGAAGAAAACTACACACTCTTTTCCTCCAGCGAAGACTTACTTGATAAAGCTTTGGACAGCGCTGTCAATGAATCGAAACGCTTTACAGCATTACAATCTTCTGACCCGGACAGTTTTCTCAAAATCGCCAATAACGGTATCAATTTCAGCTGGTTTATCATGAGATTGCTGGGCATTCTTGATGGAAAATCAGTAAGTGAAATGATATCAGCAGGCGTAAGGGAAAATACTATCTATGTGGATTTACTCATGGAAATGCAATATTCGCCTGAAGGGGCCAAAGAAGTCTTGGAAAAGACGCAAACGGATTATGATCATTATAATTGCCTTCCCGATTTTGAGGATATAAGGGTATACACAAGTCTTCCCCAAACGGGACTTTCTATAAAAAGTTTTCTCGACCTGTTTGGTGAAATTTTGGGCGAAAACATATATGACTATACGCTCGAGGAAATCATGGCTTTTCCAGCCTCATTAGGACCGGAAGTTGAACGGTATGATATGTACCTGATGGGTAGTGAACAGATACCTTATTTGCTGCTTAAGGTGGAAGATGCAACATTTATTTTCGATAATTATGTCAAAGACAATTGGCTTGAAGCTGAAACGGCTGAAACCGTTTCTTTCACTCTGATGGATCATCTGTACTTTATGGATAATCTGTACTTGGCCTACGACAGCAGATATGACTATATTGAAGTGTTTGTTCTGACTGAAGAAAACCAGGAAAGACTTAACAATGGCATTCTTTATTTTACTGAAGAAATGGCCAAAGAAAAGGAACAGGCCCATCACATCCCGGAAAATGTTTGGGGTATGTTCATGTACGAGGATCTGGTTTCTTTAATTATGGATTATGATGAAACGGGTAATTTTAAAATAAGCGCGACTCTGAGCCTTGAGGCAATTATGAATGAACTCGCCATGGGACAGAGTTTTGAAGAAATGCAGGAAATTATAGATTTTTATCTGGATATGAATTACGCCATACAAGACGAAATATATTACACACCGGATGAAGAGATTGATATTCAACAACTACTCAACAATTCATATATCTTCGATTATTACGATGAAGATCTGATCCAAAGCTTCAAGATTCAAACCGGACAAAAAGATGATGCCTTTATCTACTATATTTACTACGATGGGCCCCTTCCGGAAGGTTTAACCCCTGAAGATTTGTCTCAGAAACTTTCTAATGATATTTACGATGAGAATGTGGAAATAACCGTCAAATCAGGTAATGTTGTCTTAGAGATACATCAAACAAGATAAAAAACACTGAAAAGCTTTATCAGTTTGTACTCTGAGTTTTTCAAGAAGCCCAAAATAGGAGCAAGGTATTTGTCTTGACCAATCCCTTGCTCCGTTTTTTTGAAATCTATACCCCAGACCCTTATCCCCAAACTCTTCTTTTTTAGCCTTAATCTAATCTTAACAAAACCGCTTCAATATTTTTACGCATTTATAAGAGAGAAGCATCTTTTTTTAGTTTTTTTTCGTTATAATGATAATAGATTTTATTTCACGAAAAAAACAAATATTTTGGGAGGGATAAAAATGAAAAGGATATATACACCTCTTATACTTTTGATATTGATAATGGTTTTATTTTCAGGTTGCGATGAGCCTGTCATTGTAGAAATCGCACCTTCAAAACCTGTATTGACCTCACCCATTGATTCAGAGCAAACAACTGGTGTTAGATTAAATTGGTCGACTGCATTAAGAGCCAATAGTTATGATATTTATATGGGAAAAACTTTGGGAACGATAGCACTAATTGCCCAAAATGTCTCAACAACCTTTTACGATGTGACAGGATTAGATCCTTCTTCCCTATATTATTGGCGAATCATTGCAAAAAACAACGCCGGCAATACTTCCTCTGATTCAAAGGTTTTTTCAACTCAAGCCCTTCGTGCGGGTAACTACATTGAAATCAGAGATATTGCCACGAACTCAGACTCAAATTTTTCGATCACACTCTTTGGAAATGTTTCGAATGTCCGTGCCATCGAAGTTGTTTTGTAGTTTGACCCCAATCAAATTGACTTGGCGCCAAAGAACTTGGTAGATGAAATAACCCTGTTGGGACCATTTTCAGAAAATGGCATGGGCTTGATCGGCTTCACTTCCAATACATTAACCCTCACACTGTCCCTTGAAAATAATTTTTCTCTAAATCATGAAGCCTTTGCCCAAATCGCTTGCGATGCGAAGGTCTTTTCTGGAGTATCTCAAATAACCATAGGAGCAGATTCCCAGGTCATCGATGAAAATTTCAATACCATTAACTTCAACAAGACGGATATCGGATTCGTTTTTGTTCGATAAGGGAATAAGGAGGATTGAGTAAAATGAAAAAAATCAAGATCATTGTTTCCGTGATGATAGTTTTACTGGCTCTAACCGGCTGTTTAAATTCCGATATCCGACCACAGGCCTTAACGGATGGCCTAACTGTTGCCAAAACCGAAACGGGATTTGATGTGTACGCAGCAGAATCTTTTGAAGGGATTGAAATTGTCTTTCACGAGACTATTGACAGTGAATACAGAACCATTACTGTGAATCCGGATATTTTATCACTAAAAAAAGATACTTCAAAAGGTAAGATCTTATCTTTGGTTAAAACGAACGGGAAAATCAATCGGAATGAAAAACTCTTTTCAATCAAAGAAATAGAAGAAAAGGATATAAAAGAGATAACCATATTACGCGAAAAGCCCAAAGCGAGGGCCATTTCACCCCTTCCCAATGGTGTAAGCATACTAAATATCACAATAAGCCCAAACCGGCCTTTCGACTTATTGGTTTATGCAAAAAACATACCCCAAATGACTGGCATGGAATTTACACTTCAGTTTGATTCATCCAAAATGATAGTAGATCCGGCTTATTTAGAAGATTATTTCAAAAAGTTTGGGACGTTTGTAAACTCTTTGATCATCAAAAACAAAACCACTAACAGTATTACAATATCCGCTGTTTTTCAAAATCCAGTTGTTATTGAAGAAGAACTTATTTTTAGAATCAAAATGAAAGCCCTAAGTCAAACCGGTTCCACCAATGTTTCTTTTACCAATACCTCAGCACTTGACTTAAACGGTAACCCCATGGCTCTTTCTTTCTCACCTGCATCAATAGAAATAACTAATACACTGACACCTGAATTCCTTGGAGACTTCAACAGTGATGATGAAATAGGATTGGAGGATTTTCAGCTATTTGCCCAAAAATATGGTTCGCAAACAGGTGACGGCATCTACAATCTCCTGTACGATATAGGGCCCGCTCAAGATTATTTCAAAGGTGATTGGGAAGGGATTTTTGATGTGAAAAATCCTGATGGTAAAGTTAATATCATTGACTTTGTGGTCTTCACTAATAATTACGGCTTAGAAAAACCCACAAGTACAGACCAACCCCCCAGTGCACCTATTACTCCTAACCCTGTCAACAACGCTGATAATATAAGCTTAAATCCTTTATTACAATGGCAGGAAAGTGTGGACCCGGAGGGGGGGGCAGTTACTTATGATGTGTACATGGATCAAAATCCTCAACCATCTTTGCCTGTTGGAACTGCTTTGGAACCACAATACGCAGCTTCCGGGCTTTCCGATTCTACCACTTATTATTGGCAAGTCGTCGCAGAAGATTCTCTAGGGAATCGAACCTCCGGGAACATATGGAGGTTTACAACCATACAACAAGTCGATGATCCTCCAACAGAGCCGGTCAATCCCACACCTTCTACAGGTACTGAAGATCAGGAAACGACATTGAATTTGACTTGGGATTCCTCTACCGATCCCGAAGGAGGGACGGTGTACTATGATCTTTATTTTGGCACACAGGAAAATCCACCTTTAAGCGTTTCCAATTTAACAACGACTCAATCACAAAGGTCTGGCCTTTCCAATGATACAAAGTATTATTGGAAAATCGTGGCCAAGGATGAACAAGCTAATTCAACAACAGGACAAGTATGGAACTTTAGAACCAAGGCATCTGAGAATAATCCACCATCACAACCGGAGAATCCTTCACCTGCTTCAGGAAGTACAAACCAGAATATTTCGTTAACGCTAAGCTGGGATGCCAGTACCGATCCGGAATCAGATCCCATAACTTATAAGGTCTACTTGGATAAGAACACGAATCCAACTACATTGATAGATACAATCTCATCCAATTCATTTTCTATCAGCTCTCTTTCTTATTCAACGAAGTATTATTGGAAAATTGTCGCCATGGATGATCAAGGGGGTTCAACTGAAAGCAATGTTTGGAATTTCACCACTAAAGCTGCTCCCTCCGGTACACCCCAATACAGAGGTTTAACTCTGGGGGTTACGGATTACGGTGGAGATGGAGACCTTTCAGCCACTGATGATGACGCAGATGAGATAAAAATAACCTTTGAAAATTTGACTAACACCCACACCGTTCAAAAGCAAACTGGTAATATCACAAAAACACAAATTCAAAACTGGATCAGTTCATTTGTCTCCGGAAGCTCTTCCGAGGACATTTTTGTCTTTCATTATTCCGGACATGGTTACTATGAAAGCGGACAATCCAGACTGTATCTCAGCGATGGCTCAAACATCAGCATGAGCGAATTAAGATCCTATTTGGACGCCATCAACGGGACAAAAGTCGTGTTAATCGATGCCTGTGAATCCGGTAATTTCACCAGTCTTTCATCATCTGGTAGACAGATGAGCAGACAAGAAAGAATTAACCAAATGGAATTGTTCAAGCAGGGTGTTATTGAGGCCTTTGAAGAGCAATCAGACGAAAGAGGCAGTTTTGATTCGACTTATGAATATTACGTTTTAACAGGATCTGCCATCAACGAATACTCCAATGAAGATGGTTTTTTAAACCACGGTTTCTTCACATTCTTCTTCAACGATGGCTTGGGAAATGTCGGTTTGTCAAATCCAAACGGAGCCTTTGATTACACCTATAACGCTGACGGCTATGGACCCGGTGGCGTTCTTGACGGACAAGTCACTTTTAGAGAACTCTACAATTATTCGAAAGACAAGGTCCTTAATTACATACAGAGCAATTACGGTGAAACTCAAACTATACAGGGTAACCATACAACAGCTGATTTTATAGTTGGAACGTATTCCACTTCGCAAAATAACCCACCATCCCCCCCATCAAGTCCAACCCCATCATCTGGTAGTGTGGGCGTTTCCACAACACAATCCCTTTCATGGTCATCTAACGGTGCAACCAGTTACGATGTGTATTTTGGCACGTTGTCCAATCCGCCAAAGGTTTCATCCAATCAAAGTTATAACAGCTATAACCCCGGTTCACTTTCATCGAGTCAAAAATATTATTGGAAGATTGTTGCGAAGAACTCTTATGGAACAACAACGGGCAGTGTATGGAATTTTACGACACAATCTTCTCAACCGACCACAGGTGATGGAAGAGTTGTGCTAAAAAATCAAACACCTGAGGTAACGGGGAATATGTCTTTTAACTATTACAATGCCTATTACGATACCGTCAACCAAATCCCACCTCACTGGATTGTGGAAAATTCCGGATCTTTATTCTTCGCCTTTGATGGCAAAAATGATTTTTATATCCACGCCTTTGGCATAAAAGAGTGGGATAGTAATGCAGAAATTGATGTGTATATTAACGGTGAATACGAAGGCTGGTTTGAGTTAACAGAAAGTTGGGGGTCCTATTACATCCCTGAAGAATACTTCACCACCGGTGAAAACGAAGTTGAGTTATGGGTCTATTGGGGAGAAATCTACATTGATGAAGCTTGGACAGGTGAAGGTCAAGTTGAAAACAATCCACCCTCGGTTCCATCGACGCCATCCCCATCAAACGGAGCTGCAATTACCGATCGAACACCACAATTGTCATGGCTATCAACTGATGCAGACAGTTACGATGTATATTTTGGTACTACAAATAATCCGCCAAAGGTCTCTTCTGAACAAGTTAATAACACTTATTCTCCATCAGAACTCATTGTAGGACAGACCTATTACTGGAAAGTCACCGCTAACAACGCTTATGGATCAACACCCGGTTCACTATGGAGTTTCTCTGTAATCTCAGATTCACCTCAAACAGGGGTAGATTTTACTAGTCCTTATTCGGGAAGTTATCTGTTGATCAACAACGAATCTGAAAACGGCGATGTAACTCAATACACAGGAACATTGGCCTCTGCACAGAGAAAAGAATGGGCTTCGATAAGTGTTGAGATTCCAAAAAATCTGCCATTGGATGCCTACAGAATAGATCCAGTTCCCGATCGAAACCTGGCACTTGATCGAGCAAAGTTAGTTTCACGTACGGAGGGGACACCAAGAACAGTGGGTGATACCAGACAATTTACCGTTTATAACTTTAAAACCGATTCTGATCAATCTTTGAACGCCACCCTTCAGGCAGAAGGACAATATTGTAAGGTATGGGTTGAATCAGTAACCGATATCAACGCCACTAAAGCTCAACAGGTAGCTGATGAGTTTGACAACGTCATATATAATCTAATTACCACAAATTTCTACACACCATCGGATGTGAACGGTGACGGAAAAATAGCAATTCTAATTTTTGACATTCAGGATGATTTTGACACCACAGGAGGTTATGTGGGCGGCTATTTCTGGTCAAGAGATTTGTTTAACATGGCCGGTTCCAATTTAATGGAAATATTCTACATCGATACCTACCCAACGATGCATTATCCCAAATCCAACCCAATCGATATTTCAAAAGCCTTCTCAACTCTGGCTCATGAATTCCAACATATGGTGAACTTTAACAGAAATTACATCGTTGAAGCGTCTGGAGAAATGTCCACATGGATCGACGAAGGACTGTCAATGGCTGCAGAAAGGCTGGTTTACGGCCCATCCGTTGTTCAATCCAGAGTCAGTTACTATAACAGCTCTCCCGGTGTACGTGACGGTCATTCTCTTCTGTATTGGGATAATTATGGAGAAACCTTAGCGAATTATGCACTCTCCTACGTATTCATGCAATATTTTAGAATTCAAATGGCACAAGGGACGGGGATTTACCGAGAGATAATAACAGATTATGCCAATGATTATCGATGTATTCAAAATGCTTTGGATAACTATGCTTCTTCCATTGCTTTTGGCGATTTCCTCACCAACTGGCGGATTGCCATGGCGATCAACGAAAGCACGGGTGAGTATGGATTTAATGGAGACAGTTCATTTAATACAATTCAAACACCTCTTTATACAGGTGGAAACAAAAATCTTAGAGGCGGCGGCGCTGTTGTGAAAACAATCTCATCTACGTTCACCGATCCAGGCAATTCTGGAGCGGATATCCAATATGTGGGGTTGCCCTAAAAACAGGGTATAGGGTTTGGGGTTTGGAAAAGCAAAAAACGAAATTTTTACGTTCACTAAAACGTAACATTTTTCTGTTATCATAGAGTATCAGAAGATAGACAAAGGGGAGTCGTAAGGCTGAGAGGGATTTATTCCGACCCTAGAACCTGATCCAGGTAATGCTGGCGTAGGGACCATATTATCTATGAAATTACCCTACCACCCAGGTAGGGTTTTTCTTTTTTAGGAGGGATTTTGTATGAACAAATGGATTATTCTTTTAATGATGTTAACAATCACCTTGATTTTTTCAAGTGAATTGACCGTGTACACATATGAAAGCATGGATTGGTTCATTGGAGAAGTATCAGAGCAATTCGAGAGGCAAAACAACTGTACATTAAAGGTCATCAAACTGGGAGATGCCGGAAGTGTACTATCCCGAATGATACTGGAAAAGAATCACCCCCGAGCAGATGTAGTCTTGGGTTTGGACCAAAGTCTAACAATAAAGGCCTTGGAAAACGATTTACTGGAAACATTCACTCCCAAATCCATTCACACGATTGAAAACAAGGATATCATTTTCGACAAAACCGGACACATCACCCCCTTCGACTTTGGAGCGATTGCGTTGATTTATGATCCCGAAAGGCTTTCAAATCCACCTGAGTCATTTGATGATTTGAGAGATATGGAAAAGGTTCTAATCATTCAAGACCCAAGAAGTTCCAGTACAGGACAGGCCTTTTTATTATGGACCATCGCCATATACGGTGAAGACTGGCAGGAATTCTGGCAAAGTATCAAACCAGCTATATTGACTGTCACCAGCGGATGGACCGAATCTTTTTCAAAATTTGAAGCGGGAGAAGCCCCCATCATGGTCAGTTATGCAACGGACGGTGCTTATTCTTATGAATACTACGGTTCGGTCACTTATGAAACATTAATCCCCAAAGAAGGCGCTTATGTTCAGATCGAAGGTGTTGGGATCGTAAAAGGAACAGAACATCGCGACTTAGCTGAAAAATTTGTGGAATTTACACTCTCAAAAGACTTCCAGAGGGAAATTCCCTTGAATCAATGGATGTTTCCGGTTACTGAAGTCCAGTTGCCAGAGTCCTTCCAATACGCCTTAAAACCTGACAAAATATTAAGCTTAGACCCTTCAAAAATAGCTGAAAATATCGACACATGGTTAGATGAATGGGAAGGGATCATGTATTAAAAAGTCCATCGGCTACACTGTCGGTTTACTGCTGATCATCATCGCTTTTACTCCCTTGCTTTTACTGATCAGAGATTTTTTCAAACCCGAAGATTTTATGCTCATCAAGGACCCTAAATTCCTTAGGGTCCTTTGGTTTTCCCTTTATCAGGCCTTTTTATCGTCTGTGCTTGCCTTTTTTGTGGCTATATTACCAGCACTCTATTGCGCAAAAAACAACAATCCAATTTCATCTTTGCTGGAAAACGCCATATTCATCCCCTTTTTCTTCCCCCCGGTATCCATGGTCATTGCCTTCAGTACCATTTTTTCCTCTTCGGGAATACTAACTGAACTTGGATTTAACCCAAATATCCTCTACACATTAAAAGCCATTCTCATCGCCCATGTATTTTACAATTCCCCCATATTTGTGAAATACATTAGCCATTCCCTGATGACCATACAACCGGAAGTCTTTGATGCCTCCCGCTTGGAAGGCATCAACCGATTCAAGACGTTGTTGAAGATAGAGTTCCCCTTAATTTTACCCTCTATCTTAAAAGCCTTTTTTCTTGTTTTTACCTATTCCTTCATGAGTTTTGCCGTGGTCCTTAATCTTGGAGGTATTCGCTATTCCACGATAGAAGTATCTATCGCAAACGCCTTGAGAGGCAGTTTTGACTTTTCACAGGCATTGTTTTACGCACTTGACCAGTTTATCATTCTCTTCATTTTAAATTTTATTCTCTCACATACGCTGAAAGACACCTATGAAATGGGACAACCACAAAAACTAAAGGCCAGAAGCTCTGTCTTTGAGAAAATCTTCGCGTGGCTCTATTGCTTGTTTGAATATACAATAATCGTCATCGGACTGTCCGGGATTTGTTTCAATCATCATGAGGGAACCTTTAGCCTTAAACCTTTTCTCAACCTCTTTTCCCGGGAATTAAACCGAAAATTCAAGATCATCACATCTATTTTTAACTCCGCCATTGTTGCCTTAATCGCCTCAACAGCTGCAACACTTATCGGATATTGGCTGACGAACTTAAAAACAAAACTGACCGATTATTTTATTCTTCCCATGCTGGGTGTATCCAGCGCATTTATCGGGATGTCCCTGCTTTATACCAACATACTCTACAACGTGCCCTTTCCCATACTCATTTGTTTTGGCTTTATTTTTATCACAGTCCCCCTTGCCTATTCCTTTTTGTATCAAAGTGTAAAGGGTTTTGAAAGTGAATTGCAAGAAGCAGCATTCATCGACGGAGCCAATCGATTCAAAGCTTTCCTTTATGTAAAATTCCCCATTCTTTTACCGGCGATTCTGGCGGTATTCTTCCAAATATTTGCCATCATCTACGGAGAATTCACCATTTCCTACACCATGCAAATCAGAGACTTCTTCCCCCTAGCCAGTGTGGTCAACTACTCCCTTTCAGCCCATCGGTATTATTTGGAAAGTCAGGCCTTTGCCTCTCTTAATACGATTATCGTATTCACAACATTCTTCACGGCATCTTTATTTACAAAGAAATTGACAAAGAACTAAAGGGAAGATTGTAACGTTAACCGTTTGAATTTCACAGACTTATTCATACAAAACGCTAGTTTTTTGTTATAATGAATGCAGTTTTGAACCATGGAGGGATTTGATGATTCGATTTAACGGAGTCAGCAAAACATTCCAAGCCCAAAAGAATCCGGCAAAGGGCAATCAGTCCGGACTCTTAAAGAAATTAATGGGTAAAGGGAAAAAAGCTGAAAAAGGGAAAAGTAGTGTAACTGCCCTTGATCATGTTAGTTATGAAATTAAAAAGGGACGAATATTCGGACTTTTGGGACCAAATGGTGCCGGGAAGACAACCGCATTACGTATACTTTCAACACTAATCAAACCCAGTACTGGAAATGTAGATGTCATGGGCCTGGACACAGTTGAGGATTCACAAAAAATCCGACAAAACCTGGGATTTTTATCCTCAGACATGAACCTTTCGGGAAATCTTTCTGCCAGAGACTTTTTGTTTTTCTTCGGCAGACTCAATCATATTGATGAAGGCAAACTGGCACACAGGGTTAATGAGCTCTCACAATACCTGGAAATGGGCAAATTCATGAACCGTCGCGTTTCCACATATTCAACGGGTATGAAGCAAAAAACCCTCATCGCCATCGCCTTGATACATGAACCCGATATTGTCATTTTCGATGAACCCACCAACGGATTGGATATCATGACCTCACGGGTGGTGTTGAATTATTTGAAGGACCTGAAAGCAAAAGGCAAAACGATCATCCTTTCAACTCACATTATGACCGTTGCACAAAAGATGTGTGATGACATGGTGATTATCAACAAAGGAAAGATCATCGCAGAGGGTACCGTCAACGACATATTGGAAAAAACACAAAAGGAAGATCTTGAAGACGCCTTCTTTGAACTGATGGGAGTTGATGCCGTATGAAAGACACATTAACCATATTAAGAAAAGAATTTGCTAACTTGTTTAAAGACAAGCGAACGGTGTTTGCGATCCTTTTCCTGCCAATGATTATCTTTATTGCCATCTTCTTCTTTATGAATATGATGATGCAACAGAAAGAAGAAAAACTAGAACAAACAATTTATAATATTTATACAAATAATCCCAAAATCATGGAACAGATTACAAATGGTTTGAATCAGTCTGTTAATATTGTCACGCAAACCGAAAACATTCAAGAGGCCTTGCGAGATTCAACCATTCACTTGGCAGTTATCTTCGACAATGGCAATTCTTTTGAAGATTTCTTAAAGGATGAGACCAAACAAATCAAGATGTATTCTTACTCTGAATCTTCTGCTTCTTCCAATATAAGAAATAGTGTTAATTACAGCATCAATCGATTGAGAGATCAATACTTAAGAAAAGAACTTGAAAATAATGGG
>JAYEGQ010000091.1:0-3641 GCA_034659095.1 Thermotogota bacterium
AAAAGAGGAAGGCGTGGAATTTCATCTACTAGTCAATCCGACACGCATTATCGGCAATGAAGAAGGCTGGGTGACGAGCATGAAAGTCATCAAAATGGAATTGGGGGAACCGGATGATTCCGGCAGGCGAAGACCCGTCACGGTACCCGGTTCTGAATTTATCCTCGATGTGGATGCCGTCATTGTGGCGATTGGCAACAGCCCGAATCCATTGGTCGCCAAAGTGACGCCGAAACTGAAAGTCAATCGCTGGGGCGGGATTGTTGTGGATGAAGAGAGCGGCGAAACTTCTATAAAAGGCGTGTATGCAGGGGGCGACATTGTCCTTGGCGCGGCCACCGTTATTTTAGCCATGGGCGAAGGACGCCGGGCCGCCAAAGCAATGCATGAATACATGATGAATGAAAAGAACTGACTATCATCATCAACTAGAGCCTCAACACGGATTTTACCGGCATCTATAATGAACTGTTTTGCGGTGCAAAAACAATGATGTACTTTTGCAGTGCAGGAGACCTCAAAGGTTTTAAAAACCTTTGAGGTCTTTGTGATTTGTAAGACTGACTTTAACAGCGCCTGCAAAGGAACGGGGGGCTGATTTTCATTTTATATCTGCCAATTCATTCCCGGGCGGCTTGAAAAATTTTGGAATATACGATTCCATTCTGCTCCTCATTTTGGGATTAATAGTTCCAAAATCAAGAACAACTAGTACCTTGTCTCAAAAGTAATGTATAAATTTTTGGCAATTTAACTTACGCAGCTTTTTTGTAGCCGCCATTAACAATTACGGTTAACGCATCAAATAAATTGACTAAGGCTATCTGAGCATTTTTCATCTTTTTTGGTCCACCGTCTTCACTAATAATAGTATTTAATTGTTCGAGATTTGCATTGATAATTTGATAAAGTTTCATCCAACTATCAAATTCCACTTTTGCATGATAGGTTTTAATAAGATTTTGCATCAAAAGGAATTGTTTGGTCATGAATTTAACATTCATTTTTACGATACTATTCTCAAGTATTTTAATAAAGCGATCAACAGCCTTTTGGTGGAGTCCCTTTCCGTCATAATTCCATTTGAAAGGATGTGCCAAAAAAGTATCCCATAAATTAATGAAATCGTAAATAGCATTATACATTGACTCCGGCGAATTAAAAGATTCGTTTAAACATTTTTGATTGAGAATGCCAAACCAAATTTCCACCATATTAAGCCATGAACCGTGAAAAGGGGTATAATGGAATATTATTCGTTTATTTTCAGATTGCAGCCATTGACGCCGTTTTATTGCTTTGTTCAGCTCTTTTTCAGGAGGACATTCAATCCAACTGTGTTTTGCAACAAGCTTACATAACTCATAACTCGAATGTGAAGCAAGATTGTCCATTATGTAGTGTATGGTTTCATTTTCAGGTAATGTTTGCAGTTGTTTTTCAAAGACTTCAAGAAGTGTTCCAATTGTATGATTTGCTCTACATTTCGCAAAAACATTTCCGGTGTTAACCTTTAAGAAGGCAAATACATCAATTGTACCATTACGTATATACTCAAATTCTTCAAGCCTTATTTTCATTTTTTCTGTTTGAAGATCAGGTGCAAGTCGCTGCAAAACTTGTATTCCAGGGCATTCATCGAAACAAAAAAGATATTCAGGTGAATTTTTATAAAGTTGAACAAGAGATTCCATTTTAGGAAAAAAATCAGGGTCTGTAATATGTAAAAAATACTTTGAACGATGCGGTTTCAAATTGTGTTTCTTTAAAAGACGATGAATTGTAGAATGGGACGTTGGTAGTCCAATCAAGTCTGAATCGTTCTCAATATACTTTCCAGCCATTCTTAATGACCATCGTCCGCAATCCGAGAGGGGTGTTGTTTGACAATAAAATCCAATTGTTTTTAATTGTGTTGCTTCATCGTAAATAAGTGGCCGTCCGGAACGCAGGTTATCATATATATTGCTGCGTTGACTCCACCGACTTGTGATTTCTTTACTGCAACCTGTAATTTGTGAAATCACTTTATTGCTTGTGCAGTTCCTGCTTAACGCTATAATTTGATAACGCTTATAATGTTTCATATCATTTGGTATTTCTTTTAATTGCAACGAAGCAATAAGCTTACTATTAATTACTATATTTTTGAGTTTTTTTTTAAAGATTCAACAAGTCCCGGAAGTGTTTTTTTCATTTTTGATAATCTTGATTTCTCAAGATGATAACGTATCGTCCGAGAAGGCAAATCAATGTTACAACGTTCTTTTAAATTTTCGGATAATGTTTGACTTGAAATACTTCTCCCGGTTACGAGATTTGCTACATACTGTTGAAACAGTTCTGTTTGGATTTCCGGATTGGCTACAAGATTTTTTTGTTGTCCTTGTCGCTGGTCTATAAACAATCCGACATCGTTATTCTGTAATTTTTGATGGAGTCTTTGGATATGAGACGGACTATAATCCAATAACTCTGAAACCGTGTTCCTGGTGATGAACTTGTTATCGAGTAAGATTAGCAGTATCGTTTTTACCTGTATGGAATTGTTTGCCGGTATCTTAAAAAGGTTGCTGCCTGATTCCAAATTGATATATAAATAATCATCTTGAAAATTGACTTGAACTTTTTGAATCTCCTGTACGGTTCTTTCTTTAATCTCAGGAAGAGGTTGGTACTTTATACGTCGATCAAAAAGTGCGGAAAGACCTTCATTTTCTATTCGCTCAGTAAAAGATTTAAATGTATCATAAGAAATTTCCAGAGATTCTGCTACCGTTTTTCTGCTCGCACCAAAAAGATAAAGCGTAAATGCAATAATTTTTTTTACAGTTTTTTCTCCAATGATTTTATAAGCCAGCGTTATTCGTTGCTTGGAATAATAATCCGAAAATTGAAGGTTGTGGCAATCTATCATAACTTATCCTCTTCGCTGTTTCACCAAATATATATTGACTATTACTTGTAATGTAGTAATAAAAAAGGTTTTTGTCAACTGTTATTTGGTGAAACAGTATATTTTATAAACATGATAGATTGCCAATTAAGGTGATCTTATTTTTAATACAAGGTACTAGTCCTCGAACAGTTGCACTGTAAGGAACCGGGGTTTGGGGCAGATTCTGAGAAAAGGTTGAGGTGAAAGAAACAACAACGAGACAAAAGATGTTCATTATGAATTTCATAGCGCCTCCCAATTCGTGTCCGAAATCTGCGTTACCCCGCGACCACACAGGTTTCGGGAAATTCAGTTATTTTTTCACAATCGTGATTTTAAACTGTCCGTGAAGAGCCTTCTCTTTCGATTTTAAAACTACACGTTGCAGTGCATTTCCCCAACTTCTACTCATGCGGCCATCAGTGATTTCAATTTTTTCAATGGAAGGCGTAAAGAGTTTGGCGTTATAAAGGAGATATGCAGACACGTCCGGCTTTTCCATATTCTGCAGTTTGATTTTCCCGGCTTTTTCTACAACAGGTATGAGCGGCGTGAGAAAATTCAGCGTAAAAGGCTCGATGAATTTTTTTAATTGGTATTTTTCGGATATTTCAACATTTTTACCCCTGTTCAGAGTAATGCTGCGCTGCCATGTTTTGACGTGCGCTTCTTCAGGATAAGCTTTGGCAATGTCCAGCGTCAA
>JAYEGQ010000092.1:0-3623 GCA_034659095.1 Thermotogota bacterium
TCATCCCTCTATCCACATCACTGCGAGCCGTTTGGGCCGGCTCAACATTTACATACAAACACTTGAAACGTCCTTCCTTGTTAATATGATCCTGAAGGGCCAATAGAGATGACGTTTTTCCCGTTTGACGCGGGGCGTGTAGAATGAAATATCTCTTTTTCCCGATCAACGTCATGATTTCATCTTTGTTGATTCTGTTCAACGGGTCGATACAATAATTGTCTTCTCTTATAATGGGTCCCGCTGTATTAAAAAACTTCTCCATGGCTTTCACTTCCTCTTCTTTCGCTCTCCTCAATTCTAACACTTTAACAGACTGATATTCAAGATCAGATTTTTTTAATCTTTGCTTTAAGTTGTCTGTTGGTGTTCACCCTCCAGCGAATGACCGACCTCTTTTTGAAGTCCTTTGGGAAAATGTAGAGATATGATAAAATAAATTAACATTTATGACTTTTTTTTACTTCCCAAAGAACGAATGCGTTAAATACTTTTTGCATCAACAGCTTTATCGTGAATAGAAGAGTTGGATATGAAAAATAAATGAAAAGATCATGGGGATAAAACGAATGGAAAGAATCAGGAATATTTAGAAAGTAACGAAAGTAAAATTCACAAAAAATGCCCACGACCCAGAAAGATATGTGGAACTGACACTCTTCACAAAAGCAGCGAAGTACGACAATCAAACTCTTTATTTGAAACTCATGTAGAAATACAAGGATACAGACTATTTTGATGAGTATAAGCCGAAGGTATATAAGCGAAGAAAGACGTTTGGATTGGTTTTTTGAGGGAGAGAATGGTTTGAAAGGAGATTGATAATGGAAGTCAAAAAAACAAATTTGGAACAAGAACTTGAGCAGCTTTTGGATAAACATGAAGCTTTGATTTTGGATTAAGCAGAAATCCGGAAAGCAGAGATTTGCCAAAAACTTTTCATCTTGAATTCGACAAACCTACTTCTTTGTTCGATTCAAATGCAAATAGCTCTCCATTCAGTGATGAGGAGGCAATGAAAATAAATGACCATGGTTCGCAAGAACTAATTATTTTGATTTTACCTTTAAACAAAAAAGCATTTGAAGAATTAATTGTAAAAGGATTAGTTGAATATGGTTGGTAATTCTAATATGCATGAGATGATAATAATATAGATGGCGATCTATGGTACCGAAAAGTAGCATCCACATGAAATTCACAGAAAAAATCGGTGCAACGATAAAAATATTTCTACCTGATGGTTCTCCTGAAGGGATTCGCATAATCAGCAAGTCCAACTGGACCGGAACAGCCGTGATGGCAAACCGGTCTCAGCTTTCTTCTGCCATCAATCGGGAGGAATTGGCAAAGCCGGGTGTGTATGTGTATCCCAGTACGGAATTGGAAGGTTCACAAAAAAAACACATTAGATAATCTGATACTTTAAAAGAGCGGTCGAAGCAACATAACAGCGAAGGATTTCGGGGATAACTTTATTGCCTTTTAGCGTACGGATGGTATGAAGTGGATCTGTTCTGGACCCCAAAAGCGCGATAGAAAAGGGACGTTCTCTGTGGTTTATAAGATTGTAGGAGTAGAAAAAAATCAATCATTTGACTATAGCATCAATTGATGCTATAATATCAAGGAGAAAGTTGTGAGTACCTTATTTTTACCGTTATTACATAATATATTAAAAAATTGTGATCACGCCTGTGAAGATGGTTTTGGTGATTGTAGTGTCATCAAGATTGTCGGTCGGAATAAAAACTCAACATTTTTATATCAAAACGGAATGATAATCCAAGATGTTTGTGAGATATTGAAATCACTGACCGAATCTGATTATCTTAAAGGACCGGAACCGGATCATCAAAATAAAGACGATCAGGTCTATGTTTATAGAAAAGTTTATGAAGGGTTAGAAATATACATAAAGCTAAAATGTAAGACAATTTCAGATGATTTGAATGATGATCAGGAAAGAATCATAATCATTTCATTCCATGGATCAACACCCTTAGTAGAGTGATTTAAGAAGGTGAATAAAATGAAAAAAGCCAAAACCGATTATTGTGGTCATTGTGACAAAATGGTGGAATACACAATTGAAAAACGAGAAAATGTTGAGCGCATCATCAAAGGCGAACGTTTTTTTGTGGATGAAAATGTGGCTGTTTGTACCAACTGCGGGCACGATATTTTTAACAACAGACTTGAAAATGAAAATCTGAAAAGAGGTTTTAAACAATATGCCCATGCCCATTCTTTACTCTCATCTGAAGAGATTAAAGCCATTAGAAATCAATTTGGGGTTAATCAAAAATTGTTTTCCAAATCCCTTGGCTTTGGAGAAGTAACGGTTCAACGCTATGAAAGCGGGGCTTTACCTACAAAGGCTTTTAGTGATCTGATTAAACGAGTGAAGTCACCAGAGGAATATTTAAAAATGCTTGAGGCTAATCAATCGAAATTATCCTATGATTCATATTTGACTATCCGAGAAAAGGTAATTGGCATGATTAAAAATGGGGAAAATGATTGTTCGAATCTCTTTTACTATGAGCAGCTATTAAAAAGAATCTTTGGGAATGCAAGTATTTATAACGGTTTCAAAGAATTTAATTCGGAGAAGCTTTTTGCCGTTACTCGCTATTTACTTAAAGAATGTAAAAAACGATATGGCTATGATTATCTTGTCAAAGGTCTTTTTATAAAAATCCTATGGTTTATTGAAACAACTTTTTTTCAGAGAAAGAATCATGCATTAATAGGCATACTGTTTGTGAAGTTTGAAATGGGTCCAGTACCGGAAAAATATAATATTTTAATCGATTATCTTAAGGATGCCAACATCATTTCGTATGAAGAGATAGATTATGGCAATACCAGTCAGCATCAGCTTTATTTAAAGAATATGAGTGAAAAGGACAGTCTTACTCCGGAAGAACACCAGGTCATCAATGGCGTTTTAGATCAAAAGTTGCCAACTAATTTTGAATCCCTGTCTTCACAAACACATGAAGATCCTCGATACAATCATACAAAACATAATCAACCGATTCCGTATCAAATTTAGTTTATTTATTTTTTTTAAGGGAATGAATTAACGGGAATTGAGTGAAGAACTCCGTGAAATCGGGAATGGAGATTTTAATATTCGTCTGGCAAATACAAAAGATGCGTTTTCAACTTCCTCTCAATGGGATTTTGTCAGGTATAAGGCATTCAACCGGTATCATTTACCTGAAGGGTATCTTTCTGCTGAATGTCTTGGTAAAATGGATTATTTGTTTTTTGAAGATGAGATGTATATTCTCAGGCGTTTGTATCCGGATCTGATGATTCTGGAGGATGAAAGTTCTCATTTTGAAATATTCAATTCAGGCCACTTTACATTTGATTTTGTTTCTCGGGAAATGTACAAAGTATCATACCTGGAAGACATGATTGTGGATACATAGTCAAAAAAGAATTGAGTGCCCATTCGATTTAGGTGCTTAGAAGTGTTTTCACTTTAGACAAAAACTCATATTTTGGTAAAAGTAAATTGAAATCACCAGACCGGTCCCCGCTATGCTCATGTAAACCTTAGGGAGAGCCCCCTTGGTTAAAAAACATATCATTTTCGAAAGCTCCAG
>JAYEGQ010000093.1:0-3621 GCA_034659095.1 Thermotogota bacterium
TGGACATCGCTGGTATCAAAAAAGAGGAAAATTAACGGTAGTAAATTCAGGATGGCAACTCCGAAGATGATGACACTGGTATAAGTCAGGATGATTTTATATCTGGACTTTAAAATCGCTTGATACTTCATAGCAAATACCCTAAGCCCTTTTGATGGCTTTCATGACTTTCGTTTGCTCTGAGGGCAGACAAAGAATCACTAACTTATCATTTTCCTGGATAACCGTATTTCCTTTCGGGATGATCGCCGTTTCACCTCTTATTACACATCCAATCAAGGCGTTGTATGGCAGGTTAAAATCCATTAAGGTTTTATTTGTAATGATATCTTTCTCATTTACAGCTATTTCCATGATAGAGAATTTTCCCTCTTCAATAGGCGCAAGGCTAATGACATCATCAACCAACGTCTTCTGTTCTATGAGAGAGGAGATGATTTGTGTCACACTTAAGACAGTGTTGATCCCAATCTTTTTAAATATTTGGATGTTTTTTGGGTTTTTCACAACGGCAAGCGTTCTTTCCACATCATAATGTTCTTTTCCGATTAAACAAGTGACCAGATTTGTCTTATCCATATCATTCATGGCAATCAGTAAATCACATCTCAAGATTCCAGCATCTTCAAGGACTTCTCTTAAAGTAGAATCTCCATAGACAACCGTGATCCCTTCAAACCTGGCCAAGATCTTCCCCTCAGTCATGTTGCTTGTAATAATGGTTACTTTATGCCCGCTTGACATAAAATTTTTAGATAAAAAGTACACTTCATGACCGTTTCCCGTAATGATTATATTCATAGACTCACTGACCCCTATACCCGTTTATGATGGTTTTATACTCCTGCGCTGAAAGATGTAATGGTGAAATGACCTTTACATCGTGCTTTTCAAGAAATTCTATCTTTGTCGGCTCGTAAAGTCTGCTGATTACAACCGCGGTTTCATAAATCCTCTTTGCAATCAACGCTATCATGATATTGGTATCATCGTCGTCAGAGGCACAAATAACAACATCTGCCTTATTAATCTTTGCCTCAATCAAAATATCTTCATCCAAGGCATCTTCTTCAATTCTGAATCCGGAGAAGTCAACGGACAGTTTGGAGAATTTTCTTCCGTTTTTGTCGATGACGACCACGCTGTCTCCCACCTTCGAAAACTCATTCGCTAAAAAAGCACCCAATTTCCCGCATCCGATGATAATGATGTACAGGTTCTTTTTACCCATTGTCATTCCTTTTCTCTAATAGCTTGCTTAAATTAATTTCAGCTTGAACAAGTTCATTGTTAAAAACTAATGCCGTTCGATAGTATTTTAAAGCTTTTTCGAAATCTTCTCGACTTTCACTCAGTAAACCTAAATAATAGTAGATGATACCGCTGTCTTGATACTTTTCAAGGTATTTTTTTAGAATATCCATGGCCTTTTTATATTTTTCACTTGAAATGAGTCTTTTTACATACTGTTCCAATTCGGCAAGACTCATTTCTTTTTCACGATCTTCCTCTTCTTCTGTAAATGCCTCTCTTTTCTCAAAGGATTGTAAAAGCTCTCTTATTTCCGTCGGGGTGAAAGGTTTCGTCATAAAATCAACCACGCCCAGCTTCATTGCTTCAACAGCATTATCAACGGTTCCATACGCTGAAAGAATGACTACAGGTGTTTTATTTCCCTTCTTTCGGATTTCCCTCAAGACCTCCATACCGTCCATCGTTGGCATTCTTATATCGAGAAAAACAAGATCAAATTCATTGGTTAAAATCTTATCCAATGCCTCTTTACCATTCATGGCAATGTCAAATTCATGTTTCTCGTTTTCCAGAAGGTGCTGAATGGTTGTTCGGATATTCTTTGAATCATCAACAATCAGAATCTTCATTTTTTTACCTCCATTGATTTTTCGTATTTATCAATCATTTCCAAGATTTCCTGTGCGCCAAAAGGTTTTACTATGTATCCGTCTCCACCACTATCCATTGCCCGTTTTATATCCTTTTCACTACTTTTTGCGCTGATGAAAATCACCGGAATTTTGGATGTTGAAAAATTTCCCTTCACGATTTTGCATAACGTAATGCCATCGATTTTCGGAAGAAGAATGTCCATGAAAATCAGATCGGGTTGCTCCTCTTCTATATCATCTAGGATATTCGTTCCCGTCTCGTGTTCATATACTGTGTGTCCTTTTGATGTTAAAAGTATCTTTAACGTCCTTTTTATATTTTCATTGTCTTCCACGATCATGATTGTCATAATCATCACCTTTACGATTTGTCTTTGTTCAAATTAAATTGAAATTTGGTTCCCTTACCAGAAGTGCTGATCACCCAAATGTTATTGCCATGAGCCTTCAGAATCTCTTTACTGATCGCTAATCCCAATCCGGAACTCCCCTTCTCTTCACTGCTTTGTTCAGGTAATTGGGTGAACTTTTCAAAGATCTTATCCTGAAGTTCAAAAGGAATCCCTCTGCCATTGTCGCTGATACCAATGACAACGCTACTGTTGACCTCTTTGACATAGAGTGAAACAACCCCTTTACCATCTTTTGGTGCGTATCGCAAGGCATTTCCAAGTATATTTGTAATAACAAGGCCAATCTTACTAAAATCAGCCCTAACCTTAATGTCTTTTTTCGGTTTGTTGAAATCGAATCGAATGTGATTCTCCTTAAATTGAAAGGCAAACGGTTTGGTAGAAAATTCCAGAATTTCATTTAAAGAGCAACTCCTGATATCCATGATAATCTTTCCGGACTCCACTCTGGAAAGTTCCAGGAGATCGTTAACCAAGGTATTGAGTTTTGATTCCTCTTCTTTGATAATCGTCAACAATTCCCTCTGTTTTTCGTTTATCTTTCCAGCAGTCTCATCTAAAATCAACTCGGCACTCATCCTCATGGAGGTGAGAGGAGTTCTGAACTCATGAGAAACTGTCGAGATAAATTCTGTTTTTAATTTTTCTATTTCCTTCAGTTTGGTGATGTCGTTGATAAGCGTCACAACACCAAATATGTCACTCTCATAATCTTTCATCACCTTTGAATATACTCTGTAATAACTTTTTTCCTCTTCATTGGATATGGAAATATTCTTCTGAACCTTATCCCTGAAATCCTGGAATTTTATTGCTTCTTGTACACATTGGAATATTTCTTCGTTCTTGATCACCTCTAAAAAATGCCTATTCATGACTTCAGAGAGACGGATATCAAAGAATTTTTCAGCGGTGTTATTCAAGACAATGACTCTATTATCCTTATCTGTCACAATGATTGCTTCATTGATCGTGTCAACAATTTTTTCAGCCTTTTTCTTTTCCAACATAATCTTTTTGATATTACTTTCTTCATATCCACTGAGCTTTTTCGCCATGGTATTGAATTCAGTGGATAGTTCTGCTATTTCATCATTACCCTTTTCGGAAAGCTCCTGTTTGTAATCACCTTCGGCTATCTTCTTTATTTTTGCGATCAACAGCCTTAGAGGGGAAATAATCCGTTTGATTAAAAAGAAAGAAGAAAAGACACCAATCGCACAGGCTATCAGTGTAATAATGATCATGAAGATAACTGAATTTCTGGAATAATCTGATGCGTGATTTTTTAACTTCACCAT
>JAYEGQ010000094.1:0-18318 GCA_034659095.1 Thermotogota bacterium
CTTGTATGACCCTATTATACCATATTTATTGACAAAAACAATGTTTTCTCTTATCTTCTTTTGTTTGGATTATCTTACCCTTTTTGCAGTGGAATCATGGTATAATTTCAACAGTTCCATTGTTAACTATAATTATATGAGGTGAGATGAATGAAAAAATTATTGTTATTGCTGTTTTTAATCCCTTTAGTTGCTGTTTATGGCTTTAGCGAAAATGAAGAAACGGTTGAAATCGTCTTTTACACGGATGTAACCCCACAGGAAGCGGGAGCTTTAATAAATGAAAACATCGATAACGAGCATTTTATCATTCTGGATGTTAGAACGCCTTCAGAATATAACGCTGGTCATATTGACGGTGCCACGAATGTTAATTATAATGCTTCGGATTTTGTTGAACAGCTGAACAAGCTGGATAAAACTGATGTTTATTTACTTTATTGTGCATCCGGTGGGAGAAGTTCAAGGGCGTTGAAAAAGATGAAGGAACTGGGTTTCACAAAGATCTACCATCTTAAAAAGGGGTACAACGGCTGGAAGAGAAGATGAGAATAGCTCACACAGCTGATTGGCATCTGGGTAAGATCATTTTTCAGGCCAAGCTCCTGGAGGAGCAGTCACTTCTGCTGGATCATTTTTGCCATTCGTTAGAGGAACAGCAACCAGATGTTCTCATCATCGCCGGCGATGTTTATGACCGTTCCGTCCCCCCATCCGATGCCGTTGAACTGCTGGACAAAACTTTGAAACGCATCATCATTGAATTAAAGATACCTGTACTTATGATTTCGGGCAATCACGACAGTCCGGAACGGATTCACTTTGGCAGTTCTTTTATGTGCCATATGGGTCTTCACGTAAAGGGAAAGTTGGAGGGTTTTAACCAGCCCATCACACTAAAAGATGAATTTGGCCCTGTTGACTTTTTTTTATTGCCCTATGCCGACCCGGCAGAAGTTAAGATGTTGCTGAAAGATGAATCCTTACACACACATCAGGCGGCTTATGAGAAACTGATTGAACGGATTAAAGTCAACCAAAAACCGGGAAGACGAACGGTGTTAGTCACCCATGCTTTTATTGCCGGGGGGGCTGAAAGTGAATCGGAAAGACCTTTATCCATCGGGGGGACCGGCGTAGTGGATGCTGCTTTGTTCAATGATTTTACTTTTACTGCCCTGGGGCATCTTCACAGGCCTCAGGATATTGTCAAGGATAAAATTCACTATTCGGGATCCCTGATGAAATACTCCTTTTCAGAGGCCTCTCACACAAAATCTTATTCACTCATTGAGTTAACTGATGATACGGTAAATGTCCAAAGAATTCCGTTAAAACCAAAAAGGGATTTACGAGTCGTTGAAGGAACGTTTGAGGAGATTTTAGAGAACGGTAGAAATGATTCAAAAAACGAGGATTTCATTTTGGCGATTATCGAAGGGGAGAAGGCGATTTTAAACACGGTTGAAAAATTACGGAGTGTTTATCCCAACATCATGAAAATCCAACGGGAAGCCCTTGTCTTTAACAAGAACTCAAAATTAACGGTGAAAGAGCGGGAGTCAAAAACCGATATGGAGCTTTTTCAAGCCTTTTTTGAACAAGTCAACCCAGAAGACACCGTTTTTACCGATAAGATGAAAACGGTAGTGGATGATATTTTTTCAGACATTTACAAAGAAGATGATCAGTCATGAGGCCAACAAAACTTATCATGCAGGCTTTCGGTCCGTATAAGAATAAAGAGGTTATCGATTTCACTCGGTTGGGAGACAGAAACTTGTTTCTGATCACGGGAAACACCGGCGCGGGAAAGACTTCCATCTTTGATGCCATCGCTTATGCCTTATACGGTGAAGCCAGCGGTGGAGACCGGGATTTTAAAAGTCTGATCAGCGATTTTGCTGATGATGAAACCATCACCCGGGTCATTTTTGACTTCTCTCTAAACGGCAAGCATTATCGAATAGACCGAATACCCGCTCAGGAAAGAAAGAAGAAGAGTGGCGAAGGCTATACGAACCAAACGGCTTCCGCGGAACTTTATCTGATTTCACCTGCCAACGAGGAACAACTGATTTCATCAAGGCGCGTGACGGAAGTCAACGACAAGATCATGGAACTCATCGGTTTGGATGCCAATCAATTCAAGCAAATCATGATGCTGCCACAAAACGCCTTTCGTGAACTGCTCACATCAAAAAGTGATGAACGGCAGATGATCCTTCAAAAGCTTTTTATGACCAAAAAATACCAACAATTCGAAATCCGCTTAAAAGAAAGAACAAAAGAATTGAAAACACAATTGGAAAACATAGAGAAGGATTTAACGCATGAATTAACAGAGGTTTTAATCACCGAAGAAGAAAAAGAACTGTACGATATTAACACGGATCTGTCGAATATAAGTGGATCCATTCATTCCCTTGCCGGACTCATCAACGATCAGCTCAAGGGAAAAGAAACACTGGATAAGGAAATAGAAGCGGTTGAAAAAAACGTATCCACATTAGTAGACAAACTGTCATCAGAAAAGCTCTTAATGGATGCTTTTATGAGAAGAGATGCCGTAAAAGAAGAAGTCGATGCATTAAAGGGAAAAAAGACGCAAATGACCCTTATTGAAAAAAGCCTTAAACGAGCTGAAAAAGCGTTGTTTGTTGAAAAGGAAGAAACACTTCTAAACAACCTCAAAGAAGAAAAAAACACACTCGATGATCAAACAAAAAAGCTGTTAAAAGAAAAAGTACAAGTCAATCGCGACTTGGAAGAAGCCACAAAGCAACTGGAATTATCAAAAACGGTTGAAAAAGAAGAGCTTGAACGACTAAAGATCAATAAACAGAAAATTCAATCCTACAAAGAAACCGTTGAAAAACTGGTAGAAGCGGAAAAAGAAAAAAGGCATAAACAAGGGATTTTACTCACACTGAAACAGAAAAAAGAAACGGCTGCTCTATTAGAAAAAGAAACGAAGGAAAAGATAAATGAAATCAAAGTAAAAATAACTCGATTTGATACGATTTATGAAAAAAAGGATGCTTTCAATGAAAAACTCAGTCAAATCAAAGACAAGCTCCATAATTTGGAGAATCTTGTTGAATTATTGAAACGATACCAAGTAGAACAATCAAAATATCAGGACCTTTTTGATGAATACAAAGAAAAAAACCAGTTGTTGAAGAACAAAGAAACCACCGGTACAGAAGTAAAAAAAAGATTAGAGCAACTAAAAGAGCAGGATGCTCAAAATGCCGCCAACAAGATTGCAGCAACACTAAAAGAAAACGAGCCATGTCCCGTTTGCGGATCTGTTCATCATCCTTCCCCCTCGAAACCTGCTCATGAAATCAAGGGAGGGGAACTTGAAAAGCTTGAAAAGGAGTATCAAACGGTTATCAACGACTTAAACACGTTAAAGGGCCGCCTTGAGATCATCAAAAAAAACGGCTTGATCTCAAAGGACGAAAAGGATAAATTGTGGCAAAAGATTGTGGAACACCCCGCAAACGATTTTCAAGAGGTGGCGGATGCCTCCCAATTCTCCCAAATAAAAGATCACTTCAAACAAAAACTTCAAGACTATCAAAAACACGGAAGAGAAATCAGCAAGGAATTAAAGTCTTTGGTTGAAGAGGAAAAAAAACTCCAAGAATATAAAAAGGTCCTTGAAAAAGGTGAAAGTGAGCTTGACTCACACGTAAAAAAAGCAGAACAATTTGAAAAGGAATTCAATGAAGCAAATATAACCTATACCTTGGCCATGAAAAATGTGGAACGATTCAAAAAAGAAATCCCACCACAGTATCTGGCCGAGGGAGCTCTGGAAGAGGAAATCGTAGCCACAGACAAAAAGATTCAAACCCTGGAAAAACGCATGGAAAAGGCTCAACAAAGCTTTGATCAAAAGAAACTACAGCTAAATACACTCCATACACAAATTCAGTCCTCACAAAAAAACCTGGAACAATTGGCCTTAAAAGTAGAGAGACAACAGGCGTTTTTTAAGCATGAATTGTCAAAGTACGACTTTGAATCCGTTGAAGCTTACCATAAAGCAAGATTAGATGAAGAAACTATCTCACAACAACGAAAAGCATTGGAAACTTTCAACACTTTATACACCGAGAAAACCGCCCGTTTATCCTCGTTGGACGAGGAATTAAAGGGAAAAAACAAACCGGATGTTGAGCTGCTTGAGAAGCAATTAACAACGCTTAATCAAGCACTGGATCAGTTGAAGGAAAAACGCTTCAATTTACAAAACCGCCTGAGTGAAAACACAAAACGATTGGAAAAAATTAAAACACTTTATGAGAAAAGGCAAGACTTGGAAAACCAATACGGGGTCCACGGTTATCTATTGGATTTAACCAAAGGGGGCAACGCTTATCGGATCAATTTTGAACGGTTTGTTCAAACTTCCTTTTTGGACGACATCCTGTTCGCCGCCAATCAAAAGCTGGAACGGATGGCAGACGGCCGATACCAGCTGAACCGAATCACTGAAACGGATAATAAAAAGAGCACCAGCGGGTTGGATATCGAGGTGTTTGACCAGTACACGGGAGAAGCTCGACACGTAAAAACCCTCTCCGGCGGGGAAGGCTTTAAAGCATCTCTAACCATGGCCCTGGGACTTTCGGAAGTGGTTCAGTCCCATTCAGGCGGGGTCAGCCTGGAAACCCTTTTCATCGACGAAGGCTTTGGCAGCTTGGATTCTGAATCACTGGATAACGCCATCAAAACGTTGATGGAATTGCAGTCTGGAGGACGACTTGTCGGGATCATTTCACATGTAGCAGAGTTAAAAGAGCGTATTGATACGTATTTGGAGGTAACCTCTACCAAAGACGGGAGTTATACAGACTTTTTTGTTCCATGAGGTGTTTGAGGGCACAGAATCATAATCGCAACTGAAGTTATGTTATAATTTTGAAGGAGTTACCAACATCATTTAGGAGGTAGTCAAAATGAAAAGATTCGTCTTTCTGTTGATTGTCCTGTGTCTCATGGTTACATTAGTGGGCGCTAAGGATATCACGTTGAGAGTGATCCAGGTCTTTACAAGTCCCGAAAGGACAAAGATTCTGGAGACTATTGCAGAGCAGTTTGAAGAACTGAACCCCGGTGTAGATGTTGAAATCATATCTCCACCTTATGAAACTGCTTACAACAAGATTTATCTCATGGTAAGTACCGAACAGCCTTTAGACGTTGTTGAAGTTGGAGACTGGTCATTGGCCGGTATGGCAAGCATGGGAAAATTGGAATCACTGGAACCCTATATTGCCGATTCAGAGATGACACAGCATTTGATTGAAGGTGTTGTTAAATCAGCAAGAATTTACGAAGATACCGCTTACATTATGCCAAATGCGGTATATGTGAAAACACTCTTTTACAGACCGGATATTCTGGAAAAATATAACCTCCTCACACCTCCCCATTCCATGGGTGAATTAATGGCATACAGTAAGTATTTAACAGATGCGGATAAGGCTCAATTTGGTTTTGACTGGCGCGGTATTGATCCGGTTAATTTCATGGATTTGGTTTTAACCTCTTTCTTTGATGATCTGGATCCAAACAGCATGTACAAAACCACCGATGGCAAAATCATATTTGAGGACCCAAGAGCCCTTGAAGGTCTCAATTTCTATCTGGACCTTTATTACGAAACCGCACCGAAAGACTCCGTTAACTGGGGATTTGATGACCAAGTCAATTCCTTTGTTTCCGGTATCACACCCCTTCTCTTCCAGGACCCGGACACCACCGGTTTGTTAAACAGCCTGCTTGGAGAAGACAAATACAAAACCGCTCCACTTCCTGTAGGACCCAGTGGAAAAGTTTATCCAACCTTTGGTTTTGGCGGTTGGGGAATTCCAAATTACTCTGAAAATAAAGAAATGGCTTGGAAATTCATAGAGTTCTTCAACTCTCCTGAAATTTCCGCTTATTTCTGTAAGAATTACGGCGCATTACCCATCGACCAAAGAGTTTACGCAAACGACCCTTATTTCAGCAGCGAAATCTTTGCCGGATGGGAAAAGATGTTTGCCGATCCTGAAACATACCGTTTCACGGATTATCCATTAGACAACCCCGCATGGTTTGAATGGTATCAGCTCCAGGGTGAAACCCAGCAGAAGATCCTTCTTGGCAGGATGACCCCTGAAGAAGCATTGGAAGGATGGGCTGAATTCTGGAAAGAAGCCGGTTTATAATAGCGATTGCAGTAAGCTCTTTAATGGCGGGAAATTGATTTTCCCGCTGTTTTTTATCTTAAGTAATCGTATAAACGAATGAATACTATATTATTAAATATCTGGATGTTGAGATGATGAAAAACAGAAAGAGATTCTGGTTCATATTTTGGATGCTTGTACCCGTATTTTCAGTTATCGGGTTCCTTTCCGTCTATCCGACCATTAAAGGGTTTATTCTTGCCTTTCAAAATTACACCGTTTTCACGTTTAATCGAATAGAATTCATCGGTTGGGACAATTTCGAAGAAATTATTACCGATCCCGATTTTCTCATGATCTTGTGGAATACCGTCATCTGGATAGGCGTTTCCGTATTTTTTCAACTCCTATTGGGATTGGGCTTGGCATTGTTGTTAAGAAAACCATTTAAGGGACGGGGCATCTATTCCGGACTTGTCTTTTATCCATGGGCATTATCCGGATTTGCCATCGGGTTGCTTTGGTCCTGGCTGCTGAACGGTCAGTTTGGAATCATCAACGATCTTTTATTAAAAATGAATATAATAGAAGAAGGCATTCAATTTCTTTCCAATCCAGACACAGCAATGCTTTCCGTTTTAATCGTTAATATATGGTATGGTATTCCCTTTTTTGCCATCATGTGCCTTGCCGCTTTACAATCTATTCCCGACAGTGTCTATGAAGCTGCAGATATCGATGGGGCAAGTGGTTGGGCAAAGCTTGTAAAAATCACATTACCCTATATTCGACCCACCATTATCAGCACTGTCTTGGTTCGCTCTATTTGGATCATGAACTTTCCGGACGTGATATACGGGATGACCCGCGGAGGCCCTGCCAACAGCACGGAAATTCTATCCACACATATGATTAATATTGTTTATTATGAAAATGATTTTTCAAAGGCTTCGGCTCTTGGTGTGATGGTCATCTTACTGTTGCTGGTTTATACCCTCCTTTATCTGGGGTTTTTTAATCGGGGTGAGATGGAGTTATGAAGCGATCCAAAAGAACCGTTCTAAACATATTAAGAGGTGCTGGGTTGGCATTCTACCTTGCTCTTGCCATATTTCCGCTGCTTTGGATATTCATCACGTCTATTAAGCCGCCGGAAGAAGTTTATACATTTCCCATTAAATATTGGCCGTCAAAGATCAGCTGGGCTTCTTATGAGTATTTGTTCGGCTTTGCCGATTTCGGGAAATATTTTCTCAACAGTATCTTCGTATCCATCAGTGCCTCGTTAGTTTCAACTGTTATCGCCCTTTTCAGCGGTTATGTTCTCGCCAAAATGCGCTTTAAGGGAAAGTATTTTCTCGTTGTCTTTTTGTTTTTCGTTCAAATGATTCCAGCCTATCTGTTGATGATTCCGCAATATACCATGTTTTCAAACCTGAATCTGATCAACAGACTTTCCGGGATCATTTTGGTTTACATCGGCCTAGGTGCCGCATTCAGCACCATTATGGCCAGAGGTTTTTTTGTCAGAATTCCTAAATCACTGGAAGAATCCGCTCTGATGGATGGCTGCACTCGGCTAAAAGCTTTATTTAAAGTGACCTTGCCATTGATGTTACCCGGTGTGGCTGCCATTTTCAGTTTCTCTTTTGTACAGAATTGGAACGAAATTTTTACCGCTGCGTTATTTTTAAACAGTGATTCCAAGATGACAGTTCCGGTTGCTTTATATTCATTCATCTCAAAAGCCGGAATACAGTGGAATGTTTTAGCGGCCGGTATAGTCGTTTCACTCATACCCACTATCGCCGTATTTGCCTTTGCTCAAAAATACATCGTTGCAGGTTTGACCAAAGGCTCAGTCAAAGAGTAATGTTTTTAGCAGTAAAGGAGTGTTTTTTATGAAAAAGACTTTGGTCTTGATCTCAATTGTATCCATCTTTGTTCTACTCACAGCGTGTAACCCCTTCGGACCCGATCCGGATCCGGGACCCGGCCCCTACCCCAACGCCCACTCATAAAATCGATGGGACATATACCCTGACAACTCCTGAAGAAACCCTGGTTCTTGAGGATATGTCCACCATTTTCCCGGATGTTATAGTAAATATCCCATCTGAGGTTTGGGATTACGACAGTGGCGGTTTCAACATGTGTCATTGCCATATCGACGATAACACCTTTGAATTTCACGCCACAAAAACCTATACTGATCCTGTTGAAACCATTGATTTAACAAGTTTTTCCGTAGGAGAAAATTCAATAACCGGGACCATTAAATATGAGGGAACATCCGTACAAGTAACGGGCACACGACAATAAGAAGTACAAGGTTTAGGGTTTAGGTGGGACAGTCCTGTCCCACCGGCTTTTCCGCTTTTAACAACATCGGATCAAGAAGTTGTGTAATTGTGATGGATTATATACATTGGGAGAACGAACTTGAAGATAACTTGCGGACTCTGCGGATCGTCAAAGCTTGAAAGCATTCAACTGGATAAGCCTTATCATCACTGCCAACGGTGTGATTTCATCTTTATGGATGACTGTAACCTCTTGGAAGAAAATGAAGAGCGTCAGCGCTATTTGCAGCACAACAACACGATTGAAAACACCGGTTACGTCAAGATGTTTCAAACATTTATTGACAATGCCCTACAACCAAAATTTGCTGCAGCAGATACAATTCTCGATTACGGAAGTGGCCCAAATCCGGTCTTTGCACAAATCATGAGAAGGCAAGGGAAAGCGGTAGATATTTATGACCCGTATTTTTCACCGTCGATAGAATATCTTCACAGACAATATGACATGATCACACTCACGGAAGTCATTGAACATATTCAATACCCCATTGAAAACTTAAAGCCATTGAAAGACTGTTTAACGCCCAATGGGTTACTGGCCATCATGACACGCATTCACCCGGGAATTAACCAATTTGAAAAATGGTGGTATCGCAAAGACAATACCCATATTTCATTTTATTCCCTAAAAACTGCACAAGTCCTTGCAACTGCTCTTGGCATGAGCATCACAAAAACAGATGGTGAACGATTCTTTTGCCTTCAAAACAAATAAAAGGATGCTGAATAAATCAACCTTTCCGATAATAAAGCATTACAAAGAAAATTCTTTAATTTTAATGCTTGGATTTGAGAAACCATCAAGGTTCCACTAACAAAAACGAATTGACCGGTCGGGCCATGCCCGTTGTGGTATAAGTCGTGCAGGAGGGCAAGGAGAGTTCAAAAAATTCTCCTTTGTAAATCATACCCAGACAGGCGGAGGCGCCTCCATCCATGTTGATGGCATCTTTTATATTCGGGATGGTTTCTTTTAGGATGGTGTTCATTTCATCAAAACGGGCACCAGCACTTTCTTTCGTTCTACCGGAAAATACCGCTACAAACGGTCTGTTTCCCTGATCTATACCGATCACCGAACGGGGTCCTCTCACCCATTGCTGAACTTGTGTTTCCTGGGTTTGCATGGATAAAGGATCAAACCAGCCTTCATTTTTAAATTCATTGATCGCTGATTTTTCGTCAGTCATCAAGTCTTTTCCGTTTTTAAAGAGCAAGTTGGCTCCGTTGTATTTCCATTGATAGTCATGATTTTCAGGCAAAGTTATTTTAAGGGAGAGGTTTTCAGGAATGCTGTAAAACCCGTTTTCTCCAAGCTTTAATCCTATTTCTTTGATAAGCTTTACTTCCTTATTAATATCAAAAGAAAGCATCACACCAAAAGGAGACAACATCAAAGGGCCTTTTCTTGCACAAACAAGCTCTTCGTTCACGATCAGCAGGTTAAGCCTTCCCTCTCCTAAATATTTGTCGTATTGTCGAAAATCGCCATTAAAAAGATTCACATCACTTTTTGAAGGATGTGGCGTGTAGATGATGAGTTCTTTTTCTTGAAGGCTATTAACAGCATCCTTTTCCCAGTTACATTCATACTCGTTGATTTTTATCTTGCCTGCTGACAGTGCTTGAGTTCCGAATCTTAGCTCGCCTTCTTTTGTCGTTGCAATATACGCTTTGTTATAAAGGGGGAAGGTGGTTTTGTCTCTTTTCATATCATAAATACCATCGATAAAGAAATTGGCGTTGTTTAGTTTCTCTTGTTCCTGGCGTTTTGAATCATGGACATTTAGTAACTTCCCGGTGGCAAAGTAAAGAAAATTAATCAAAAAAACCGGATCTTCAGTCGAGATTCCTTTGGCAAATTCTCGAATATCAAACAACTGTTTTCCCTCGTCCTGTGCCAGAAATGGCTCTACTTTTGTCTGGGGATTGTTAAACAGAAGCGCATCCATACGAATGGTTTTCCCATCGGGTTGCCGATAATGGTTATGAATGGTTTGAATCTGGTTGTCATAGTGATGATGAATCATTTGTTGAAGGTTGTTTTCACGTTTTTCAAGGATTTTATTCCATGAATTGCCCTGAATGGTAAAGGCGGGAAATTCATTTTTTTCATAAGTGGGTGAATACATATTCATGAATTGGTCTTTATCATGTTCCACACCACTAATCAGGTTAAAAGTTGAGCGTTCCACACCGAAAAAAGATTTTTCAAAAGGATATGACCATACAGGTTTAACTTTTTTGATGATCGTTCTTACAATATTGTCCTGAAGAGAAGGTAACAACCCGGCGTATTTACAGGCCTTATCCCCTGTCAAGGGTAAAAGAGCTGTATATTCAAAGTCAGCCCCTTCAAAAGTCAGCACGGCATGTTCTCCAATGACCAATACAGGGATCTTTTCATTCAGGTATGGTTTTAGTTTTTCAGACAAAGACTTGTCGCGCAAATCGTAACCGGCATTTCTGGCGGTACATAATTCCAGGCGGAGGTTGGTTTCCGGCTGAAAAATGCTTTTTGTTTTAAAATCGGAAACCGTTAGTTCTTGAATCAAGGGATTGGTTTTTACAAATAAACAGACTTCGGTGTTTTTGGGATTTTCTATCACAATGCCCAACAAGGCGTTCAAATCACTGTGATTATCGGCAAACACAACCACTTTGTTGTGCTTGATCAACTCGCTTTTTACACTTTCCAGGGATTCTTCGTTGAAAATGTAGGATTTTTCTGAGTTTTCCAGCCTTTGATTAAAATAAGCATGGTCATTTGAATTGTTTTCCCACGTGTGAGAAACTCCTGATTTAATCTTCTTCAATCGCCATTTCAAACTTTTTTCATAGGAAGAATAAGTTAAAAGGTCTTTTCTCAACTCATCAACTTGAAAGAGGATTTGTTCATTCGTATAACGCTCAAGTCTATCAAAATCAAAAAAGTCCTCCAAGGTTTTCATATAGGCATTGTAGGTTTCTTTGTCCCATATTCCGCTCTCCAACCATTCTTCGGCAATGGTATCGGAAAACAGTCGGGCCCCTCTCGTTCGATCTGCCGAGATGGGAACCGACTGCATTTGTTGAAACTGAAGATAACCCTTTAACACCTTTTTGGTATAACCACCTGGTAAATAATCCTCTTTGTGTATTGAGATAGCCCCCACCCCTTTCAATCATTCAAAGCGTTGCAGTGATTTGCTCCCAATGCTTCAGTTGATTATAATACAAAAGGGCTGCATTTTCCCGTCTTTCATACACAAATGGAATCTTGCTGTTTTCCATGCATTCATCAAAGCCTTTTTGATCATTATCCCTGAGATATTTCAACCCCAGTTGTTTATTGTGTTCAAAGATTCGCTCCTCCAAGTCTTCCCCAAGAAAGATACCGGGGTAGGGCTGCATTTCTTCATGAGCCACTTTCTGAAAGTATTCCAAATCTTTATGGCAGTTGAATTTGTCCCGCATAAACAGAAAGCGATAAATGTCCTCCCTGGCCTTTTTCCACTGGGGGGTTTTCTTCTCCGGGGGCAAATGCTTTATTCGCAGCTGATTGTCAAAGTAGAATCGGTACCCCCGAAATCGGGCATTTAAAACGTAATCCATGTCCTCTCCCCGATTCACCAGGGGATCGAAACAGATGTCTTGCATCACTTCTTTTGTCATGACCATATTTCCGCCCAGCCCAACCATTGATGGTTTATAACGACTACGTTTGTCCATAAGCCGGTCGAAGGCCTCGTTAAAGGACACATCTTTTGGCCACCATTTCAACTCCCAGAAGTTTCTGTAACTGGGTCTATCCTGTTCATAATAACCCGCCTTGGCCATGATAACCCCGTTGTCTTCGGCTGGTTTATACAATCCGTCAGTGGCCAAACGAAAAAAATCCTCATCAATCAGTATCTCGTCATCATCCAGAAAGATTCCGGCTTCTGCCCCACTTTCCAATGCCGCATAAAGACAGAGATTTCTGATCTGGGAGTAACTTTCCGGTTCTATTAGTTGTGAATCCACCGAAAGTTGTAACAGTTTTTGTCTGATTTTTTCCAGCTTTTTATAAGCATACAATCTGAGATCCAGTTTATTCTCATAGGGTTCTAACACCCTTTTTAATTCTTTTTCACAATCTTCTCTCAAAGACTTTTTATTGGACACTCCCACAACGATCACCGGGATATCGCCGTTTCTGATTTCTTCATATCCCAGGAGGTTTTCAATGAGTCTGCCCAGTGTTCCATCGGTTCCCAAGGGTGTGGGATGATCGAAGATGATTTCCTCACCCTCATCGATGGGTCCCCAATAGGTTGGTATCACACAACTTTTTTTCACGATTATCACCCTCTATCCTTTTACGGCACCACTTGTAAATCCGGATACCAGATATTTCTGCAGGAAGGTAAAGAATACCATAACCGGTGCCGCAATCACAACACCCGCAGCCATAACCAGATTCCACGATGTTTTAAATTCCTGTTGAAATTCATAAATCCCAAGGGCCAACGTTCGGGTATCGCTATCGGTCAAAACAGTTGCAAAAAGGACCTCGTTCCAGGATTTCATAAACGACAGCATGGCAATAGTGATAATTCCCGGTATGGCAGTTGGCAGGATCACCTTAACAAACGCCTGAAAGAATGTACACCCATCTATCAGTGCCGCCTCTTCCAATTCCGTGGGAATCGTATCAAAATACCCCCGCATCACCCAAATCGTAAAGGGAGTGACGAAGGCCGTATAAGTAATGATCAATCCGGGATAGGTTCCCACCAGCGTAATTCCCAGACTGTTTTTAATCAAAATGAAAATCAGATAATAGGGTAGCAGGAACAAAATACCCGGAAACATCTGAGTGGCCAGAAAGGTCATGCCGACGGTTTTTCTTCCCTTGAATCTAAACTTGGAAAGTGCATATCCCGCAAATACAGCAACTAATGTGGCAAAAAACATGGAGCTGAGCGCTATAATCGTACTGTTTTTAAAGTATCTGCCTAGAGGAACCGTCTTCCAGATATCCAGATAATTTTCCAATCGAATCCTTTCCGGAATCAATTTGGGATCTGGTGTATGCACATCTGTGGGAAATTTAACGGATGTAATCACCAGCCAGTAAACTGGAAAGAGGACGATAAGAAGTAAAAAACATATTCCTAAAATGCGTAAAAAGGTGTAAAAATGTCTTTTTTTCATGATCAGCTTTCCTCCAATCTGGTAACTCGGATGTATAGCATAATCAGTAGAAGCATACAAATCATCATGACCACACTCATGGCTGCACCGGTCCCAAAGTCCCAATTCTTAAAGGATCTGCTCCAGATATTGATGGAGAGGATATCCGCCTGTTTTGAAGGGGATCCTCCAGTCAGGATAAACGGAACGTTAAAGTTGTTAAAGGACCAC
This sequence comes from Thermotogota bacterium, assembly GCA_034659095.1. GTDB lineage: Bacteria > Thermotogota > Thermotogae > MWEM01 > MWEM01 > JASUTC01. Next base: position 13,946 of record JAYEGQ010000094.1, read on the forward strand.
AGTGCTGTTAAAACCGAAAGAATAACAATAACCGGTTTCAGAGCCGGTAGAGTAATCTTCAGAAAACATTGCCATGGATTGGCACCATCCACTCTCGCAGCCTCATAAACATCACCTGAGATTCCCTGTAATCCGGCAAGTAATGTGATAAACCAGAAAGGCCATCGAATCCAGATATTACCAATGATAATGGAAACCAACGCCATGGGACCTGTCAACCAGGAGATATTTTCCTGGATTAATCCCAAGTTTCTGAGAACGAAATTAACAATCCCCCAATCCTGTAGCAGCATGAAACGTAAGTTGGTTAAAGCCACCACACCCGGAAGAATATAGGGTATGAGAAAAATTCCTCTGACAATATTTCTGCCTGGAAAATCTTTATTCAATAATACAGCTCCCAAGACACCTAGGAATAAGCAACCAATGACCGAAAAGACCACAAAGATCATGGTATAAAACAAAGATTCCCAGAAAACTCCGGAAAGGCTGCTCATGGTTCTTTGGTAGTTTTCAAGACCCACAAACGGTGCACTTGTCCAATCCCGGATATAATAAATATTTAATTTCCTGAAACTGATGAAGATTCCCCATAACGTGGGGATGATATGTACGAACATGGACAACAGAATTGCCGGCAGTATGAGTTTTACCGCAAATCGACTTCTCTTTTGCTCGATATTCAGCATATGATTTCCCTCTTTAATCAACAGGGGAGATTTTTTATCTCCCCCGTGTATAATATAGATGCGTGTTTAGTTGTGAACTCCGTCTAATACGATTTGTTTTTCTTGGACTGAGTTCATTTTTTACTGCTGATACTGGTCCAATATATTCTGCAATTCTTCATCATACTGTAAAAGCAGCTCTTTAAGGCTTTCATCATTCAATTGTCCATTGGAACTCATAGAAAAGATATCCACAATAACCCCCGGAACGAATGATTCCATAGCTCCCCATGCCGGATTAATTGGATAATGGCTGCCTGCATCTCCAATCATCTCAAAGTCTTTCCACATCTGTGCGAATGGTTCTTCTTTAAAGAATGGCAAATTGTAAGCCTTTTTCACAGTAGGAGCAACAAACATATGTTCTGCAATTCTCTCTTGTATCTCAGGTCTGACCAAAAATTCCACCCATTTTTGTGCGGCTTCTTTTTTGGAAGAGTCCGTGAAGATCATCAAATTGCTGCCACCGGTAAATCCGGTTCTCAAATCTTCGTTTTTTCCGGGTTGTAATGCAACGGCTGCTTTACCTTCTTCAACCCAAGCGGATGTCTTTTCCATCTCATCCTTCAAAACAAACCAAGGACCCGGATACATGAAAGCCACTTTGTCGTTAAAGAAATTGATACAGATTTCACTGTGACCCATATCTGCCAATCCCGGTGACATGAGGTTGTATCTTGTCAGCATGTCTGACCAGAATTTGAAGGATTCAAAGGCTTTTTCACTGTCAAGCGTGACTTCTTTGCCGTCTTCTGAAATAATATCCGTATTATTCTGCCAAAGGAAACTACCCACATAATGTCCGCTTCCTTTACCTCTAAGTCCCACAGGAAATTCCATTTCTCCCTTGTCTTTCAGAACCAGCGCGCAATACAACAACTCTCCCCATGTTTTTGGAGGGGACGGCAAGTCGTATTTTTCAAGTAAATCTTTTCTGTATACAAGTGCTCGGATATCGGCAAACCATGGAATAGCATAGACTTCACTGTTATATCCGGAGGTTGACCAAGGACCTCCGAGATAGCTTTCTTTTCCACCAAATGCCTGTGTCTTATTCGTTAACCTCTCAAAAGCTCCGGAAGCCTGAAGTGCTCCAACCCATGTGGTCCCAACCTGTGTAACATCCGGGCCGACGCCTGAAGCAACGGCTGCCATGATCTTTGTCCAGCCTTCTCCCCAACTTGAGAAATCCACGTTCACTTTGATACCGGTTTCTGCCTCAAACATTGGGGCGACTTCGTCGATGAATTCCCTTGCCCCCGATCCTGACATCATCAGAAAATCGATCTCTTCCGCAAAGGAAAAACTAACGAGTACAGTTAGCAATAAAGCAAAGAACAATACTTTTTTCATGGTGATTTCCTCCTTTTATATTCCCTCTATCAGAGGGGTTTATTGACATTTAGTTGAATTTCTTAAAATCAGTTCCGTTTCAAATCGTCGATGTCTGTTGTCGGGCTTTTTCCCTGAGATGATTTGTATGAGCATCCCGGCAGCATAACGAGACATTTCCAACATATTCTGTGAGACGGTTGATAAAGAGGGCGTGGTGTATTGGGAAAGGGGGATGTTGTCAAAACCCATCACACATACCTCACTGGGTACTTGTATCCCCTTTTTAGAACATTCCTTTAATACCCCCCAGGCCACCAGATCGGAAAAACAAAAAACCCCGTCAAAAGGAATCTGCTCATTGACAAGGTGTCTGATCCCTTCGATACCGCCCTCAACTGTGTTTTCTGTCTTAACGATGTGGGATGTCATACCGTTTTTGTTCAATACATCACAGTAGCCTTTCATCCTCTGCTGATAGGAGGGTTTTTCTCCGTGTCCTGTGATGTGAACGATATTCTTACAATTGCATTTGACTAAATAATCAACTGCCTTTACACTTCCCGAGTAATTGTCCGAACTAACCGTTGGGATGTCATATTCGCCCACATTTTCCTCACCAACCGAAACAGCCGGGATTTGATTGTTGTTTAAGGTTCTCAGTAGGGTTTCATCGTAACTGCCTTCAAAGACCACAGCTCCATCGATTAGACCGGAATTCACATAATCCATCAACAGCACTTTGCTCCTCTCCTCCGTTGCATTGAATATCAGCGTGGAATAATCCAAAGACCTTAACCACTGGGTCGCCCCCTTGACACACTCACCGTAAAATGGTGGAATGATAAAATCTCTGTTAGGCTTAACAAAAAAACCAATCGTTTTGGACTCACTCCCAGCCAGTACACGGGCAATAAATTTGGGTTTATAATCCGTCTCCTTAAGGGCTTTGTTAACCTTTTGAAGCGTCTTTCCGCCAACCTTCTCTGGATGGTTAATCGCGCGGGAAACAGTCATTTTTGATATGCCCAGCTTTTTTGCTATTTCCTCTAAAGTGGTCTTATTTTCTTTCACATTCCCCTCCGTTGTGATACCGGTAACATTATGACATTTTTTTATGAAATATACAACTAGAACGATTAAGAAATATCAAGAATCTGGCTTATATATAGTTGATTAGAAACTTAATACTTTGATTTTCGCAAAATTACGTAATGTCTGATTTTCTAAAAAACTGTTATCGGTAACTTTTTATAGTTGTTCTGCGGTTATACTATCAAATAGAAAAATACTATCCCTTTTTTCTTGACAAAAAAACCTTGATACAATATAATAAAACTGAAACCACCATTTTTCATTTATTGTTAAAAGTAAACAAATTCAAAAGAGTGATGTTCATGTCCGAGAACAAACATAGCGAACCCAAGCTTTCCATTATCTTAAAAACATTGTTACCCATTGGTATAACCATTTTACTGACGGCACTTGCTTTTTACGGGTTTATTCTCCCCCGCATCAATCACATGTTGATGGAGGAAAAACAGACTCAACTGAAAAATCTCACTCAAAGTGTCATCAAACTCGTCAAACACTATCACGAAAGAGTCACTACCGGTGAGTTAACGCAAGAGGAATCACAAAGACGACTACTTGAAAGAATCCGAGCCATGAGATATGGCGAAAATGGAATGGAATACTTCTGGGTTAACGATATGGATTATCATATACTGATGCATCCCTATATGACGGCAATGACAATAGGGACGGAGGTGTTTGCGACTATGAAAGCATGGAGAAATGTTTAAAATTCCCGAAAAAGACCTATACCAAGAACTAAGTAGGGACTGCTGAATAACCCCAAAATTCCTCCCTTAGTGCTGGAGTTGAGGGACACTCCTTAGAAGTTTAAAAGACAAAACTTCACGGTTAAATCAAAGGGGGTGGAGGGGGTTATACGGAAAAATAATAAATATCGGATCAAAATAATACAATCGGTAACTTTTATCCTCACATCCCAAAAACCGTAATCTCCAAGCTGTTGTATTCTCTTTTTTCAACGAATAACTTGTGTTCCCAATTAGGATTCTCCTGGTCAAAGATGACCAGATACGCCTCTTTGGCCCCGGTTTTGTTCACATAGGTGGAAGTTTGCTTGAGCCCTTCATCTATGACTGTTTCTAGGGAATAGTTGTGTTTGAGTTTCAACTCAATTACGATTCTCTGGAGATCATCGGGGTTGTAGGTTAGGGGGAAGGGGTGTTCTTTTTCTTTGTCTTTGAATCTGTCTTTGATCATGGGCCAGCGGATGTACAG
>JAYEGQ010000095.1:0-3612 GCA_034659095.1 Thermotogota bacterium
CTGCTGCTGTATCTGAAAATTGCAGGAGACATCTTCCCACACAGGATAGACTTCCACGGGATCGCCGTCCTTCTCACCGAATATTTTATCTGACATGGGTCAATAGTAGACTTGACCACATTTCTCAGCCAATTGAAAAAAACGCAAAAATCATAACTTCCCGGAAATTACCTTACAATTAGCCGCCCGCAAGCATTACTGTGTATTCTTATAGGCACCTTTGAGTCTGTATATAGCGCTAAAATGCGAGTTTGCCTTCGTTTACAATCCTTATAGCATCTATACTGATTTTTTCTTTTTCAACATATTGCTTTATCATTGTTCTGTTTTTTCTTGTTATGGATTCCCAGTGAAATTTCCATGTTTGGTAGGCTTCCCAACAATAGCGAATGCGATGTTCTTTAGACATTGTTGACATCGAGTGGTTTACTGCCTTAAGATATGTTTTTTCCAATAAAGTGCTTTTTATATCTATAACGGAGCCAAGGTACACTAGCCATTCAGCAAGGTGATCATATTGCTCCCACGCCTGACTTTCAGAAGTGAATCCAATTTTTCTTTTAAGGATTTTGTTAATTAGGACTTTCATTTTTCTGGATTTGATATTTTCTCCTATTGCGGAGGCAGCTGATATGATGTGAAAGAATGAATGGCGTACTTTTAGAAAGGAATCGCTATATTTTCTTCGTTTATCTCGCAAAATTCTTTGTAGTGTTTCTTGTCGCTTTTCATATCTTTCTTTTGCATCTTCGTATTGGGATTCAATCCGCCCTAATAACCTATCAATTCTTGCGTTTTCGATAACCCTAATGCTGTAACAGTACTCATAATAATCTTTTATGTGGAGAGGAACACGCTTTCTATTAGTGACATAGAAAAGGCTACCTCTATTGAGGCTTGAGAGATTAGTGTTACTGTAATAATTAAATATCGGTTTTAGGTTGGGATCGCCTAAGGAATAGCCAATTATTACAGTGGTATTCTCCTGGATTAAACTATATATTTTGTTTTGAAAATAACTGGGGATGTTTATAAATTTATAATAGTCATTGGCGGTTACTATAATATCATTGGGGCTGTCAGTTGATCCATGAATATGGTAAACCTCGATACCCCTTTTGCGCTTAGGTATAGGCTTCCCAGGACAATATGAATTACACAGCTTAGGGGCTATAGAGTTTTCTATTAGTGTGTCATAATTTGTTGTAATAATTTTAATGCCTTCATATTTGTTAAAAAACGCTACTACTTTTTCAGAAGCTTCTTCATCAATTTTAATGTCACTGATGATGTCAGCTATAATCTCCCGAAGATTTTTTTCTTCACGAGTAAGTAACAACTCTATAATTTGAGCACATTCCTCTAATGGTAAGATGTTCTTTCCATCAGGGAAAAGCTCTTCTTTAATTTTATCTAGATCGTCAAGTTCATCGCAACATTTTTGAAGTAGCTCAAGCCAACTTGGGGCTTCATTATTAGTAATATGTTTTGAGAAGCCCGTTCCGAGGAAAAGACATAGCGACTGACCGGCAAGAGCATAGGCTATTTCAAAATAATCGTACATATCCTTCCGTTATTATAAATTTTAGATTCATTTCTTAATATTAATCCTTGCCCTGAACTCTAAAGCAAGAAAGGGAGTCGGTTCTTCACGGGCTGTTGCCCAAATCGGATTTCTAAAACCGCCTCAAACCTCTGCTCAAACACTATTCTGGACGCTATATGCATTTTGTCTGTTTTATAGATACTTCAACATCAATAATATTCATAAGGTTCTCATGTATATCCTGCCAATAATTGGCCAAATTAACTGTGCGTATAGAAATTTTATGTCCCTGTATTTCATACTTTAAATCAAGATCATATCCTGCAGTGGGATAAAGTAAAATTCCTTCACAAGCTTGGCAAGATTCGTCCTTATGTTCTATATTTTTTAAATAAGCAAAAAGCTGATACAAATTTGTCGAACGGACAGTATCTTTCTTATAATATCTCTGCAAAGCATTCTCATAATACTTTGTGTCGATGATAATATATTTTCTCGGTGTTTTGATGGAAGTATCTGTTTTCATGGATGGTAAATAATCCATACTTACATTATCAAATCCAACAGCATCCCATTTAATAGTTTCGGATCCTATAACTTTGTATCCTGATGCTACTTTGGGGAGTTCCTTTTTGTAAAAGTTTCGGACAAATTCTTCAAATAATCTTGCCATTGAGACTCTATCGCGTAAGAAATCCCTGAATTTGCTTTCCCCCTGATCCTCTGACACCAGATACATATTATAAATCATTTCACAGACATTTATCAGGAATCTGTAAAATGAATTGTTTCTATGAAGTTGAACTCGCGAAAAGACCGTTGAATTTAATTTAATTTCTTCAATTTCATTAAGCGCTCTATAAACTGATAACAGTTCATTCCGCAAATCAATGGCAATATCTTTTGCGCAGATTAATCTTTTAATTGTGGCTTTAAGAATTTGATTGTGTAAAACGTTATAACTTAACTCATCATATTCACACTGCACTCTCGCATTACACAGTAATTGTTTTTTTAAGGTTGTATTAAAATCAATTTTACCCTTTATCCCACGGATTGCCTCAGAATGAGTGATATACCCCCGATCAAGCCCGCGCTTTAAGATGTGGGTTGTCCCGGAAATCAGAACTCTTGCGAACAGATCCAATAAAGTTGTTGAATCTTCGGTTTTGACATCAACGAGACTGCTTTCTTCAAGCTGATTCCAAGCATAGCAGAGAAGATAATATATATTAAGAATCGGGATTTTCATTCAGTCTTATTCTTTTAAACGTTCAATGTGTCTTTCTGCCTCTTCAGGTCTGTCGAACCAATATTCCAGTAATAGTGGCGCTATTTCAAAATCAATAATCCTTTCATACCAGTCTGCTCCAGACTCATTACCATTTTTCGCTGTGCAAAAATAGCTATGTCCGATTTTAAAACCTGGGCCTAGATTTTTTGTATCATTTTCAATAACTTTGTTTATCTCCGATATGTTTTTATTGATTCTCTCAATTAAGTCTTTATCGACTGCGGCTTTTGCAAGGAATGAGTTAAATTTATCTGTTTCGTAAGCTGGTATCAAGTTCACAAAACAAAAGCGTCTGCGTAATGCATAATCTACCATGGCAAGAGACCGGTCCGCTGTGTTCATTGTCCCGATTAAGTATATATTGGGTGGAACTGTGAATGTATCATCAGTTTTTGAATAGGTCAGGGGTATTTCAAATTCCCCCCGTTTATCAGATTCAATCAACATCATTAATTCGCCAAAAATTTTGCTTAGGTTACCCCTGTTGATTTCATCAATAATAAAAAAATATTTATTATTCTTATCTCTTTCTGCCTTCTTGCAAAACTTGTAAAAAATTCCATCTTTTAAATAAAAGTTACCGTCTTCATCCGGTCTGAAGCCTTGAACAAAATCTTCATAAGAATATGATTGATGAAATTGAACCATTTGAATTCTGCTGTCATCCTTCTTTTCCATTATTGCCCAGGCAATATGTTTTGTAATAAACGTTTTACCGACACCTGGCGGGCCTTGAATAATAATATTTTTCTTATGGTTTAGAAGGTCAACG
>JAYEGQ010000096.1:0-3595 GCA_034659095.1 Thermotogota bacterium
TCCATGAGTCTTCTCAATTCTTCTCGTGTTGGTCTTTTCATCATTTTCATCCCCCCCTCTTTTTCTTTTTCTTATTTTAACATCTTTTTTCCTTTTTTTGAAATTATTCAGCCTGCTGAATAGTTACGCCTACGGAAAAAATCTATAGTTCCCGCAAATGAGATAATGATTGATTTTTATAGTGAGTTTACAAAATGACACCTTTTTACAGTGAAACTATAAAATTCATGAAAATTGCTAAAAAGATGCCGAAAGTGAGTGATATTTATTAAAAAGAATTTCCTGTTTCTGTTTTGTTTTTTGATAGCATTTGTACTGTATGCCTCTGAGGGGACGTATATCTTTGATCATATTACAAGGAAAGACGGTCTTTCAAATTCTTCTATTTCGTCAATTGTTCAAGACAAAGATGGGTTTATGTGGTTTGGAACCCAAGGCGGGTTGAACAGGTATGATGGGAAAAATGTCAAAGTGTATGAACATAACCCTTATGATGAAAATTCATTGCCTCATAGACTTATTCAAACGATATTTCTGGATTATGAGAAAAATATTCTCTGGATTGGTACTTACAACGGGCTGGCTCGGTTTGATATTTATAAAGAAGAATTCAAGCATTATCCTCATATTCCAAAAGATAAGTTTAGTTTAAGTAATGAGGTTGTCACGGCCATCACCACTGACAACGAAGATAATGTATGGGTTGGTACTTTGAACGGGTTGAATGTTTTAGATCCTGAAACGGGAGAAATTAAGCATTATTTCCATGATTCTGATAACCCCCTTTCACTTTCCAATGATACAGTAAGGTCCATTTTGAAGGATTCAAAGGGTAGGATCTGGATTGGAACCTATCACGGTCTGAACCTATACCATCCTGAACTGGATAATTTTACGCTGTTTACTCCTGAAAACACCGATAATCTAAAAAGCCCCTATATTATGTCTCTTTCAGAAGATGAGCAGGGTCACATATGGATCGGTAATTGGGGAGAGGGACTTGTTGAGTTTCTTCCGGACCAAGGTGTTTTTAAAGATTCAATTGTAACAGATGATAATAGGGTTTATGTGATAAATGCCAGAGATAATGGCCGGATTTGGGCTGGAACATGGGGTGGAGGCCTATACGAATACGTTATTGAACAAAAAGAGCTAAACAAATACCTTTACGATCAGAATAACTTGGGAAGTATCAGCCATGATGTAGTGTATTCAATATTTTTAGATAATTCTGATCTATTGTGGATTGGTACAAATGGCAATGGTCTTAATAAATTAAACAAAGACAAAATTGATTATCGACGTTTTTCTTACGACCCTCAGAGTAAAGCCAGCCTTTCTCACGGAAAAGTTAGTTCCATCATTGAAGATCATCGTGGAGATTTGTGGTTTGGTATATATGATGGGGGGTTAAATCGTTATAACCCTAAAGAAAATCAAATGACGGTTTATCAAAAAGATCCCGACTACGAGAACTCTTTAAGCAATGATATTGTGACTTTTGTTTTTGAGGATAGTCATAACAACATTTGGGTGGGAACCAATGAAGGATTAAATCTTTATCAAAGAAAAACAGATGATTTTGTTCGCTTTTTACCTGATGGAACTAAAAATAATCCCAGTGGTTCCATTCCTTATGCTATGGCTGAAGATGATCAAGGGAATCTTTGGATAGGCTATTATAAAAACGGTGTGGATAAATGGGATAGGGAAAGTGAACAATTCCAAAATTACAAAATGAATGCAGATGATTCCAACAGTATTAGTGATAATTTAGTTTATTGGATCCTTCAAGATCGCGATGGAGATATCTGGATTGGAACTAATAATGGTTTAAACCGCTTTGACACAAACAATGAACAATTTGAAAGTTATTATACCGATCGGGATAATATTAACTCTTTGAGTAATAATACCGCGAGGATGTTGATGGAAGATTCAAAGGGCAGGATCTGGATTGGTACCACAAGTGGTGGGGTCAATGTGTATGACAAGGAAAAAGATGTCTTTTTACATTACAACAGGAATAATGGCCTTTCAGATAATGCAATTTTATCCATTCTTGAAGATGATAAAGGAGATATCTGGGTAGGTACTTCCTATGGTATTAATATCATCGACCCGGAGACAGATGTCATTACACTGATTTCCGAAGAAGATGGACTATGGGGGATGGAGTTTAACAAAGGCCATTTGAAAACAAGCAGTGGAGAACTTTTATTTGGTTCTATGCATGGTGTTTATTCTTTCAGTTCTTCACCAAATAATGTGAATTTTTACAAACCTAAAATACAAATTGTAGACATCATGGTCATGAACGATCCTTTAAAATCGAATAGTCCTTATTATCTCTTAGAAGACCTTGATTTGCCTTACAATGAAAATTTTCTTTCTTTTGAGTTCATATCCATTGATTATCATGCTCCATCTAAAAATCAATATGCTTACAAGCTAAGTGGGATCGACAACGATTGGGTCTATATTGGGACAAGAAACTATGTGAGTTATTCTAATCTTTCTCCAGGACAATACGAATTTCAGGTTAAGGCCTCAAACAGTGATGGGCTTTGGAATGAAAATCCAAAAGTACTGTCGATTATGATCAACCCTCCCACTTGGAGAAGCTGGTGGGCTTATTTAATCTATATTGCTGCAATAGCTGCTGTTATTTATTTTATTAAATTGGCCACTGATTTAAAGATAGACAAAGAAAAGGCTGAAATATCCAACAAGGAGAAAACCGAATTTTTGGCTAATATGAGTCATGAGATTAGAACACCTATGAATAGTATCATTGGTTTTAGTAAGCTGTTGAAGCAATCCCCATTGAATGATACACAAAAGCAATATTTGAAGAGTGTGAATTCTTCAGCTCAATTATTGTTGGGGATTATCAACGATATTTTAGACTTATCAAAAATTGAAGCAGGGAAATTGGAACTTGAATTGCTAAAAACAGATATTAATGAGATCATCAACAAGTCAATTGAAATTATCAGATATCCTTCTTTTGAAAAAAATCTTGAGCTTCTTTTAGAGATCCAACCGGATATTCCCAGATTTTTGGTCACCGATCCCACAAAATTAAGACAAATTTTAGTCAATCTCCTGAGCAATGCAGTAAAGTTTACTGAAAAAGGTGAAGTAAAACTAAAAGTGGGTTTTGAAAAAATTGATGAGAAAAAGGGTAAATTTACCTTTTCAGTGTCAGATACAGGTATAGGTATTAGTAAAGAGCAGATGAAAAAGATCTTTAGTAATTTCTCTCAAGCAGACGTATCTATCACAAGAAAATTTGGTGGATCAGGTTTAGGCCTTGCGATTTCAAACTTATTGGTTCATAAATTAGGTGGAAAACTTGAACTTGACAGTGTCCCTGAAGAAGGCTCAAAGTTCTCATTTTCACTTATTACCGAATACGATGGTTATAATTGGTTTAAGATAGAGACTGTACAAGAGTTTTCTCATGCCATCGTTATTTCAAATCATTCATCAGTGTCAACTATTTTATCAAAGGCCTTAAACCACCTGGGAATTAGTTCTATTCAATCAGAATCTGTAAAGGATGCTCATAAGGAGTCTAAAATATCCCAGA
>JAYEGQ010000097.1:0-18164 GCA_034659095.1 Thermotogota bacterium
TTACCGGCCTCGCTCTTAAAGTCAATATGGCCGTTCATCATCTCTACAAGTCGTTTACTGATCGCCAAACCAAGACCCGTTCCTCCGAATTTTCTGGTAATAGTGGAGTCAGCTTGAGAAAATTTCTTGAACAAGATCTTTTGTTTCTCCTCGTCAATGCCTACCCCAGTATCTTTAACTGAAAAGACAACCTTCTCTTGTTCGGTAGCATTAACTTGCTCCCTCTTAACAATCACCTGAATTGTACCTTTTTCAGTGAATTTCATGGCATTACTTAAAAGATTTAACAAAATCTGCTTTAACCGCAATGGATCTCCTTTGATGTATTGAGGAACATCCGGTTCTATGATTAACTCGCTAAATAACCCCTTTTTTGAAGCTGAAAGAAAGATCAGCTTGGTGACATCATCCACACTCTCTCTTAAATCAAAGGGAATCTTTTCTAACTGAAGCTTCCCGGCTTCTATTTTCGATAAATCAAGTATATCGTTGATGATTTGAAGCAGAGAATCCGCTGAAGCTTTGATAATCTTCAAAAAATCTCTTTGCTTTTTCTCATTATCCGTCTTTTGTATGATCTCTACAGCCGTTAAGATTCCGTTCATGGGTGTTCTGATCTCATGACTCATATTGGCAAGGAATTCACTTTTTGCCTTGTTGGCAATGAGGGCATTTTCTCTGGAACGGTACATGTAATAAATCAGAACCAACAGCAAAGCGTAAATGGCTATGACAAAAAACATCGTTAAATTTGATTTTTTGATAATATCCACAATCTTTTCATCTTCTTTAAAAGAAATAAGATACCCAACTTTTTCATCTTCAAAATTCTTTATGCTGAGAAATACAGCAGAATATTCTACCCCATCAATATTTGTATGCAAGGCAAAACTATCACCTTGAGCTACTTTATCAGCATACTGTTCAGCGAGCTTTTCGTTGATGGTTTCACAGGGAATACCAAATACTTCAGACAAGGCCATCATATTGTCATGATTTTCCTTGTCATAAAGATAATGATCTATAAATGCCGTTTCTTCATAATTGCTTTGCTCAGTTTCAAACACCTTATCCTTAACTACATCTTCATGAATAATAAAGCGGAAGGGAATACCAAATTCATTCGCCAAATCCTGACAAACCGTTTTGAAAGAAATATCGATCTCCACCGTCCCCAGAAATTCCTCAGACAGATACAAAGGGAATACCATTCGATACCCGTTGAAAATCCTGCCTTCTTCAAATCCTTTAACAAATCTTCCCTGTTCAGCCGTTAACACAATAGATTTTCTGATATTCGTCAGGTCATCACCATATTTTTCCGGTCTGTGCATTCTCAAAAAACTAATGGCCCCCGGAAGATGAAAATGAAGTTGTCTGAAATTAAATTCTGACAGCACTTCATAAAGCTGATTGAAATAGTCATACAGGTTTTCTCTAACCAAATCTCTTTTTTCCGGATGATCTTTTGCCGTCTTAATTTGCAGTTTGACCCATTCCCGATTAATTTCCCTCTCGAAAATATATTTGGCAAAATTTTCATAAGGAGACAGCAAGGACTTGTATTGGCTTTCAAGTACTTCAATATTTTCTTTATAGATGTTCATCTTTTCAGTCTGAAACGTGTTATACAAAATAAAAATTGTTACAACAGAACTGATGATGATTAAAGCAAAAATCAGTAATTTGAAAATAATCTTTATTTTTCTCACCTCACCTTTTCATCGAAGGATTTTAAATAAATCTCATTTATCTGATCAACACCTATATTTTAACATAAAGGAAGACTTAATCAGGCAAAGAAAAGAAATCAAGTGCCAAAAAATACCCTTTTACACCCAGGCCACAAATCGTACCGGTACTAACGGGGGAAATCACACTGGTCTGGCGAAAGGACTCCCTGGTGTGAATATTCGACAAATGCACTTCGATAACGGGAACTTCCAAAATCTCCAAAGCATCTCTCAAAGCATAGCTGTAATGGGTCAAAGCTCCCGGGTTGATGATCAAACCGTCTATTTGATCTAAATTTTTATGAATGTCGTCTATAATCTCTCCCTCGTGGTTGGATTGGAAACAGCTGACTTGGAAGCCTTTTTCTTCAGCGTATTTTTTTACTTGGTTCATCAGTTCTGGAAAATACATTTTTCCGTAGTGTTCGGGATTACGCCTGCCTAACAGATTCAGGTTTGGGCCGTTGATAATATGAATTTTCATCAAATCCCTCCCATTCAAGCCTGACTTTGCATTAGCATGTTCAGTTTTTCTCTCATGGATTCAAACTGATTGAAATCCAAAGACTGTCTGCCATCGGATAAAGCCTTTTGCGGATTGGGATGAATCTCCACCATAATCCCGTCAGCTCCCGCAGCCCATGAAGCGTATGCCATGGCGGGAACCAATTCCCGTTTGCCTGTGGCATGGCTGGGATCAACGATGATTGGCAGATGAGATTCCTCTTTCACATATGGAACCACCGACAAATCCAATGTGTTTCGGGTAATGGTTTCAAAGGTTCTGATTCCCCTTTCGCACAAGATCACATTCGGGTTTCCATTTGCCATGATGTATTCGGCAGATTGAAGAAATTCTTCCGTTCTGTTCATATACCCTCGTTTTAACAAAATAGGTTTTCTAAAATGTCCGCATCTTTCCAACAATCTGAAATTTTGGGCATTTCTTGACCCGATCTGAATGATATCGGCGTATTCTTCCAACAATTCGCTTTCTGATTCTGACATGAGCTCAGTGACTACCTTTAAATGATATTTTTCAGCAGTTTTTTTCAAGATCTTTAAGCCTTCCAACCCAAGACCCTGAAAAGAATAAGGAGATGTTCTGGGCTTAAAAGCACCGCCCCTTAGAAAAGAAACACCCTGCTCATGTAAAAAAGCACCAACTTCGTCCAACAAGGCTTCTGATTCCACCGCACAGGGTCCTGCAATGACAGCAAAACCCGAGCCGATGCGTTGACCTTCACCAATATCGATCACCGTCGTTTCAGGATGAAATTCCTTTGAAACCAGCTTATACGGTTTCAGGACCTTGACCACCTTATCCACAAAGTGTAAATTCTCAAATCGATCCACACTTACATAGGAATCATCACCAATGACACCAATTATCGTCTTTTCCGTTCCCCTTGATACATGTGATTGAAAACCCATCTCCTTTGAAATATCTATTATTTGCTCCAAATCCTGTTCTGTGTGATTCTTCTTCAAAATGACTATCATTAACACACCTCCATAGAAAAAGAGTCTCCATTCCGGAGACCCTCAATTTGTATTTTTTCTCCGGAAAACTGAAAAGAGCAGCCATCCAGAATTGTTTCAATTACGGACGATTACTCTTACTATAATAATAAAAATATGTTGTTGAGATTTTACGGTTCATTTGATCACCTTGCTCCCACAAAACTTTTACCCTCCTTTAATTATATCACAGACCTTACAGCAAAGAGAAACCCCATTTGAAATAAATTCTCCATTGTTGTATACTCTTTTTGATAATTCGGATATCTAACTACGGGGTTGATTGCAATTAGTCATAAAACAAAGAAAAGAATGGCTCTTTTGATTACAACCACAATCGGAATGCTGGTTACCTTTACTTTTAGCATCCTTTTGCAGTCCAGATTCAGAGAAGTGGGTGCTTCTATATTTGTAATCAGTTTAATATCCACCGTCAATGGTGGCATGTCAACGATGTCAGGGGCTGTTTGGGGATCTATTTCTGATGAGCATAAAAATAGGAAACCTCTGCTCCTCTTGTCTATAGGCTTAACAGCCATCGCGTTTCCCCTTTTCCTCTTAAGCGACAATCCGTTAGTGCTCCTGGTTTTCTTGGGCATACTAGCCTTTTTTAAAAAGGGGTTGCAGCCTATTTCCATGGCATTGGCCACGGAATATGCAGATGATGATATCCGATCCAATTCCAGAGAACTTGCACTCTTAAACACTTCCTTTTCTCTGGGCATGTTTGTGGGGAGGGTTGCCTTATCTTTTTTCTTTTTAGATAACAGCCCAAAAGAGGCGATTATGATATTCTGCTTCATCTCATGGATTCCTCTAATGACCGGTGTTTTTATCCGTGAAGGCAACAAAAAAACCCAGAAGAAAAAATCAAAAAATATTTTGCACAGACTATTTCCCATTGTTTCAGACTATACACCATTAAAAAAGAACGGCCTTTGGGCAATCTATCTGGGAAGTTTTGTACGACAATTTGGCATCAGCGGAACAATGGCTGCTATTTTGATCTTCATGACGGAGAATCTTTTACTTTCCTATTCACTGGCGGTTTTACTCTCGTCTTTAAACCCCATGTTTCAGATGATTTCACATTTGATGTCCGGAAAAATCATAACAAAAACCGGCCCCAAAAAGTCCATGGTGGGGGGAATATTATCCTCCAGTTTGACACCCATTCTCTTTTTCTTTGCTACGGATTGGCGACTGATGGCAGCTGGGTATCTTTCACTGGGATTAGCATACGGGGCTTTTATTAACGGAGCTTCCACGTTTATTTCCCTAAACTGTCCTCCAGAGAGAAAGGCAGAGTTCATGGGAATTTTAACCTCTGTACGTTCGTTAGGAGCCATGATTGGTCCTGTTTTCAGTGGAATCATTGCCAATTATTCATTTAATTGGATGTTTATCATCATGAATATCATCATGGTTTTTGCAGCAATGATGGTATTATTTAATACCAAAGAGTGAAGGAGAATCGTATGGGAAAATGGGAGAAGATACTGTCAAATAAGCTTTACTCAAGCCTGATTGCCATGGGCTGTGCTATCCTTTGGGGAAGTGCCTTTCCGGTATTAAAAGTAGCTTATCAGGAATTTGGAATAGAAACTGCCGTTTCAAGTAGAATCTTACTGGCGGGAATCCGTTTTTTTCTGGCATCACTCCTCCTCTTTATCTTTTCCTCAAAATCGAAAGAGCGCTTGATTAACCTTGGGTTTAAGAACTACACTTGTCTGTTTTTGCTGGGTGTCTTTCAAACCACCTTACAGTATTTCTTCTTTTATAACGGACTTGCAAATACAACCGGTATCAAAGCGTCCGTTTTAGCCTCCAGTGGGACCTTTTTTATGGTTTTACTGGCTCATTTTGTCTATACAGACGATAAGATGAGCAAGGCAAAGACCATCGGACTGGTAACCGGATTGGCGGGAATCATAATCGTCAACTGGGGTAAGGACTTCACTTGGATATTTACTCTTCAGGGGGAGGGCTTTCTGATCTTTACAGGTATTGTTAACGCCATCGGCACCATCATTGCCAAAAGGATGGCAAAAGATATCAACCCGTTCAGAGTCTCAGCCTTTCAGATGCTGTTCGGGTCCCTTCTTTTAATGCTCATGGCCTTCTTGTCGACAGAAAAACCATTGTTGCAATTTACTGCATTGGGTACAGGTCTCCTCATTTATTCCGCTTTTTTGTCAGCCGTTGCCTTTGGATTGTGGTACGCTTTGTTAAAATACCACAAGGCCGGAGAAATCACCATATTCAAATTTATCATCCCAATTTCAGGCTCCATTCTTTCGTCCATATTCCTGCCTGAAGAGTTTTTCTCGTTTTCCATTATCCTGGCATTGTCACTGGTTTCGGTTGGAATATTCAGCGTGAATAAGAAAAGAACTTAAATTGATCGCTAATTTTGGTGTTATAATCTATCCAAATGATAACTAGTCTTTATTATATTCCACCTATATGTTAGAATCTATGTTGTTCATTTGAGGAGAGGCCTCATATGAAAGAATAAAAACAATAAAATTTTTTTTCGTTGATACTACAGGGGGTGTCAAGTGTTACTTAGGGCGTTCACAGCTTTTTTTACAAGTTCGGCATTTGCAGGTTTGACTTCGGGAAATTTGTTCATGATCGGTTTAGGAAGTGTGCTTCTCTACGTTGCAGTAGCAAAGAATGCTGAGCCACTTCTGTTAATACCTATCGGGTTTGGTATGATTTTGGCAAATATACCGCCTCTATATACCGGATTATTCATGGAGCCAACAACAACAGCCGCAGGCGGGCTTATGTACTACATCAATCTCGGACTTCAGTTAGGGATTTACCCACCGTTAATCTTTCTCGGTATTGGTGCTTTAACTGACTTTTCGTTCATGCTATCCAATCCCATTACGATTTTCCTGGGAGGAGCAGCTCAAGTCGGTATCTTTATTGCTTTCTTTTTAGCTCGACAATTCGGTTTTGATTTCGAACCATCAGCAGCTATATCAATCATCGGTGGCGCAGACGGACCTACATCCATTTACATAGCAAACAAATTTGCTCCTGACATGCTTGCCATTATTGCCATTGCCGCTTATTCATATATCGCATTGATTCCAATTATCCAACCTCCACTAATGAGGTTGTTTACGACTAAAGAAGAAAGACTGATTAGAATGAAGCCTCCAAGAAAGGTTAAAAAAGTAGAAAAATTGGTTTTTTCAATCATTACCACAGTTTTTATTGGGTTATTGGTTCCTCAAGCTTTACCATTGATTGGAATGCTGATGTTGGGAAACTTTTTAAAGGAAAACGGATTGACAAAACGACTGGCAGAGGCTTGTGCCAAATACATCGCAGATCCGGCAATAATAATGCTTTGTCTTTCTGTCGGGGCATCAGCTAAAGCGGATATCTTTTTAAGTGAAACATCGTTGCTGATCCTTTTCCTTGGAGCTTTTGCTTTTGTTATTTCCACGATCAGCGGATTACTTTTTGCAAAAATCATGAACCTTTTCCTGAAAGAAAAGATCAACCCCCTCATTGGCGGTTCCGGAGTTTCAGCTGTTCCTGATTCAGCGAGAGTTGCACAGATGGTGGCACAAAAAGAAGATCCCTCAAACTTCATTCTCATGCACGCCATGGGACCAAACGTTGCAGGCGTCATTGGCTCTGCTGTAGCGGCAGGAGTTTTCCTGTCTATCCTGGGTGGATAAAATGTACAAAACAAATAATGATTTCAGAGATACACATGCCATCATTTCTTTGGATGCCTACAGACATAATTTAAGATATTTCAAAGAAAAAGTACACCCTACAAGGATTATGCCCGTCATCAAAGCGGATGGTTACGGACACGGTGCCGTTGAATTGGCAAAAGCAGCGGAATCCGAAAGTGTAGAATATCTGGTTGTCGCCTTCTTGTCAGAAGCCCTTGAACTAAGGGAAAATGGCATTAAAACTCCCATTTTGGTTCTGAATTATTTCAAACCGGAATACCTTCATTACCTCATTGAAAATGATTTGACAGCCACCATTTATTCTAGTCATCAATACAATGGTCTCAAAAAACATTTGAAAGAAAAACCCTTAAAAGTCCATGCTATCATCGATACCGGTATGTCAAGGGCTGGGTTTAGTCATGTGGACGCTGTAGAAAAAATCCAAGAACTTTTATCCGATAAAAAATTAAAGGTAGAGGGTCTATATACCCATTTTTCATCCGCTGATGAAGATGATCTATCTTTTACCAACTTGCAGATTGAACGATTCAAAACAGTGGCAAAACACTTTGAAGGGATTCCATTCAAGCACGTTGCCAATAGTGCAGGCGCTATGTTCTGTGAAGAAAATCTCATGGATTTCGTCAGAATTGGCATCGCATCATACGGTTTGGATCCTAAAAACCTTAAACGGGAAAAGGAACTGGAACCGGTTTTATCTTGGGAAACAACCATTTCCATGGTAAAATGTATTTCTAAAGGAACATCTGTCAGTTATGGTAGAACGTTTACTGCCGACAAGACCATGAAAGTAGCAACGATCCCCGTGGGCTATGCAGATGGATACAACCGTCTGCTTTCAAATCAAGGAGAAGTTTTAATCAAAGGAAAAAGATGCCGTATACTAGGCCGTGTTTGTATGGATCAATTTGTGGTGGATGTGGATCATATTGAACAGGTTGAGCCGGTGGAAAGAGTGATTCTTTTGGGAAAAATGGGATCAGAAGAGATTAGTGCGGAAGAAATGGCTCAACAGATTCAAACCATTAACTATGAGATAACCTGTTCGATTTCAAAACGGGTTGCCAGAAAATATAAGTAACTAAAAACTGCTCATGCAGTAAAGAAAAGATATGATAGAATAAAGATCGTATCGATGGAGAAAAGAAGGGATGTGTACAGTTGAAACTTGGTGATTTGCTGAGAGAAAAGATGGATGAGTTTTCCCAGGAAGCGGGTAATTATCTACCAAAAAACAGCGGAAAATTTATATCGGATATGGAACTGGACGATTACGTTTCCAGTGTTTTAAAAGTAACCAGCAAGCGAATGCAAACCACAAGAGATGGCAAGAATTTTTTGCTGCTGACATTTGAAGATCGCAGCGGAACCATGAGGGGTATCGATTGGTGGAATGCCGATCTGAACGATGAAAGGCTAACACAGGGGACTGTTGTACGGGTTGAAGGAAAGATCAAGTTGTTTGACACGAAAAAACAATTGAACATAAAGAATTCCAAAGATGCTGTCACAGTACTTTCAAAAGATGAATACGATCCCAAGAAGTTTATTGAAATCACGTCCAAAGATGTGAAAGCTTTATACGATGAAGTGTTGAAAATCATCGATTTAATCAAGGATAAACATATCAAAGCACTTCTTGAAGCTGTTTTCGTCCATGACGAAAAGTTCGTAGTGCGCTTTTTAGAAGCACCTGCTGCAACTTCTGTTCATCACGCTTACAAAGGCGGCCTCATTGAACATTCCCTTGATGTGGTTAAGCTAGCTAAGGATATCCGCAATAACTACCCGAACATGGAAATTAACGATGACATCTTAATTGCCGGTGCACTGTTGCACGATATTGGCAAAACCAAAGAATACATCTTGGCATCTTCAGGGATTGAACGTTCAGGCTCCGGTGAAATGTTGGGACACATCATCATAGGTATTGAAATGATAGATCGATATGCAGACTCTCTTGAAGATTTTCCGCATGATATGCTGATGGAAATCAATCATATCATCCTGTCCCATCACGGGGAAATTGAGTGGGGGGCACCAATTCAACCGAAAACCATTGAAGCGATGATCGTTCATTCTGCTGATAACGCGGATTCAAAAATCGCTCAATTCAGGGAAATCACCAAGAAAACCTTAGACGATAACAACGCATATGTTCAAAATCAATGGAGTGAATACAATAGATTTTTAGATAGAAAGATAAAGGTGAAAGGAGTTGATCAATCTTATGAATAAAGGAATCAAATTCGGTACCAGCGGATGGAGAGGTATCATTGCAGATGATTTTACGTTTGAAAATGTAGAGATTGTATCTCAGGCCATCGCTGACTACTTAATGTTGAAAAAGAAAAAAGGGTTAAAGATTATTATTGGATATGATGCAAGATTCATGGTGGAAGATTTTTCACAACGAGTTGCCCAAGTTCTGACTGGTAACGGTATATCGGTAATGCTTTGTGACCGACCCACTCCTACTCCCGTTATATCCTATCTCATCACGTTAAAAAAACTGGATGGTGGGATCAACTTAACCGCTTCTCATAATCCCTACAACTATTGCGGTTTGAAATTTAACCCGGAAGACGGGGGACCTGCTATGCCTGAAATCACCGATTATATTGAAAAAAGAGCGATGGAAATCGTTTTGGAAAAAAATAGCATCAAAAAATTGGATTTGGAAACAGCCAAAAATAAGAAATTATTCTCCGTCATCACACCGGTTGAAGAATACTCGGAAATGATGTTGAAGAAATTTGACGTGGATAAAATGAAAGAACAGGGCTTAAGTGCCGGAGTAGACATGGTTTTCGGGACGGGAAACGACTTTTTGGACACCATCATGAACAGGATTTATGATGAACCTTCACAAATCGTCTATTACAACGATTTCAGAGATCCTTACTTTGGCGGCTATCGTCCTGAACCGGATGAAATTCGCTTAAAAACATTGGGAAAAGATGTAATTAGAAACAAAATGAACATGGGGCTTGCCTTGGATAATGATGCCGATCGATTTGGTATTGTGGATGATAAAGGTGATTTTATTTCCCCAAATGAATATTTGGCAATGGTAGCCTATCATCTGTATAAGAATAAAAAGATGGACGGGGATTTAATCAGAAGCGTTGCCACCTCTCACATGATGGACCAAGTTGCCAAGCATTTTGAGCATCGAACCACCGTTACACCGGTGGGATTCAAATTCATCGGTGAATTGTTGTCCACGGGAAAATATGCCTTGGGCGGAGAAGAAAGCGGCGGATTGAGTATAAAAGATCATGTGCTGGAAAAAGACGGCCTTTTGGCCTGTTTACTATCTGCTGAAATGCGTGCATATGAAGGAAAAGAACTGAGTGAAATTAGAAAAGATGTAGAAAAAATCACCGGAAAATTCCACAGCACACGCTTAAATATTGAATTGGAAACAAATGAGCAAAAAGAAAAGATTATCAAGTCTTTTCAATCACAAAAAGGCACCTATTCTGTCTTCAAAATCAAGGAAAGACTGGATATGGACGGAATTGGTTTCCAGCTTGAGGATGACGAAGCTGACACATGGATTCTTGCCAGGGCATCAGGCACGGAACCCGTTGTAAGAATTTACATAGAAAGCAGTAAGAAAGAGTCATTCGACAAACTATTGAAAGAGGTGAAACGCCTTAAATGAGTCATTTAGTCATAGTTGAGTCTCCATCAAAGGCAAAAACCATCAAGAAGTACCTGGGAAGAGGCTACGAAGTCATCTCTTCAAAGGGACATATCCGAGATCTTCCTGTTTCAGAATTGGGAGTGGAAATAGATAAGGGGTTTGAGCCGGTTTTTGTAACGATGAAGGGAAAAGAAAAGGTCATCAAAGATATTAAATCAAAGGCAAAGGGAAAAGACGTAATTCTGGCATCAGATATGGATAGAGAGGGAGAAGCCATCGCATGGCATATCGCTCAGATACTGGGATTGAAAGAAAGCGAAAAAAACCGGGTAATCTTCTTGGAAATCACGAAAAACACCATTAACGAAGCCATAAAAAATCCCAGGCCCATAGACAAATCCAAAGTCGAGGCGCAATTTGCCAGAAGAATCTTGGATAGGATCGTGGGGTATAAAATTACCCCTTATCTTTGGCGTGCCCTGAGGATGAACAGCTTAAGCGCAGGAAGAGTTCAATCCGTTGCCTTAAAATTCATCTGCGAATTGGATGATAAAATCGTCAAATTCGTTCCTGAAGAGTATTGGAAATTCAAGGGGTTATTTGGTGAACTGGAAGCGGAACTCACCAAGATAAAGGGGAAAACTCTTGAAAAGAATAAAGTAAAGACACAAAAACAAGCTGAAAAGATTAAAGAAGAATTAAATCATTCTTCTTTCTCAGTCAAAAGCATCGAAGATAAAAAGGTCAGTAAAAAGGTTCCGGCACCCTTTACAACCAGTACGATGCAACAGGCCGCTTCAAATCTGTTGGGATATAATGTGGGAAGGACCATGCAAGTCGCCCAAAAATTGTATGAAGGAATTGAAACCCCTGAAGGACAGACTGCCTTTATCACATATATGAGAACCGATTCAACCCGACTTTCCAACGTGGCTTTGGACGGTGCTGAGAAGTATATACAAAAAAATCACGGCAAAGAATATCACAAGAGAAGAACCTTTACCACAAAAAAGAACAACGTTCAGGATGCCCATGAGGCCATCAGACCCACCTATCCGGAAAAATCACCGGAATCGGTAAAAGCGTTTATGGAAAAGGACCAGTTCAAACTTTACAACCTGATCTGGAATCGATTCATGGCATCTCAATCCACACCATCTCAATACATGAATAAAAAGATTCAAATAGAAAACCAAGATTCAAAGTATTTATTTGAGGCAAAGGGCAGTAAGCAGATATTTGACGGTTTTGAGAAATTCTATCCGCAAAAGAATTCCGATAAGATTCTGGAAACTGATTTGAAAGAAAAACAGCCGGTGAACTTGGACAAACTTGATATGAGTCAAAACTTCACCAAACCACCTTCCCGATTCACAGAAGCCACATTGGTTAAGATGCTGGAAAAAGACGGAATAGGACGCCCAAGTACGTACGCATCCATCATCAAAACCCTGTTTTCCAGAAATTATGTCCGGCGTGAAGGCAAAACCATCGCCCCTACATTCGTGGGAAAAGTGGTGAATCACTTTTTAACCGGCCATTTCCCAAAAATCGTACAAAAGAAATTCACCGCCTTGATGGAAAGTGACCTGGATTACGTTGAAATTGGAGATATCGACTGGAAAAAAGTCCTGACTGAATTTTACGACAAATTTGTGCCCACCCTTGAAAAAATGGATCAACTAATCAAGTCAAAAAAACTCAACGTGGACATGAAAACCAACGTCAACTGCAAAAAATGCAAAAAACCCATGGAAATGCGCGTGGGACGATACGGTCCTTATTTAACCTGTCAAGTCTGCAAGATCAACCTTTCGGTGCCCGAAGACATTGAAGCCTACATGGAAAAGGACATGGTCTATTTCAAAGATACTGAAAAACTACAGGAACAAACCAAGAAAGAAGCCAAAGAAATAGAACGAGCCTGTCCAAAATGCGGATCTCCATTAGTGGAAAAATTCGGCCGTTTCGGAAAATTTATTGCATGCAGTAATTATCCTGATTGCAAATACACCGAAAACATCGATATAAAAGCCAGGGGAAAATGCCCGGAATGTGGCGCGGAAGTCGTTAAAAGAAGAAGCAAACGGGGGAAATTTTTCTACACTTGTAAAAACAACACCTACAACGGTGGAGACTGCGAATTCATCTCCTGGGATGAACCCACGGATTATAAGTGCGAAAAATGCGGTGCCACACTTTATGTGAAGTACACAAAAACTCATGGGGAACACCTATACTGTAAAGAGTGTAAATCCCGCTACCCATTACCGATTGAAGAGGATAATGAAGAATAAACCAATTAACAAATACCCTATATAAGTTTACATAATTTTTGAGAAGTGAAAATTCCTGAAGTTTTAAAGCCGCTTCGAGTTCTAAAAACTACATCCGGAGCATTATGATTTTAGTTTTTGATAGTGTTATTTCGCTTTATACTTAGTTTAAAATTCCAAGATAACTTGAGCACAAAAATCCCATCCTCCGGTCGAGGGGGTACAGTTTCTTTGAAACTGCCCCCTTTTTCTGAAGGAGGGGATTTTGTTGTTACAACCCTTCCACCCAGCAGGCCCTTCCACCGGCAACTCTGTCACCTGAGTCCGGGTCATCTGAAGGAACGTATCCCGTTAATCCATAAGATACTGGAGCACCTCTTTTACTCAAATGATTGTATATAACCCCCGGTTTGTATTGATAAGTTTGCTCTCTAACTTCAAAGGTTTCTTTATTAATTAAGAAGAATTTATTTTGTGTCAAAACATCATTTTCAGCTTTAACTCCTGCAAGTATTGAAATACCATCCTTAAAATTTGATAATCCGATAATTCGTTCTCTTGAATCTCCAGGAATGAGTTTGTTTACATCATAGTTTTCCAAGAACTCAACATTCATTTCTTCTGTAGAGGCATCGGAAGTAAACTTATAAAAAGCCACTTGCTCTCTATCAAGCGTTTTCTTTGTGGCAGTCATCACATATTCGTTAGGACCGATTCTTCTCAATCCACCAAAAACGTAATGTACTTCATCGTCCTCAAACATCAAGGCCTGAGACTTGATAGTCGGTTGATATTTATAAACCCGCATCAACCAAATCTTTTGAACACCCGCTGTGTTTTTTGCTTCACCCACAAAAAGAAGATTTGGCGAGTCGTCTGTTCGATAAATTTTTTTTATGCCGTTATCAGCCTCTTGATAATCATAAGTATAAGAATCTTCAGGTTGTCCCTCCGATGTATTAATGGGTAACACAAAACCGTCATATCCGCTCGATTGATTTTTACCTGCAAAAACACCGTCCGCTGAATTTGTACTTCCATAGACCATCACTGTGGTTTCGGATGTAAATATGGCTCCGGTTAGAAGATCCCTACCGGAAGCAAGATATTCCATACTCCAAATTTCATCTCCATTTTCATCTACATAAAACAGTTCCACATTTGTATTGTTTTCAATCAGATTTATTTTTTGGACACCAATCAAATAACGCTTGTTTTGAGAAAATGGGTTCGGTATTATCCACGAGTGTTTCCGTTAAAGAGACAAAACCACCATCTGAAGTAGGATGAATAAACACCCCTTCTTCACTATCAGAAGTCTTTTCAACCGTCCTACCCCAATTGGCAACAAGAGAAAATAATCCTTCTTCCCCTGGACCCGGTAAAGGCATCTGACAAGAAATCAGAAAAAGTATTAGCAACAAACTCACAACCGTTAGATAACGTTTCACAGAACCACTCCCTTCTATTCACAACAAAAATACAATTTCAATGAACCCTTTAGAATATACAATAAATTATAGCAGACTGTCGCATGAAAACGCGAATATGGTATAATCCGATTTGAAAATAAAATGAAAGGACTGACACAATGGACTGGTGGAAAAACAGTATTGCTTATCAAATATACCCGAAAAGCTTCAAAGATTCAAACAATGACGGTAAAGGAGATATCCGAGGGATCATCTCCAAACTAAATTATTTAAAAGACCTGGGTGTGGATTTAATATGGATTTCCCCGATTTACTCCTCACCCATGAAAGATAATGGTTATGATGTTTCTGACTATTATGCCATTGATAAAACCTATGGCAGCATGGAAGATTTTGATGAATTGTTGGAACACGCCCATGAGAGAAACATGCGAGTGGTCATGGACTTAGTGATCAACCACACTTCCAACGAACACCCTTGGTTTGTTGCCTCTTCCAGCTCAAAAGAAAACGAGTACAGGAATTATTATTACTGGCGAGATGGGAAGAATGGAGGAGAACCTAATAACTGGGCGGGTTATTTTCACGAAACCACATGGACTTACGACAAAAAAACCGATCAATATTATCTGGGCCTTTTCTCACCCTATCAACCCGATCTGAATTGGGAAAACCCGGCAGTTCGAAAAGACCTGTATAAAATGATCAACTGGTGGCTGGATAATGGCCTGGATGGGTTCAGACTGGATGCCATCAACCTGATTTCCAAAATCCCCGGTTTGCCAAATAATCAACCGAAAGAGGGAGAAAACTACGTTTTTGATCACACCAAATTTGTTGATGGACCCAGGGTCCACGAATATTTCAGAGAAATGAACCAACGAACGTTCAGCAACCACGATTGTGTGGCCATTGGTGAATGTGGTTATGTCAACCCCAAAAAAGCTGTTGAATTTACAGATAGAGACCGTGGAGAACTGGATATGGTCTTTACCTTCGAACATACCGATTACTACAAGGCCTTTGGAAAAAACCCGAAAAAGCTGAAAGAAATCATCACAAATTGGCAAAAAGAATTACACAATAAAGGCTGGAGCGGCATCTGTTTCTCAAACCATGACCTACCCAGAATCGTCACGAGTTTTGGCCATGAAGAGCAATACAGACAAGCCTCAGCAAAACTCTTTGCCACTCTCTTATTAACCCTAGAAGGCACACCCTTCATCTACCAGGGCGATGAATTGGGATTGCCAGACACTCGCTATGAAGCTATCGAAGACTACGATGATATCTCCGCAAAAAAACTCTACGGAGAGAAAAAACACTGGGGAATGGATGAAACCACCATTATGAAAGAAGTCCAAAAACACGGAAGAGATCGCTCCAGAAGCCCCATGCACTGGGATAATTCGCAATTCTTAGGCTTTTCAAAGGTTCAGCCGTGGATAAAACCCAACACAGAGTGTTCGGATATTAACGTATCCAACTCCCTTAAACACAGTGACTCAGTATTGAATTACTATAAAGAAATGATCAAAATCAGAAAGATAAATCCAACACTGGTTTTTGGAAACTATGAGTTATTAGATTCACAAGATGAAATTTTTGCTTTTAGAAGATTTGACGAGCAAGGGGATTTTCTGATTATTCTCAATATATCGGAAACTGAAAATGATTTTTTGGATTCATTACTTAGCAAGAATAGTTTAAAAATGGTCATAAACAATTATCTAAAAGACTTTTCGATTAACCAGAACACAATACATTTAAAACCTTATCAAGCAATAGTTTTACAATTATACTAAACATGGAATTGTTCGGTTCTCTTTCATTTAGTGTCTAACTTTATTCAACACACACTAAATGGAAGAAAAACAAAAATTATAACCTATACACAAACCACTCCACCACAAAAAAAGACACTCCCAAAAAAGAGTGTCTTTTTCCAAAAATATATTTCCAAATCATTCAAGAATCGGTTTAATATCAATCTTCCAACCCGTTAACCGTGCAGCCAACCGGGCATTTTGCCCACCCTTACCGATGGCCAAAGAAAGCTGTGTCGGTGGAACCCAAATCCTTGAAATCTTATTTTCCTCATCCAAAACCTCTACCTCAATAACCTCAGCAGGAGCCAGGGCATTTCGTATTAAAATTTCGATATCATCAGACCACTCAAAGGCATCCACTTTTTCACCGCTAAGCTCTTTTACAATATTCATGATCCTTGTACCATTTTCACCAATACAAGCACCCACAGGATCCACCTGATGGTTTAGAGAACGTAAAGCCACCTTACTTCTAACACCCGGTTCTCTTGAAATGGCAACGATCTCCATAGTCCCATCCGATAGTTCAGGAACTTCCTTAAACAGAAGCATCTTCAAGAACTCCCTGGAAGTTCGATTGACCCTCATATAAGCGCCTCGTGGACTCTTTTCAACGGTTTCAATATAGACCTTAATATGCTTCCCGTTCTCATATCGCTCCCCGGGAATCATTCTTTCCTGAGTAATAACCGTTTCAACCTTTCCAATTCGGATTTCATACCCATTGGAAAGGGGACGCATCACTTCAGCACTGGCAAGTGTGTTCTCCATATCTTTATACTGTGCATAAATACTGTCTTTTTCCAATTCACGTAATTTTTGTATCAAAATCTGTTTAGCAGTTTGCGCCGCAATCCGATTGAATTTCTTCACATTGATCTTCTGGCGAATCTCCTCACCAATCTTCGCATTGTGTTTGATCTTATGAGCCGCCTTAATGTCAATCTCATATGAGGGATCCTGGATATCCTCTTCCTTTTCCACAACTAAAAACACTCGGTAAATAGCGATTTCACCTGTTAACTGATCAACTTTGATCTCAACATGTTCCTCTTCACCAAATGCCTTTTTATACGAAACCTTCAAAGAGCGTTCTAACGCCTCGATGATTTCTTCTTTCTTTATACCTTTTTCACTTTCAAGCTGTTCTAAAGCCTCAATAAGATTGATATTCATCTTAAACCTCCAAATATAACTGCGCTTTCTTTACATTAGCGTATTTTATCGTAAATAATCGATTTGAATCTCTTTCCAAAACTTCCAATTCATTGTTTTCCAAATCAAAGTCCGTTAATTTCCCAATAAAAACCGTTCGCTTTTCCACCGGTTCTCTTGTAATGATTTTAACCGTTTCACCCACAAACCGCTTAAAATCCCGCTCGCTTCGAAGTTCCCGTTCCACTCCCGGTGAAGAAACTTCCAAATAATACGAGCCTTTTAACAGTTCCTGCTCATCAATCAACGGCCCAACATGCCTGGACACTTCCTCACAATCTTTGATACTAATTGACCGCTGTGGGTGGTCAATAAAAATTCTCAACGTCTTCTTGGATTTCTGTTGAATGTATTTTAATTCGTACAATTCGTAGCCTAATTCTTCTAACAAAACCTCCAAAGCTTTCTGTAACTGCTCAACCATCTTTTGCAAATCAATTCCCCCAAAAAAGCTTTTCTGCAATACTTAAGGCGGGTAGATAACTCCCGCCTTAAGCGTTCTTATTAACAAAATTTCGAGGACAACGCCCTCGAAATGTTTTTTCATGACTAAAGTTATTTTACCAGAAAATTATGATTAAGTCAACTGCTTAAATTGCTTCGCAATTTAAGCTTAGAAGTTTCCTCCAAAGGAGGAAACTTCATGCATATAGTTTGGTAGTTTGATTTTACTGCTTCGCAATTTAAGCTTAGAAGTTTCCTCCAAAGGAGGAAACTTCATGCATATAGTTTGGTAGTTTGATTTTACTGCTTCGCAATTTAAGCTTAGAAGTT
>JAYEGQ010000098.1:0-3573 GCA_034659095.1 Thermotogota bacterium
TATATAAGAGTAGTATTTTTGAATTGGATTTTCAAAAAATGGTAATGACTATCGGTATGCCAAGTTACAAAGGTCAATTTGTACCAATACCAGCGGGTGTTAGTGCTTATGTCAAAATGTTTGACAGGAGCTCAATGTTTGTTTTCATGTCTAAGGTGATTTCTTATGAAAAGAACAAAGAGGGTTTTCTAATCACCTATATGACAATACCCGATCAAGCCAGAAAGGTTCAAAGAAGGCAATTTGTTAGAATACCTTTTTTCCAAAAGGGTGTCTTTGCCTTGGAGCCATATCCACCTAAGCCTAAACCTAAACTTGAAGAACTAAGCAATCAAGAAAAAGAACAAAAAAAGGAAAAAGAGATTACAGAACATTATTTCATCACTAAGGATTTAAGTGCCAATGGTTTACAGATAGTGACAAAACCCAGGTTGAATGCTGGAGAAAAGATTTATATCAATTTGGGAATTGGTGGAGGAATTGGACTTGAAAATCAGGAATCAAAGATCGTTAGAAGGGATATGTCTGTGGATACCACCAACAATATTTACGGTGTTCAGTTCCTTTCTATGTCAAAAAGCAAAGAGGATAAAATGGTAAAATATATCTTTCATCTTCAGCAGGAGAGAAGGAAGAAAGAAAAACAATTGAAAGAGGGGAGTTAAGCTTATGTCAGTTTATGATAAATTAGAACCATTTCATTTTGAAGCGTTAAAGGAAATAGGAAATATAGGGACGGGTAATGCGGCTACTTCTTTATCAACCATGATGAATAAGAAAGTAGAAATAACTGTTCCTGATGTATCAGTAGTTGAAATTTCCAAAATCCCTTTTATGTTTAAAGACCCTGAAAAAGTTACTGTTGGAATTCAAATGAGCTTTTTCGAGGATTTAAACGGTCAACTTCTTTTAATCTTTGATTCGGAACCAGCCAAGCAAATACTGAAATTATTGATTGGTCAGGGAAGTGATGATTTAACTCAAATGGATGAGATGCAGAGATCCGTTTTTTCTGAGTTGGGAAACATTGTTTGTGGATCCTATCTGGTTTCATTGTCCCAATTTACCAATCTGAATTTGAATTCAGAGGTGCCGCAGGTGACCTTTGATATGGTTTCAGCCATTGTAGCTGAATCATGTTTGACTTATGCTGAAGAGGAAGATAAAAGCATCGTGATTGAAACAGAGTTTGAAATAGAATCACAGGTTAATGTAGAAGCTTACCTTTTCCAAATTATGGAACCTAATTCCATTCCAAAATTATTAAATAGTATCGGGATGTGAATTGAATGGGACAAAAGAAGATCATCGGTATTGGAGAATATGTAGCAGCAAAAAACCCCCAAATTTTGGTAACCCTTGGTCTAGGTTCCTGTGTGGGAGTTTGTTTGATTGATAAGAAGGCCGGTGTAGGAGGCTTGATTCACGTCATGCTTCCTGACAGTGGGGGGAAAAATGTTACCAAACCCGGTAAATATGCAGATACGGGGATACCGATACTTATAGAAGATATGAAAGGATTAGGCGCCTCAAGTGGTAATTTGGAAGCTAAAATCGCAGGCGGAGCAGCAATGTTTCAAAAAAAAGGTTCTACATTGGAAGTGGGAAAGCGAAATATAGAAGCGGTGAAAAAGATCCTCGTAAAGCACAAAGTGAGGATTCGCGCAGATGATACAGGAGGTAATCGAGCGAGAAGTATTGAATTTAATATCAGTACCGGGATTTTAAATGTCAGAAAGGTTGGCGGAGGAGAGAAAACAGAAGTTTCTCAAATTTGAGGTGTTGTAAATGAATTCTTTTTCTTACGGAAAGTATCAGAAAAAAATGTCTTCAACAGAAATGATTAAACATTTTCTTCCGCGAATCAAAGCAATTGCGATTTCGCTAAAAAGTTCGTTGCCTGAAAACGTAGAATTGGATGATTTGATACAAGAGGGATTAATTGGCTTATTAAATGTTCGTGAAAGATACGACCCATCAAGGGGTGCAAGTTTTTTTACCTTTGCAATGAAAAGAGTTCGAGGAGCCATGTACGACTATCTCAGGAAAATAGATTGGATTCCACGAAATACCAGACATTTGATGAAAAAGGTTGAAGGGGCGATGATCGAACTCCAGAGTGAAGACGGAGAATTTCCCAGCTCAGAAAGGATACAAAAGCATTTGGGATTAAGTGAAAAAGAAGTCACTTTGGCTTTGAACGAAATGTCAAGAAGACAGTTGTTGAATTTAGACGGTTTTCTGTCCGACGATGCTGATGATTTTACCGAATTTTTCTCCTCGACGACCAACACACCTGAAGAAAACTATTTCAAAGAGGAGCTTACAGAGCAACTTAAAGAGGAAATAAAGGAATTAAAAGAACGAGAACGACAGATTTTATCCCTATATTACGTCGAAGAATTGAATTTCAAAGAAATAGCTGAAATATTATCGGTTACAGAATCAAGAATTTCACAGATTCACCGGAGTATTATGTTGAAATTAAAAGATCGTATGAACCTGTTCCTTGGAAGATAAGAGGCGGATTAATATGACTGGACCAGTAGAAATGCAAACAAATTTTATAAGGGCACCTCAAACAGCTCAACAGATTGGCAATCAATCAAGTGCTGAAAATGCAGTATATACGACAATTGCTCAAGAACAGTCAGAAGAAGCCAAAAGGCAAACTGAATCGACCCGAAATTCCAAAAAAAGCGAGCAGGAAGAAGCCAAAAATGCCACAGATGAGCAGAAAAAAAACGCCTATCTTCAACGGGATATGAAGGGAAAGAAGAAAAAAGAAGAAAAAATCGTTGAAGATGAATTTAGAGGACATTTTTTGGATATTCACTTATAAAGACTTGAAGAGCATTGATTTAATGGAATAAAAAAATGATTTGAGGTGTTTGGTATGTCAGATGTTAATATGAGCATTGGTTATCTAATGGTCACCAGAACTTCAGACAATGAATATGTAGGTGGGATTATGGTTACGGATCCCTATGCTATTCCGGTAGAATTCAAGTATTCTGAGCCGATCAAACCTACTGGACTTCAAAAAATATTATACGGTAATTCCATCGAAAAGTATCTTTTAGTGGATGTTATCGCAAAAAAACTTTTGCAGAATATCGAGGAAAAACCCAAATTCATCTTAATCGAAGATACGCGATTATTAGATATTCAATTTAAAATGCCAATTATACATATTAGTATTCCAACAAAAGAAAATGAAACAGCAAAAGAAGTTAAAATGCGCGAAGAACTCTCAAAGGAAAGTTTAGAAAGCGGCTACACTCTTTTTTTTAATGGTACACTTACAAGTGATGATATAAAATGGCTTGAAAGGATATCCGATGAAATAGATGTTTTGGAACCTTTTCATAGGCTCAAGGAGGCTTTGAGTTACGTTTGTTCAGAAGAATAGGCCAAATTTTCAAAGATATAACCGAAACAATAAAAAGGGAACGTGGCAAACTTCAGATCAATTCTGACCCTATTGGCTTTAAACTGAAAACTCAGAGCTTTTCTTCTGCAAATGAAGATATTGATATCAAAGACTTGCAGACACTTCGCCATATGTTTACC
>JAYEGQ010000099.1:0-3559 GCA_034659095.1 Thermotogota bacterium
GTTCCATCTGGCTCATCGCTTGGTTGATTTGGCTGATGCCTTGGGTTTGTTCCCGACTGGCTGCGTTGATCTGGTCGATGAGTTTGCTCGGATCGGTGGTAAATGTTTCTTTCAACATTCTGGCTCAATAGACATGCCCGGCAAACGATAATTCCCCCCTCTCTTACTTTCTCCTGAAACAGCTCACTTTCATTAATCCAGGGATTATGTCCCGAGCGTTCAAACCAGATGAGTTGCTTGTCCGGAGCATCAATCTTCTCATAACAGTCTTCTGCCAAATAAGTTGGGGCGTTAAAGTCGTGTCTGCCTTGAAGGATATAAATTGGAATCTCAAACTCTGTGTGGGTTTGCCTTAAATCTTTTCCGTATAATTGCTGGTAAACATGACTAAAGGTGTAATACAATCCTCTGAAATAGTTAATGGTATCCAAAATGCCGTACTCGGGGGAGAAGATGATTTTAAAAGTATTCCAATTGGTTTGTTTGATGTCATTGTCTCGTCCCATCATATTGTGGAGATAAACCAACTATGTGCCTATTTCCAATGAGATATTTTTACCTCTAATTGGGATTTCATCTAGGTTTTCAAGAGCTTTTATCTGCTGCAAATCGTTTCTTTTATTTGCTATCGACAAAGCTAAATCATAGCAATACTGTTCAGTTTCAGAGAAGTCCACCATTTGACCTGTTCCGATAAAGGCGTGATAGTCTTCAGGATACTCTTTGCTCAGTCTGATTCCCAGATAACTTTCCCAGGATTCTCCGATTAGGTATATTTTTTGTTGATTGAATCGCTCCTTTAAATATTGTGTCAAAGCATGGCCATCTTCAACATATACATCCGGTGTTAATGAATTGATTGGATGGGCATTGTAGGATTTTCCCGCTCCGGGTTGTTCCCAATTGACGATGGTGTAGTCATTTTCCAATGCTGAGAGTTTTTCTCTTGTTGCTTGTATTTGTGAACCTCCGGGACCCCCTGCAATGAAAAGGATGGCAAAGAAAACCCCGTAAACAACAAAGGCTTCATCGGGTATGAATAGTGTGGCGATGGCGTTAAATCCTAATACAAACAGTAAAACGTAAAGAATCTTTTTAAGCATGTTTTTCAATGTGATCATCTCCATGGTAAAAATATCTGTCAATTGTTAAGGTTAAGCATTATACTAGGCCCTCTGCTGATTTTTACTTCAGGTAGTATAATAAACAAGAACAATGTAGAAAACCATCACAGAAGGGGTGACGAAATATGAAAAGGAGTGTCGTATTTTTCTTCATTCTTATAGGGGTTTCCAGTGTTTTTGGAGTGATGACAGCTTTTTTAACGACTTCAGAGGCTTCACAGGTTAGTATCATCGGTGATTTTACAAACTACGAATCGGTGAAAATGCAGCAGATGAATCTGCTTTGGAGATATATGGTTGATCTGGAACCTGGATCATACCTTTACAGATTTATCGTCGACGGTGAAGTTCAGCTTGATTTTAAAAATACGGATCTGGGCGTTTATCAAGAGGAAGTATACAATATCAGGAGCGTCAGTGAACGATCACAACCCCAAAAAGGTAATTCCAACATATCAAAGGTCTATTTTGAAACTAGCCGGCAATACATCAACCCGGTTGAAAAGGGGGAAATATACCTGACGATTGGTTTTGATGAAGGGGATGTTGAGGATGTTGTCTTGCAATCCAATGCCCTTGAATGCACAAAAGAACGGTTCGTTCATCGAAAGGTGGCCTATTACAGATTTCACATCAAGACTCCGGCTCCCATCCTCAAATACAGGTTTGTGATTCAAGATTCCGAAGAATTTGTCTTTGGGTATAACGCTTCAGAGGAATTCTTCACCTTCGATTTCGACAACCCTCTCATCG
The DNA here is from genome assembly GCA_034659095.1 of Thermotogota bacterium. Classification (GTDB taxonomy): domain Bacteria; phylum Thermotogota; class Thermotogae; order MWEM01; family MWEM01; genus JASUTC01. Next base: position 1,878 of record JAYEGQ010000099.1, read on the forward strand.
ACTATATGAACATTCCCCAATGGTCCAGAGGGGCTATCGTGTATCAGATTTTTCCGGACAGGTTTAAAAACGGGAATACAGAGATTGATTTAGAAAACACCCCGGATTGGACTGCCACACCCACCGGAGTTCAACTTTCTAGTTCCCTGTATGGCGGTGATTTACAGGGGATTATTGATTCTTTGGATTACTTGAACTTTATCAATGTTGACAGCGTTTACCTGAATCCAATTTTTCAGGCTGATTCGGTTCACAAATACAACACAACGGATTATCTCAAGATGGATCCGGGTTTTGGAGAAGAGGATGATTTTGATTTATTGGTTGATCAATTACACGAGTATGATATAAAACTGATTCTGGATGCCGTTTTCAATCATACCGGAACGGCATTTTTTGCCATGGAAGAGAACTTTCAAAAACAAGGGGCTTCCGATTATTTGGATTGGTATTTTATCCAGCAGTTTCCCATCGAAGAAAGTGCCTACAGCTACAAAACCTGGCAGGGATATGCTTCCCTTCCAAAGCTTAACACGGAAAATTCCCAAGTCAGGGGTTACTTGGCACAAGTTCTGGGTAAATGGTTTGCCAAGTCCGTAGACGGTTGGAGATTGGATACAACGGATCAGTATTCAAAGATTTTTCTCAGTGAGTTTTTATATCCCACGATCATGAATATAAAAAGCGACTCCGTTTTAGTGGGTGAATACTGGGACCAAGCCTTAGAGTATTTCAACACAGATTGTATGAATTCCGTGATGAACTATTTATTCAGAGATATGACATTAACTTATGTCCGAGGGGGAAGTGCCGACAGCTTTATCACCTCTTCTCTCAACTATTTAAACCTCTATCCCCCACAAATCATCGACGGTATCTGGAACATGCTGGGCTCACATGACACCGCCAGATTCTTGACCTTGTTGAATAAAAACGTGGCAGCGGCAAAATTGGCAGTTGTCCTACAGATGACGTTTAAAGGTTCTCCGATGATTTATTACGGGGATGAAATCGGCATGACCGGGGAGACAGATCCTTTTTGCAGGAAGCCGTTTCCTTGGAAGAATGAGAAAAAATGGAATAGCGAATTGTTTGAACTCTACAAAGCACTGACAGCTCTTCGTTCGGACAGTGAAGCCTTGAAAAAGGGTACCATCAATTTTATCTATAACACAGCCGGTGTCCTTGGGTTTGAAAGAGAATATGAAGGAGAAACGATCCTAGTATTCACAAATTCCAGATCGAAGGATTTTGATATTGATTTGAAGCTGGATGCGGTTTATAAAGATGTTTTTAGGGGTGAACAGCTAGAGTATCTTGGAATATTAGAAGGAAAGGGATATTTGATTTTAAAGGGATGTGAATAGAAATCAAAAAGAGTTGGTTGTTTTTCCAAGTGCTATAATTGATTGATTTATAAAGATTCTGTTTAGGAATTGATTTTTAATACATAAGACCAAGTAGCTCATTTTTATGACGATTAAAGAGAAAATAAAAAGAGGCGAAAACAGATATTTGGAATTTAAAGAAAGTCTGCCATCTTCTCAAAAAATTGCAAAGACGGTCATCGCATTTGCCAATTCAGCTGGTGGAGATATCCTTATAGGAGTGAATGATGAAAGGAAAGTTATTGGAGTTGCTGATGATGAATTATTAGATATTCCAGATAAAATCCCGGATAT
>JAYEGQ010000100.1:0-3559 GCA_034659095.1 Thermotogota bacterium
CGGACAAACCCAAAGACGTATATGGGAAGGTTATGTCCATTCCGGATACGTTAATGCTGAAGTACTACACACTGCTAACTGATTTCAGTGAGGCTGAAATCGCCGCCAAGTTGGGTGATCCTGCTATAAATCCCAGGGATTACAAGATGAGGTTGGCCCGCGAAATGGTAGCCCTCCTGTATGACGAAAGTAGTGCTCAAGAGGCTGAAAAAGAATTCATTCACATTTTTCAAAAAAAGGATAATCCAACCGATATGCCCATTTTAGAAGTCGACGAGCCGACCGTTCAGCTTGTTGACCTACTGGTGCTTGCCGGGGTGGAGAGTAAAAGTCAGGCAAAGAGGCTGGCTAAACAGGGTGGAATCAAGATTGACGATGAAAAACATACGGACCCCTTTGAGGAAATAAATGTAAAAAAAATCTCAATTTTGAGAATAGGTAAACGAAAATTTTACAAAATTAACCAATAGTCAAAGCTGAATGGGAAACAGATGATAAATAAAAGAAAAAACACCCCCCTGTATATGCAGTGAAACAGAGAAAAAGCTCTGAGAAATGATTTTTTTTGTAAGTAATAATGATTATGCAGAATTATTTGCAAAATAGGTAAGGTAATGATATAATTATCAACAAATGGGGAAGAATTCGAAAGGGGGAACAGCTAACATGAAAAAGCTCTTAATTTTAATCTCGATAATCATGTTGTTATTTTCCGTAACGGGAACGGCCGAAGCGGTGATGCAAGAAGACGTCAAAGCACTTGAGTCGCTAATTGACATCATGAGCGGGAAAATAGCTGATTACGGTGAGGTAATTGGTGATACGGAAGATAATCTAAAAGCTGTAAACAAGGATGTAGAGGCTTTGGAAAAAAAGATCCAAGGATTAAATGCCACTGACAGGTTCCTTTGGACTAAAATTGAGGCGCAATCTCCTGAGGCATTGATAGAAAGCAGAGTCAATGCCCTAAAAGAGCAGATGGAAGACTATGTTGCTCAATTGAAAAGCGAAATCGCAAAATTGGCGGAAAAGGCTGAAGACCAGACTGTTGTTAAGAAACTGGAAAATAGGATAAAAGCCCTTACAGATAATATGGAACTTTTTATCGCTGATGAAAAAGAACAGCAAAAACTGGTGGCTTCAATTGAGGATCAGGCTGCAAAAGAACTGGAATCCTTAAGTAAAACAATGTCCGAGCTGGAGTCCTATGCCCGTAATCTGGAAAATGAATTCCAGAATGCCTTGGATGAATTATCAGAAAAGTTAAATGAGAAATTAACAGCTTCCCAGGCGGAAGAGTTCGTTGGCAACCAGGCATTTCAAGCGTTGGAGAAGGAGCTGGAAGATGCCAAGGCTTCTTTGAATACAAGAGCAAAGTGGATGGATATTAGTATTAAGACCGTAAAAGAGGACTTAACTGCGCTTGCTGCAGATCTGGCAAAAGAAACGGCAATGCTTAAAGGGGAATTAGATCGTTATAAGGCATCCACCAACCAAAGATTGAAATGGATCGATTTGACCATTGCAAAGAATAAAGAAAGAGTTGAATCGGTTAAGTCCGACCTCAAGACAGTTCAAGAAGAATTTGATTCTCAATTGGAAGAGAACATTTGGTCTATTAATCAAAGGTTGAAATGGGTTGACATAAACACCGGTAACCTTAGAGCTTCGATGAATTCTGCAAACAAAAAAATCGAAGAAAATAGAATTTATTTTGACGGCCAGCTTGGGGAACTTGAAGCTACCGTTCAGGAGAATCAATCAGCAGTGAATCAAAGAATGAAATGGACAGACATCACCATCAGCAACCTTAAAAGTGATACTGAAGACAATCAACAGATGATACAGGAGATCCTCAATAGCTTGGAGTCCGCAGAATCACAAAAGGACGAATACGATGGCGTATCCACAAAAGACTTTAATGAACAAATTGCAAACCTGAACCAACGACTGAAATGGATGGATATTTCATCGACTAACACGAAAGAACAGATAAAAGAACTTGAAGAGAAACTAACCACAGTTGAGGGACAGATGAAAAAAGAATTTGAAGAAGAGTTAGCAAATCTGAATCAACGACTAAAATGGATGGATATTTCTTCAAATAATGCAAAAGAACAGGTTGACATACTGGAAGGATTGTTGAAATCCACGGAAGGCGAACTCAAAAAAGAATTAGAGTCTGCCATAGCCAATTTAAACATGAGACTGAAATGGATGGACATTGCATCAACAAGCCTTAGAGAAAAAGTCCGGAATCAAGCTGATCAAATGGTTACTTTGGAAAAAGAATTAAAAGAAGAACTATCCGATAAAATATTCTATTTGAATCAACGGCTGAAGTGGATGGATATTCAGATCAATAAGGTAAAAAGCGAATCCGCTTCACAAGAAGACATGTTGGCATTAAAAGACGAGTTTGACTATAACGTTTCCAGGCTGAACGACTTGGCTTTCGAAGTGGCGTTCAGCAATGGAATAACAGAAGATATTCTTGGAAAGATATCCGAACTCAACGAACAAGTAGACATTCTCGGGAACAATTTTAATATGATCTTATCAGAATATGTGACCAAAGAGATTCTGGAAGAAGAAATTGCCTATATCTACATGGAATTGGATGAAGTGGAGTTATTGACCTTGGACTTAACAGAAGAAAATCAGTCTGCTATTGAGAATGCCGTATGGTCCATCAACCAAAGACTGAAATGGATTGATATAACCATCAAAAAAGCAAAAGACGAAAGAACAGAATTAGCTCAGTATACTAAGGAAATTGAAGAAAGACTACAGAATGATATTAATACCAAGGTTTTATACATCAACAAAAGACTCAAATGGATGGATATCAGTATCACAAACCTGAAAGAGACAAAAGTAGACGAAGCCGAATACACGAAAACAGTCACAAAATTAGACGCAGACAAAGTGGATAAAGACATATTCGGAGAAGAGCTTGAAGGTATTAGTACAAGATTTGATACCTTAGAAACGGAATTGGATGCATTTAAAGCAGAAACAAAGGATTTAATGGCAGCACAGAAAAAGGCACTTGAAGCAAAGATTGGCAACAACACGGTTTTGATACAAGATAATGCATCAGCAATAAAAGATAACGACAAAGAAATTGAAGCGCTGGAGAAAAGAATTGAACTGTTGGAAGCTCAGGTGTTTCCTGAAGAAAAACAACCTGCAGCATTTGGTGTTCTAATTGGTTTTGGACTGGTTATTGGATTGGGTTTCATTTTATCATCAGCTAAATAGCACATTCGAAGGTCTTTGTAGCTTTAAAATTAAGTAAAGATAAAGTTCCAAAAACGAAAAAAGAACACAAAAATGAAAGGGGGTTGCAAAAAACGAAAAAAATAGTGTATAATTACGGTTGTATGATTACAAGCCAAAAGACCTCAAAACAAAAACAAAATTCGAGAGGGAGGGGTATTTTTATGAAGAAGAGTTTAGTTCTAGTTATGGCATTAGTTCTAGTAGTATCATTCGCATTTGCGGATCAAGTGGGTTATGCTGAACTTGGCGTAAACAAAGGTGTCATCACAGCTGG